>DDJH01000096.1:7971-18542 GCA_002338895.1 Lentisphaeria bacterium UBA1829 | reverse complement strand
CCCGCCATATAGTCGCGCTGCACGCTGTTGATGGTCGGGTTCTTGTTGGAGTTCTCCTGCTTGACCTCTTCATTGTTGCATTCGATCAGGCTCAGAATCTGATTATCCGTCGTATTCGCATGGCGGACCAGGCTGCGCACATACCGGTAGGTGATGTACTTCTTCGCAACCTCGAAGGCCCCCTCCTCCATGATCCGGTTCTCGACAATATCCTGAATCTCCTCCACCGACAGCGCCCGGTCGAGCGCCCGGCAGATTCCTTCCACATGTTCTCCGATCGCCTCAATCTGATGCGCGGTCAGAGCATCCTTGTATTCCACTGTCTGGTTGGCTTTTGTCACAGCGGCAAGGATCTTCGAAACGGAAAAATCCTCTTCCGCTCCGCTTCTCTTCACAATCTTCATAAACCCTTCAAATCCCTATATCTTGTGTTATCTTCTGTCAAACGGTGCATATTTTGTGCTTTGTATGATACATCCTTTTCGAAAAAATACAACTCGTCCAACCGATTTTTTTCAGGGAAAATTTTCAATTTTCCATTTGACATCATCGCAGGGAAAACAGGCAGGGTTCCGCACCTTCCGACGCATCGGACCGGCATCGGGAAACAGATGGCATCCCGACACCGTCTCCGTCCGGGAACTCCATCCTTCTGTCCGTCAGGACTTTCCGATCACCGCCAGCGCACTTGCGGCCGCTTTGCCGATCGCGCCGTTTGCTCCTCCGGAAAGCTGTTCGACCATCTCCTGCATATCCGCGGAAACCTGATCGTGCCGTTCTCCGCCGGGCAGGATCCGCTCCAGCGCGTCGGCCAGGTCCTCCGGGATCACCTGATGCTGAAGAAACTCCTCGAACACGCACCGGTTCAGAATGATGTTCGGCATCGTGAAGAATCCACGGAACAGCTTCCCGATGATGATACGGGCCAGCAGGAAGGTCAGCTTGTTGAGTTTGTAGGCGACCACCAGCGGAAGTCCGGCGATCGCGCACTCCACCGTGACCGTCCCCGATGCGGCGAGCCCCGCCGCGCACCGCTGCATCCAGAACGCGGCCTTTCCCCGCGTCAGCTGAATGGGGGGAAGCAGTGTCCCCGGATTGGCCTTCCGGAACTTCTCCATCCCCTCCTGCACCATCTGCAGAATCCGTTCGCGCGGAGAAACGATCACAAACTGGAACGCCGGATGACGACTCTTCAGCAGCACGGCGGTCCGAAGAAACGGTTCCAGCAGATATTCGATCTCCTTCTTCCGACTTCCCGGGAGAAGCAGAATGGTGTTCGGATCGCGTTCGATGGTCGCATCCGCCCGTCCCCGGACGATGTCCACCAGCGGGTGCCCGACGAACTCCACATCCAGTCCGGACCCGTTGTAGACCTCCGGTTCAAACGGAAAAATCACCAGCAGCTTCCGGCAGTACTTTGCCAGTTTCCGGATATTGCCGTGCCGCCACACCCACACCTGCGGACTGATGTACCACACCACCGGAATTCCGGCCTTCCACATCGCTTTCGCAAACCGGAGATTGAATCCCGGATAATCGATCAGGATCACCTCCAGCGGACGCCGTTTTTCCGCTTCGCGGATCAGGTACAGCAGAATCCGGATGAACTTCAGCAGATTCTCCAGCACCTCCACCAGACCGATCACGCCGAGTTCGCTGGAATCGACCAGCAGTTCGACTCCGGCCTTGCGCATTTCGACGCCTCCCATTCCGCAGATCACCACATCCGGGCGGCGGCGTTTGAGTTCCGCGGCGATGCGTGCGCCGTAAAGATCCCCCGACGCCTCTCCCGCGACGATCCAGATTTCCTTCCGTGTCGGATTCATGTTCTGCTCTTACCGTTTCTTCCGCTTTTTCTTCGGCGGAGTGTAATTGGATCCGCGCGAGAAGGAGGGCATGCGTCCGCCCGCTGCGAGAGCCCCCATGTCCATCGACCCGAGCCGTCCGCCCCGGAACGAATGACCGAACAATCCGACATTCTTCATCATCTTGCGCATATTGGTGAACTGTTTAATCAGCTGACTGACCTGCTCCACCGTCGTTCCGCTTCCCCGTGCGATTCTGCGGCGGCGCGACATATCGATCAGATCCGGATTTTCGCGCTCCTTTTTATTCATCGAGCAGATCATCGCCTCCATCCGCCGGAACTGTTCCGGTTCGAATCCGGGAATTCCCGCGATCTTTCCCCCTCCGGGCAGCATCTTCAAAATCGCCTCCACGCCGCCCATCTTGCTCATCTGCCGGAGCTGGCCGAGAAAGTCGTTGAAATCAAACTGGCTTTTCTTCAGTTTCTCCTGGAGTTTTTCGGCCTCTTCGCGGTCGATCTCCTCCGCGGCCTTCTCCACGAGGGAGACAATATCGCCCATTCCGAGGATCCGGGACGCCATCCGGTCCGGATGAAACACCTGCAGATCCTCCGTCTTTTCCCCCACTCCGACGAATTTGATCGGGCATCCGGTGACCTTCCGGATGGAGAGCGCCGCACCGCCGCGCGCATCGCCGTCGAGCTTTGTCAGCACGACGCCGGTGATTCCGAGCGCATCATGGAAATGTTTTGCCACGGAGACCGCCTGCTGACCGAGTGCGGCATCCGCTACCAGCAGAATTTCCGCCGGCGATACGGTGTCCTTCAGCCGGACCAGCTCCTGAACCATGGCGGTATCGATCTGCAGCCGACCGGCGGTATCGACGATCAGGTAGTCGCAGTTTTCCGCCGCGGCGCGCCGGACTGCGTTCCGGGAGATGGAGCAGACATCGGTCTCCCCCCGTTCGGCATACACCTCGACGCCGACCTCTCCTCCGAGCACCTCCAGCTGATCGATTGCGGCAGGNNGCGGGGCGGTAGACGTCGCAGGCGGCCAGCATCACCTTTTTTCCGCGTTTTTTCAGGAGGGCGGCGAGTTTTGCACTGGTCGTAGTTTTACCACCGCCGTGCAGACCGACCATCAGGATCACGTTCGGGCGGACCGCTGCATTCCATGCGATCGGCGCTTCCGCCTCTCCCATGAATTCGACGAGCTTGTCGTGCACGATTTTCACCGCCATCTGCCCGGGCGTCACGCTCTTGAGCACATCCTCTCCGAGGCATTCGCGGGAGACTCCGGCGATGAACTCCTCCGCCACTTCGCGGTTCACATCCGCCTCCAGCAGCGCGTTGAGCACCTCCTTCATCGGTTCGGCAATATTCGATTCCGAAAGAGACGCGACGCCGCGCAGCCTCCGCAGAGCATTCTGAAGCTTATCGGTCAGATCACTAAACATAATTTATTTCTTCTCCTGCCTTGTGTAAACGCGACAGCCGTGTTATATTATGCGAATGGCTGAAAAACACGCCCGCCGACTGTCCTTTATATTATGGCAGGAAACGACGAAATTTCAACCATTTTTCCAATAATTTTTCGTAAAAAGAGAGGATTCACCATGCGAAGCGACATCATGAAGAAAGGGCTGGAGCGTGCGCCGCACCGCGCTCTGATGATGGCAACCGGCATCCGACGTTCCGACATCGGGAAACCCTTCATCGGAGTCTGCAACTCCTACACCAACATTGTTCCCGGCCACTGCCACCTCAAGAAGGTCGGCGAGATCATCTGCGACGCCATTCGCGAAGCGGGCGGAGTTCCTTATGAATTCAACACCATCGCGGTCTGCGACGGCATCGCCATGGGCCACTCCGGCATGAAATACTCCCTTGCCAGCCGCGAGATCATCGCCGACAGCGTCGAGACCATGGGATCCGCCCATCCGTTCGACGCGATGATCTGCATCCCGAACTGCGACAAAGTCGTTCCCGGCATGCTGATGGGGGCCATGCGCCTCAACATCCCGACCATCTTTGCCTCGGGCGGTCCGATGCGTGCCGGCAAGACCCCCTGGTTCGATCACGACACCGACCTCAACTCCATCTTCGAGGGAGTCGCCGCCCGCGTGGTCAACAAGATCGACGACGCGCAGATGGAACAGCTGGAGTGCACCGCCTGTCCCGGACCGGGCTCCTGCTCCGGCATGTTCACCGCGAACAGCATGAACTGCCTCTGCGAAGCGCTTGGCATTGCGCTTCCCGGAAACGGCACGATCGCGGCCGATGATCCGAAACGGATCGAACTCTGGCGCAAAGCGGCGTTCCGGATTGTGGAACTGGCGAAAATGGATCAGCCGCCGCGGGCAAGAGACTTTGTGACGTCGGCCTCGTTCCGGAACGCGCTGGTGCTCGACATGGCGATGGGCGGCTCCTCGAACACGGTGCTCCATACGCTTGCGATCGCCAACGAGGCGGGACTGGATGTGGACATCCGGAAACTCGATGAGATTTCCAGAAAGACGCCGAACATCTGCAAGCTGGCGCCGTCGCGCGGTTCGGCGCACATCGTGGAGGACTGCAACCGGGTCGGCGGCATCATGGCGATCCTCAAGGAGATTGCGAAAACCGGACTGATCGACGGTTCCTGCCCGACCGTCTCCGGCAGGACTCTGGCGGAACAGTACTCCGCGGCGCCCGATCCGGACGGCGACATCATCCATACGCTCGACAACGCCTACAGCAAAGTCGGCGGACTTGCCATTCTGTTCGGCAATCTTGCGGAGAAAGGCTGCGTGGTGAAGGCTGCCGGAGTGGATCCGAAGATGCTGGTCCACAAAGGACCGGCGGTGATTTTTGAAAGCCAGGAAGAGGCGTGTGAAGGGATTCTCGGGGGCAAGGTGAAGGAGGGCGATGTGGTCGTCATCCGCTACGAGGGTCCGAAAGGCGGACCGGGCATGCAGGAGATGCTTGCACCGACCAGCTACATCATGGGACGCGGACTGGGATCCTCCGTGGCGCTGATTACGGACGGCCGCTTCTCCGGAGCGACACACGGCGCGTGCATCGGCCATGTGAGTCCGGAGGCCGCCGCGGGCGGACTGATCGGACTGGTGGAACCCGGCGACATCATCTCCATCGACATTCCGAACCGGACCGTCACGCTGGAGGTTTCCGACGATGTGATCGCGGAACGCCGCAAGACCTGGAAGCCGCGCGAACCGAAAATCAAAACCGGCTATCTTGCGAAATACGCCAGTCTGGCGACCAGCGCCGACACCGGCGGCGTGCTCAAAGTCGGAGCAAAATGATTCCGGATTCGGACAGAAGAATTGCGGAAACCACCGTCGAGCCGGACAGCAGCGGAGTCCGGCTCGACTTTTATCTGCAGAAACGCTTCAGCTACCGCTCCCGGACGGAGTGGCAGAAGAGCATTGCGGAGGGGGAGATTCTGCTGAACGGCAGGCCGTCGAAACCTTCGCGCCGTCTTCAGGCAGGCGAACGGATTGCGTTTCTGCCCCGGATTCTGGAAGAGCCGCCGGTCGATGCGTCGTTTGAGGTTCTGGAGAAGACTCCGGACTATCTGATTGTTTCGAAATCGGGGAATCTTCCCTGCCATCCGGCGGGAGTGTTTTTCCACCATACGCTGTGGTACGCGCTGCGGAAGGAGTTCGGGGAGAAGATTCATATTGCGACACGTCTCGACCGGGAGACCTCGGGGGTGGTTCTGGCGGCCCGGAACAGCCGGACCGCGGCCGAATTCACCCGGGCGCTGAGCAGTCAGCAGGTCCACAAGCGCTATCTTGCGATTGTTTACGGGACGTTTCCGGAGGAGTACCGGGCGGATGGCTATCTCTCATCGGATCCTTCCGCGGCGGTGCGGAAGAAACGCCGCTTCACGGAGGAGGTTCCGCCGGACGGGGAACGGGCGGAAACGCTGTTCCGGTGTCTGTCGAGCCGGAACAACTTCAGTCTGGTGGAGGCGTTTCCGCGGACGGGACGGCTCCATCAGATCCGGGCGACGCTCTGTTCGCTCGGATTTCCGCTCGTCGGCGACAAGCTGTACGGTCCGGACGAGACCTTGTTCACCCGTTTTCTATCCGATTCTCTGACGGAAGCGGACCGTGCGCGTCTGCTTCTTCCCCGCCAGGCCCTGCACGCGGCAAGTCTCCGCTTCCCGTTCCGGGGAGAGATTCTTCAGGCGGAAGCGCCTCTTCCGGCGGACATGAGCCGTCTCTGCGGAGAGCTGTTCTCTTCAGAAAGCGTTTTCCGTTCTTCCGAGGAAAATGAGGGAAAGGCGGAGAGGTAAATTTTCAAAAGAGGCTTGACAGAAACTTTTTTTCATGATATAAATATCGATGTCCATCATTTTGGATACGGAGCAGGGATCCGCACGGAAAACAGGTCCGGAAATTTTCAGGGAAAGAGGAACAGGGTGTTGCAATGGCGCGCAAAAATATTCTGGTGACAGGAGGGGGAGGATTTCTCGGCTCCCATCTCTGCGAACGTCTTCTGAACGAGGGACACAGCGTAATCTGTGTCGACAATTTTTTCACGGGGAACAAGAAGAATATCGAGGCGCTTCTGGACAACCGTCGATTTGAACTGCTCCGCCACGATGTGACCTTTCCGCTTTATGTGGAAGTGGACGAGATCTACAATCTGGCCTGTCCGGCCTCTCCGGTTCACTACCAGAAGGATCCGGCGCAGACGGTGAAGACCTGTGTTCACGGAGCGATCAACATGCTGGGTCTTGCGAAACGGACGGGGGCGAAGATTCTTCAGGCGTCAACCTCGGAAGTGTACGGGGATCCGCATGTTCACCCGCAGGTGGAGGAGTACTGGGGCAACGTGAATCCGATCGGGGAACGGGCCTGTTACGACGAGGGGAAACGGGCGGCGGAGACGCTGTTCATGTCCTATCGCCGCCAATGCAGTCTGCGGATCAAGATTGTGCGGATTTTCAATACGTACGGGCCGAACATGCATCCGAACGACGGACGCGTGGTGAGCAACTTCATTCTTCAGGCGCTTCGGAACGAGCCGATCACGATCTACGGGGACGGATCCCAGACGCGGAGCTTCTGCTACTGCACGGACCTGATCGACGCGATGGTCCGGATGATGAACACCGGCGACGAGATTACGGGACCGGTCAACATCGGCAATCCCGGCGAGTTCACGATGCTTCAGCTGGCCGAGCTGGTGAAGAAGCTGACCGGATCACATTCGAAGCTGGAGTTCTGCAAACTGCCGTCGGACGATCCCCGCCAGCGCCGTCCCGATATTACGAAGGCGAAGGAGCTTCTCAACTGGACCCCGACGACGCCGCTGGAAGAGGGGCTGAAGCGGACAATTGCCTATTTCGATGACCTTCTCCGTTCCGGTGAAGCGTAAGCGGATCGGAGAAGAGAGGGATTTTTTCATTTTTTTCGGCATTTTCTTGGGAAAACCGAGGGAGAAGAGAGGCCGTTTTAAAGAAAAATCCATCGATTTTACAGTTTTTTTCTTGAAAATGCGGAACAGCCGTGTTATTATTGAAAAGTCCGGGAAGGTTTCTGAATTCCCGCAATTCGTCCTAACATAAAAAAACAAGGAAAAGACTGAGCAATGAAATTTAAATCGTTTGCGTTGTCGGCCCTGGCACTTGGGATGCTTCCGCTTTCGGCGGCGGTGCCCGAACTGGAACAGCTGGTTCCGGATGCCAAGGGGTATGAGCTGATCTATCAATTCTCACCGATCGCGGGAGCCCGCTCCGCCGGATACAAGCAGGACAATTCGGATGCACTTTCCGGAACCCTGAAACGGATCGGATACCTTCTGAAGCTGACGGACAAGCAGGGAAAAGAGACATGGGTCTATGCGGAAATGGATCCGTTCACGCAGGATCTTTACAAGGTCGGCGTGCCGAACGCGTCCTCCGGAGTGATTCAGACCTATGTGAACAACCTGAAAGTTGCATCGAACGTTCCGGGCGTGGCGACCGGTACATTTGAGAAGGGCAACATTGAATTCTGGCAGGGGAATTACGGCAGCGGAAACAGCCAGAAGATTCCGGGAGCGACCGGGAAATATGATTTTGGCGATGCTCCGGACAAAACCAACAATGCCGGCTACGGCTCCATGCAGGTGCACAACTACCTGAAGAAGCAGACCGTATTTGCATTCAACAGCCACGGCACGCCGAACTGCGACCTGGGCATCGGCAACAACCCGAATCCGAAGGGACATCCGGACTGGACGTTCCAGCCGACGGGGAACAAATACAAATCGGCCGAGATGTATGTGGTCGGCAAATTCGACAATCTGAAGAAACTCAATCCGGTCAAGGTTGACAACTCCAAGATCAAATTTTCCGCGAAACTGGATCGGGCCAATCCGGACTACAAGCCGGGCGAGACGATGAAGTTCACCTTTGTGGTGGATTTCGGCGGGCAGAAACTGCCGGACAAGCCCTATACGCTGTTCTGGAAGCGCACCGGAGATGACGGGATCACAAAGAGCGGAACGGTCAACGTGGTTCCGAATAAACCCATTGAAGTGACCACAAGTTCGGACAAACCGGGCTTTGTCCGAGTGGAAGCATGGCTGCGCGATCACAAGGGCAACAATGTCGGCCTTGTCTACCCGCATCCGTGGCAGAAGGGCAAGACCCTCACCCGCACCAAAGCGTTTGACGGCGGAGCCGGTGTGCAGATTGCAATGCTGAAACAGGCGGTTCCCGAACCGCAGGATTTCGATGCGTTCTGGGCAAAGCAGAAGGCGAAACTGGACAAAGTTCCGCTCAAGTACACGATGACCGAGGTTCAGCCCTCCAATGCGAAGGTCAAACAGTATGCGGTCTCGATCGACTGTGCCGGACCGCGTCCGGTCACGGGTTATCTGAGCATTCCGGTGAACGCGAAACCGAAATCCCTGAAAGCGGTTGTGAACTATCAGGGCTACGGAACCGGCGTTCAGAAACCGGCCGGATGGCTTCCGGGCGACAAGATCAACTTCACGATCAACGCCCACGGCTATGATCTGGGAAAAGACGCCGCCTACTACAACGATTTCTTTGCGAAGATCAAATCCAACAATCAGATCTACGCGTTTGATCCGAAGCAGAATGCCGATCCGGAGCAGGCCTATTTCAACGGCATGGCCCTCCGCGTGATGCGTTCGCTCCAGTTCGTCAAATCGCTTCCGCAGTGGGACGGGAAGAATCTTCAGGCCAACGGCGGAAGCCAGGGCGGACTGCAGACCGTCTGGGCCGCGGCACTGGATCCGCAGGTCAATCTTGCGACGCCCAGCATTCCGTGGTGCGCGGACTTCGGCGCAACGACCATCAAGCGTCTCAACGGCTGGAGACCCTCCTATGTCCCGGGTCTGAACTATTATGACATCGTCAACCATGCGAAGCGCATTCCGAAGACCTGCCAGGTCAACATCACCAAGGCCGGTCTCGGCGACTACACCTGCCCGCCCAGCGGCGTGACGGTGCTCTACAACAACATTCCGGGCCCCAAGAAGATCAAATACATTCAGGGTGCGGATCACGGATTCAATCCTCCGGGCGCTCAGGTGTTCGAGATGGAATCCAAGTAAGGAATCAGGAAAAAGAACTTTTTTCTCCTTCGGGCCGGACGCAATGTCCGGCCTTTTTTATTTCTGCCGATCCGGTCAGTAGCAGGAGTATTTCCGGTATTTTGCCGGGGGGATGCCGGTATATTTCTTGAAGATGCGGTGAAAGAAGAATTCATCGCGGTATCCGCATTGTGCGGCGATCTCCTTGATCGGGAGTGAGCTTTCCATCAGCAGGAGTTTTGCATGGAAGAGCCGCCGGATGGAGATGTACTGCTTCGGGGGGACGCCGAAGACTTTCCGGAACGATGCGGAAAACTCCGCGCGGGACATGCCCAGCAGTGCGCTGAGCTCCGCAATCTCGATATTCCGCTTCAGCTGCAGATCGATGTAATCGATCACCTTCATGAATTCGGAAAGCGAGAGGACGGAATCCGGCAGATGTCCGGATATTTTTTCCAGGAACGGAACCAGAAGCTCCGTGACGGTGTTTTTAATCATGACGGCATCGGCAAAGGAGTCGCATGTTTTCATGGTCCGGTAGACGTCTTCGAATTTCTTCCGGAGGATTCCGGGGTTCTCAAGCGGAGTTGACTGCGGGTATCCCAGCATCGGAATGGTCTGGAGCTGTTTGGAGACAAAGTGGATCCAGCAGTGGGTGTATGGCTCGATCCCTTCCAGTTTCAGGGGGAGGATGCTGGGTATCAGATAGAGGTTGCCCGGTTCGACAAGGCAGTTTCCGCCTGGATACACCACGCGGAATTTCCCGCTCACCGGAAGATGCAGGCGGTAATAGACTTCTCCGGAAAACATCTGCAGGGTCGGCCAGGACTGGATGTTGTAGGCCTCTCCGCTTTTGATGGTCTTCACGTCCAGTTCCGCGAGGAACTGATTCCAGATGAAGTTGTTGTTGCATTTCTCGTTGCGGTTTTCAACCATATGGGCATCTCCTGTGGTTTTACAATAAGTCAAGTTCGCTTAGAATGCAAACGGGATTGGAGAGTTATTCATTCTTTTTGTTTTTGCTGGGGAGGGGTCATGGAAGATTTTACAAAAAGTCCAAAAAAAATCAACAAAAGATACATTTACAGATGTTCGAAGATATGCTATAATATGCAAAGAAGCACGTGGGAGAGAAGTAAGGGGGATAGAGGGGATTGAAAAGGGATTGAAGGGAAGAAAGAGGTGGAGACGGGTTGTTTCGTGCTCC
>DDJH01000096.1:0-7946 GCA_002338895.1 Lentisphaeria bacterium UBA1829 | reverse complement strand
GACCGCGACAAGGGCGGCGGCCCTTGACCCGGAAAAATGTCGTTGCATTTTTCCGTTTTTTCTCGAAGAGTTAACAGGGGATGAGGTGAAGAATGAAGAAAAGGAAAAGAGAGATTGGACGGGGTGGATTTTTTACTCTGGTAGAGCTTCTTGTCGTGATTGCCGTGATCGCCATTCTGGCGAGTCTTCTGCTTCCGGCTCTGAACAAGGCCCGCGCCCGGGCACGCACCGTTTCCTGCATCAACAACATGAAACAGCTCGGGATGGCAAGTATGCAGTATTCCGGAGAAAATGAGGACTGGCTGGTTCCGAACTGGAACGGGGAGCCGACGGAGTATTCTCTTGATCGGAGGTACCGGGTCTGGTTCGGAATTCTGTGCGGTTTTACGGAGAGCACGCCGAACACGGTGGAAGCCTGGACAAAACCCGGTCCATATGGTGTTACGTGGGGGTGTCATGCCACGCGGAGAGTCGGCCAGTTTTCCTGTCCGGCGGAGCCGAAGCTGCTTCACTGGGCGGATAATATTACGAATTATCAGATTAATATTTATCTTCATGGGGGGTCGGTCAACACGACCGGTGATGAGCCGGGGCGGACACGGAAAATCACACAGGTTCTCTCTCCCGCCCAGGCCGTCAGCATGGGTGAAGGGGTCTCCACCAGTTCATCCCGGCTCTATGGAGACGATTACAATGGAAGCGGATCGAAGAAGACCGTCAACTGCACCCGGCACAATGGAACGGCGGGATTTCTTTACGCGGATGGACATGCTGTGCATCAGAGAGAAAGTGTCGCTCTCGCAACCCCCGGATATGATGGAACCGCCAACCGGATTCTGAAAGCCGGATTCAAACCGTAAAACACAGAACAGCAGATATTTTTCAGGAGTAATCGTTATGAAGAGAGTTTGCACAACCGTCCTGCTTTCGGGAATCTCCCTGATCGCAGCGGCAAAAACCATCAACAGCAATTCGAGCGGAGAACTCGGGATTCTGAATGGTCCGGCGCCCGGTTTCAAATTTGAAAACATTCAGATCGGCAACCGGGAAAGCGATGCGGATCCGGGACGGATCTATTATCCGCAGACCGTCAATGGCGGCAATCCGGGACGCTGCGTGATGATCCCCGGATACAAGGGGTTGCGTTCCTACCGGCTCTCGCTGGAGGATTTTTATATTTATGACGCCTGTGAAGTGGAAATCTCCTTTGATGCGAAAGCCGCTCCGAACGAGAACGGAAGCTATACACCGAACCAGACCTTCCGCATCGACTTCCGTGCAAACACCGACGGCGACCGCGACCGATACTATCCGATGCTCAGCGGTTTCGCCTTCCGTCCCACCGACAAATGGCAGACCTTCTCCAAACGATTCAAGATCAAGGGCTACACCAACTTTTACAGCATCTGGGTCCTTCCTTCCGGCGGCAGGGAAATCAACACACTGTATCTGGACAATTTCCGTTTCCGCCGGCTCGACGCCCCGTCAAAACCGCAGGATGAATACGCCATAACGTTCGACAAAGTCGATTCGACCTACCGTTCGGGCGAGCCGGTGAAAATGACTGTCCGCGCGGTTCTGGATTCGAAGGAAAAGGAGATTGCCGGGACGATGGAAATCCGCTTTTTCCACAATCAGCAGCCGATCGCCTCGCTTCCGGTGGTGTTGAAGCGTCAGGCGGATGGAATTTATGAGGGGAATCTTCTCTGGAAACCGGACCGGTACGGCTCTTTTGCGGCGCATCTGAAATGGAACGGATCGGCGGCGGAGCGGATCGGCGGAGAATTTGCGGTTCTTCATGATCCGGTCGACCATCCGCGCCTTTCTCCCGGCTGGGCGCTCGGATCGAATACGGAAAACGGCATCCGGTTCTACGGATCGGACGCGCTGGAGAACCGCTTTATCTCGCTTCCGGGCGGATTTGAGAAAACGTTCCGCGACATGCGTCTCAGCGGACAGGCGATCGGACGGGTATGGGGCTACTGGCGCGCAACCGAACCGGAAGAGGGAAAATTCCGCAAAGAGCCGCTGGACAGCACAATCCGGATGATGAAAAAATATCGGATTGAACCGGTCTTCTGCCTGGTCGGCAGCTTCAACACGCAGACGAACATTCAGGACGTTCTCAAAAAAGGACGTCACGGTTTCCCGACCTATCTTGCGAAATACCACAAGGTCACGAAGGACAATCGGGATGGTGTTCTGATGGTCCCGATCAAAGGCGTTTACGACCGCTATCTGGACTTTGTGCTGAAGACCTGGAAGGACGATGTCCGGATCTGGGAAATGAGCAACGAACCCGGTCTTCTGATCCATCCGCCGGAGGGACACGCGAAATGGTTCATCAACCTCTGCAGGTACACCTACAAGACGATCAAAAAGCAGCAGCCCGATTCGATCGTTCTCGGCAACGGCGTGACCGGTGACTTCGGCATGAACATTGTCGGCTGGTGCCGGCAGCTGAACGAGGCGGATCCCGATTACGTCAACGATCTCGACGGCATCGCGTTTCATCCCTACAACTGCGGACTCGACTACATCAACGGCACCTATTTCCGCTATCGCGACGTCGTCCGCGACATCTCCAGCACGCTGAAGGTGAAAAAGCCGCTCTGGAACACGGAGAACTACTATCTCCAGACCGCCTATTCCAAACAGATCAACTACTATCTGAACAAGGAACGCTTCGGCGCCAACGAGGTGGCCCGTCAGTTTCTCGACGGTTTCCTGAACGGGGTGAAGGCCACGATGGCCAACACCACCACCGCCTTCTACCGTCAGGTGAACGTGAACGGACTGGCCGCGCCCAACGACGTGTTCGCGGCGACCAACGCTCTTTCCGTCCTTCTGAAGGACATGGACCGCGTGCAGGAGCTGAAGCTCTCGAAATGGGTCCGCTGCGGAATGTTCGAGAGCCGCGACGGAAAGAAAGCGCTCGGTTTTCTCTATGACATGCGTCCTTCCGGCAGCACCTGGATCCCGGGCAGAAGCTCCGCGCAGGTGCGGGACATCTACGGCAATCCGGTCTCCGGCAAGGAGCACACGCTCAAATTCGAGCCGTGGTATGTGACCGGCACTCCGGCGGAGGTCCGTTCCCTTCTGAAGAATTCGCAGTTCCGTCTGCAGAATCCGGTGGAGATCCGCGCGCGCCGCTTCGGAAACACCACGTTCTTTGAAGGACAGAACCTGACCGGTCTTCCGGTCGAAGTCGAAGCCCGGATCGACACGCTTCCGGTGGAATTCTCCTTCCGGAACGATCCTCTTCTGAACACGGTCGCCGTGGAGGGCTTCCGGGGCTCGCTGAAGAAAATCACCGCCTCCGTTCCGGAGACTCCGACCTACCAGCTTCCCGCCGGACTGGTTCTGGAAAACGGCAGCACAGCGGAACTCTCCTCCGATGGAAAGAATCTGATCGTGAAGCTGGATGTCAGGGATTCCAACGTCCATCCGGAAAAGGTCTTTCACAAGGGCAGCTGCGTGGAACTCTTTCTGGATGAACAGCCGTTCCGCAATCTCGCGTTGAACAAGACGTTCCCGAAACAGTTCTACGGCACTCCGGATGGAAGCAGGGGGGTGTTGAAAAAGGGAAAAGATCTGAAAATCCCCTTTGATTTCAAAGCGGAAAAGAGCGCGTCCGGGTATCGGGCGGAGTTCCGGATTCCGCTTGCGGAAGAGTATTTCGGTCTGGATCTGATCGTCACCCGGGGCGATGGAAGCAAGGAACGTCTCCGGGGGGTGTCCGGCTCCTCCTACCAGAATCGCTTCCACTATCCTCTGTTCCGGAACGGGACGGATCTTCTGAAGAACGGTTCGCTGGAAAAAAGTCAGCTGGGAGAAGCCGATTTCTTCTTCCACCCGGTCCGCTTCGGAACAGCGTTCCGCTGTGCGGAGGGACTCGGCTATCACGGTGGCGGCCTCTGCCTGGAAGTCTCCCGGGAGCAGAAGGAGCCGACGGCGATCATTCAGCAGATTTCGATCCCCGCCGGAAAGTACCGGAAGGGAACCCTCTCCTTCCTGGCAAAACTGGAGCAGGTGAAAACCCGTTCTCCGGGGAAAGGGAAACACGGACTCTTTGTCCGTCTTTCGATGAAGCGCCATGGGGAGATGCCGGTGGAGAAATACCGGAAGCGGGATCTTGACGGGAACTCCGACTGGAAGCTCTATCAGTTCCCGGTCACGCTGAAAAACAACACGGACTTTCTGAACGTGGAACTCGGACTTGGGAAAGAGACGACCGGGAAAGTCGTGTTTGACAACATCCGTCTGGATCTGGAATAAACCATTCTGAAAGGAGCGAACAACATGAAAACCATTCTGATTGCGGCTGCTTTCGCCGCAGCTGCCGCGCTTTCCGCCGCGGACGACGCAAGAATCGATCTGCTTGCCAAAAGCGGACTGGTCTGCAACTCGGTCTCGGAAGGAGTGACGGCCTCGCCCGCGCTCTGGATGAAAGGAAAGGAGGATCAGCGTCTGATCGTCACGGTTCAGTCGACTCCGGAGTGGAAAAAGCACTCCTTCACCTTCACGCCGAAAACGGATGGACAGGTGGAATTCATCATCATGGGAAATCAGAAGAAACACCTCCTTCTCTACGACGCCGTCACCGTAAAAGGCGCAACGCTGAAGAACGGCGATTTTGAAGAGAGGAACGCAAAAGGCCTTCCCGTCGGCTGGAATCTCAAAAAGGAGGCCTTCCATACCGGCGACGCAGCCTCCGGAAAGAACTGCGTGCAGACCCATCACGACCAGCGGGCCACCCAGCATATTTCCGTGAAAGGCGGCCAGCCCGTCGAAGTCAGCTTCCAGCTGAAGGCGCTCCGTCCGTAAATCCGGAGCGGAAGACCATCTGCCGTCCGGGGTTCTTTATCCGCGGGGAGGAAGGAGCTTCTCCGCGACCGCCCCGGACCGGTTGTTCAGCCCCATTTTCCTCACATAGCCCAGACACACGCCGTATTCCGAATCGATCTGATCCGGATGATGTGCATCACAGCCGATCACCACATCGGCGCCGGCTTCCGCCGCAATCTCCCAGAATTCGTCCCACGGATAGCGGTAACGGATCCCCTCTTCCGTCTGGAAGAGCCCCTTTCGGAAACCGTTTCCGTTCACCTCAAGCGGGATGCCGAGACTTTTTGCGGCGGCGACGATTTCGCGGAATCCGCTTTTCAAATCCGGCGTCATTCTTCCCGCAATGGATGCGAAGGCGTCCGGATGCCCCAGATAGAGAAGAGGAAGATTCTCCATCGTCTGTACCGTCTGACGCACAAAGGCGTCCAGGACTTCCGGAGATGCCCACGCTCCGCCGTAAAACGGATGGATCTCATGGTCGGCAGTCTCCACGAAATGAACGCTTCCGATCAGATAATCCAATCCGTATTCTCCGATCAGATCCTCATAATATCCCCGTCCGAGATCGGCGCAGTATTCGATTTCGAGACCGAGAGGGATCCGCAGCATCGGAAAGTTCTCCCTTGCCTTCCGAACCTCCCGGCAGTATTCGCTCAGCTCCGCGAACGCCATTCGGCTTCTTGCGTACCGGTTGTCGGGAAACGGGGCATGGTCGGAAAATCCAAGGATCTCAAAGGAGTGTTCGAGCGCGGCGGCGCAGTATTCATCCGGGGTTCCGGCCGCATGACGGCAGTGGGCCGTATGCGTATGCAGATTCACCTTTTTCAAGTGCACTCTCCTTTTACAGTCTTACGGATGGATCCACGGATCTCATAAGAGGGACTCCTGTTTCATTCCGGCGATGGAGAATCCGTCTGCCTCCTTCCAATATTCGGGGATTCGCATCAGGATCGCCATCCTTTCATGCGGGGCCTCCGGCCATCCTCCGTTTCAACGCAGTGTCTCAGCGTTCCGGTTTGGGGAAAGACTCCGGCAAAGCGAACCGGCCGTCTGTTCCGCCGTATTTTCTTTTCAGGGGGATACTGTACCATAAAAGGAGGAAAAATCAAGCGTTCCAAAGCAAAGCGGGTCCCTTCCGTCCAGCTTTTCGCTGTCAGACGCTGCCGGGCGGAGGAGCCAGAGTCCGGCCGGGATTCCGCAGTCGGGGACGCAGGGCAATCTGTTGTTCCGTGTAGGGATCGGAAAGCAGAAAATCGCGAAGGACCGCTTCCAGCTGTTCTGTCTCCGCCTCGACCGAGGAGATCCTCTCCGGAGGAATTTCAATACCCGAGAGAGCAAGAACGGAGAGATCCTCCGGAATGCGCAGTCCGAGTTTTTCCGCCTCCTCACAAAACCAGCGTCCCATGTTCCCGGTTCCGCAGATCCAGCCGGTAATACGTTTCTGCCGCAGGACATCGTGAAGTGCAGAAAAATTTCTGTAACAGTCTCCCACGGTATCGTTCCGGACATTGAACCCGGGAATCAGACTTCGAAGAGTCTCCACGGCATCGTTCTGGCGTGGCGAGTGATGATTCGCTCCGGAGAAGTGCGCATATTCCCCGAACTGTCCGAAATAGCCGATTTTCGTATGGCCCATCTGGTGCAGAAGATCAACGGAATAACGGATGAACTCTCCGATTGGAACATAACAGGAAGCCCCCTTATGGGGTTCAATTTCGCCATGTCCCAGATAGAGGACGCGCGTTCCCGATTCAATCAGTTTTTCCACCTCGATGCGGCGGCTTCCAACACTGGAAATCAGAATCAATGCATACGGATTCACGCATCGGCAGAATTCCATGGTCTGCGAATCACAGGAAAAAAAATAGAGGTCTTTGAAATCGCACTCCGCGCAGAGCTTCGACACAGGAGCCACCGCGGAAAGATCGGGACTCCTTCCGCGAAACGAGGAAACGACCACAACATACGGCTTCACCTTCGATTTCCGGCTGAATTTCAAACGGAGATTGTTGCTCTGCCAGTCGCATTCCTGGATGGCGGAAAGAACGTTTGCCTTGAGTTTCGCCTCCACGCCTGCGCTTCCGTTGATGACACGCGAAACCGTGGAAATACTTGTTCCGCACTGCCGGGCAATATCCCGGATGGTGATCTTGTTCTTCACTGCATCCAATCCGTTTTGAACCGTTTATTTCCCCATACTATACGCGAAAGGAGGAAAAAAGCAAATTTACTTTTTTTCAGCGCTGCGCATTTTCGTCCCATCTGACTTTTCCGTCCCATGTCCACATATTGCCCTCAATGGTTCGGTTTTTCACCTTTCCGAACTCCGAGTACCAGATGGCGCGCGTTTCCGCCGGAGCCCGGCCCATGCCGGCAAGCCCGATCGCGCTGCCGTCGCCAAGGCAGAGATTGACCTCCTGTCCGCCGGAATGCCACGGATAAAGCGCTGCGCCTCCGTTCACATTGGAAAGTCTGGCCCAGGGAAGCAGATCCTCCGCATCCCCACCGGTGTTCTCACCGAACAGAATAAAGCGGCTCGGCTGCTTGACCATCGACACCCGCAGACCGGGATATTGGACGGGATCCAGATTCCCCTCATTTCCGAACCCCATCTCCCGGTTGTTCAGTCCGTAGCAGCAGATCATCCAGTAGAGATTTCCCCACGAAGGGCCATCCTTCCGGTAATCCAGAAGCTGAGAGCGGTTCACGTGTGTGGACAACGCAAGGGAAGTCTCGCAGATCAGCGCCTTCAGAGGAATATACTTGTAATGGCAGAGCTGATAGTTCCAGAAATAGTCCCCTTTGTCCCGTGCCAGCCAGCCGACGGTATAGAAATCGTCGTTGTCTGCGGCATAGGTGAATTCGGCAACGCCGAGCTGTTTGATATTGCTCCGGCAGTGGATCGTCTGCGCTTTTTCCCGAGCCTTGTTCAGAGAAGGCAGCAGAAGGGCTGCAAGAATCGCAATGATCGCAATCGTTACTATGATCACTTGTTAAATATACAATATGGTGTATATTAAAACAAGTAGCATGAGGAGCAAAAACAATGAAAGCACTGATCTATGTACGGCAGAGCAGCGGGAAGGATGATGCCCCCA
>DDJH01000132.1:1579-7764 GCA_002338895.1 Lentisphaeria bacterium UBA1829 | reverse complement strand
TCGCGCTGGTCGGTCCCAGCGGCTCCGGAAAATCGACGATCACCAATCTGCTTCTCCGTTTCTACGATGTCACCTCGGGAGTCATCAAAGTGGATAATCTGGACATTCGAAAACTCGGATTTGAAGCCTACCGCCGGCACATCGGCGTGGTGCTTCAGGAACCGTTCCTCTTCTCCGGCTCCATCCGGGAGAACATCGCCTATGCGAAGGAGGACGCCACCGAGGAGGAGATCGAAAACGCCGCCCGTCTTGCCAATGTGGAAGAGTTTGTGGAAACGCTGCCGGAAGGCTATGACACCATCATCGGCGAAAACGGCGCCAGTCTTTCCGGAGGCCAGAAGCAGCGCCTTGCGATTGCCCGCGCGATCCTGAAAAATCCGGCCATTCTGATTCTTGACGAGGCGACCAGCGCCCTCGACACCGTCTCCGAATACCTGGTGCAGGAGGCCCTCGACCGCCTGATGGAAGGCAAGACCACCATCATCATCGCGCATCGACTCTCCACCATCCAGAACGCGGACAAGATCATTGTTCTGGAAAACGGAAGGATCGTCCAGCAGGGAACCCACGACGAGCTCATGGCTCAGGAGGGCACCTACAAGGAACTTTACCAGACGCAGCGCAAAATGGCAATCGCGCACTAGGAAACGGGAGGCACCATCATGAATCTGCAGCAGAACAGAATCCGTATCCGGGAACAGCTGAAGGTATTCCGGAGAATCGTCTATGTCATTCTGGTCCTGGTCATCATCATGTTCTCCTTTATGCTGTTCGGGTATATGGACGACGAGGTGATGGGCAACGGAACCGTCACCGGAATCCGCGACTACGATCTGAAGGCGCTGGTCAGCGCACGGACCGTCCGGATTATCCGCCACGAAGGGGAATTTGTCGAGCGCGGAGAAAAACTCCTCGAATTCGACGACCGCAATCAGCGCGACCGCATCACCGTGCTGAAAAACCAGCTCAAGGAACTCGAACTCACCATTGCCGTCAAAGAGAAGGACTTCAAACTTCTTCAGAAGGATCCGCTTCCCGCCTATTACCGCCATACGCGACTCCAGCTGAAAGAGGCCAGGGAGCGTCTCACCCGGTCGCAGCATGAAGTGGAGGTCTACAAAAAACTCTACGGACAGAAAGTCATCTCCCGCCGCGAATTCCTCAAAATCGAAATGGAGCACCTCGGCAACACCATGACGGTGCAGAGACTCGAAGAGGACTGGCAGAAACTTCAGGACGGCATGGCCGCGGAAATTCTCGACAAGGCAAAACAGGAACTGGATCTTCTCCGCCAGAAGCGGGCCGGCAAACTGGATGAGCTGGCCATGGCCGAACGGCATCTTGAAGACTATGTCATGTGCGCGCCCGACGCGGGAATCCTCACGGACATTCCCCCCAGACCCGGCGGATATTATGAAAAAGGGGACGTCATCATCAAGTTCGCCGCCAACCAGAACAAAAAAGTGATCGCCCTCATCAATGAAAAACAGATTTTCAAGGTTGAGCCCGGTCAGCCCGCGCGAATCACCAGCAAGCAGTACAATTATCTGGACTACGGTTATTTTCACGGGAAAGTCGATCTGATCTATCAGCTTCCCGTGGAAATCAACGGGCAGAACTATTATCCGGTCAAGATCATTCTGACCGGGGAGCCCCAGCCGCTGCGTTTCGGTTCCGGCTGCGAGATTACCATCATCACCGGCCGCGAACGCATCATCTTCGCGCTTCTCGGCATCCGGAGCAAGGACTATCTCCAGCGGCACGGGCTGGATTTCCGTAAAAAATTCCAGCGCATTCTTCCCGCTTCCCCGAATCGGGAATCCGCCGGGAAAGATACCGGAACAAGCGCGGCGCACCCTGCGGAGAAGCTCCCTTCGGCAACCGCCGCGGACGGGAAAAAATCCGAGCCTGACAAGAAGGCAGCTCCTGCGCTCCGAATG
The DNA here is from genome assembly GCA_002338895.1 of Lentisphaeria bacterium UBA1829. GTDB lineage: Bacteria > Verrucomicrobiota > Lentisphaeria > Victivallales > UBA1829 > UBA1829. The sequence goes on along the minus strand of DDJH01000132.1, from coordinate 5,824 downwards.
GATGACAAAAAACCTCTGCCGATCCCAATCGAAAAGAAACCAGCCCCCGGCAGGAAGGCAGAGAATCCTGCCATCCGGATCAGCGAGAAACAATCCCTGCCGGTCAGAGATAAAAAGAAACCGGACTCCGGCAAAAATACGAACGATCCAGCATCCGCCTCCCCGGCAAAGCCGGATTCAAAATAACCCCCCGGACGGAAAGACACTCTCCCTCTCCCCCCGGCAGAACGCCGGTACGATGTCTTTCCGTCCTTTTTTCTTTCTTTAAATTATACAATATTGTATAACTATTATAAAAAAAAATTAAACATTTTTGTCTTTTCCATCTTGTTTTTTCTGGGAAATATTGTATAATGTAAAAGAGAAATGAAAAACAGGAAAAGAAATGCAGAAGACACAGCGGACAAAAGTCATCAGCGGGATCCGGCGCATGATTTCGGAGGGGAAGTATACGGCGGGGAATCGTCTGCCGACGGAACACGAACTGGCGGAGGAGCTGAATGTTTCGCGCGGAACGGTCCGCAGCGGACTTCGGGAGCTGGTGGCGGAAGGCATTCTGGAACAGCGGCCGGGAGTCGGCAGTTTTGTTTCGAACGGAGTGACAAGCGATCGTTCGGGAAAGGTTCCGACGGCGGAGAAGACGAAAGTTCTTTTTCTTGTGTCCATGCGGAAAGGCGAATTCAATTTTCAGCTTCTGGAAGGGATGGAATCCGTACTGTTCCGTCACGGACTTGAGCTGGCTGTTTACAACATCGCGGACTCGCAGGAAAAAGTCAGGCAGGTTCTGGAACGGATTGAGCCGGATTCCTGTGCCGGCATTTTGTTTTCCCCGGTCATTCTGCCGAATTATTACGACATCAACAGCCGGATTCTGGACGGTCTCGACCAGACGGGAATCAAATATGTGGTGGTGGATTCGCCGGTGGCGGAAAACGGCGTCATCCGCGGGAACTTTGTGGGAAGCGACGGTTATACGGCGGAACGGGAAATTGTCCGTTATCTTGTTGAATCGGGACATCGGCGGATCGGGAGCATCCGGGTTTTCAGCAGTGTCTATACGGCGGATCAGCGGTTCAGCGGGATCTGTGATGAACTCCGCCGCCAGGGACTTCCGCTGATTCCGGAGCTTCATACGGTCATTGAGAATGTTCCTCTTCACGAACAGGGCAGACAACGGATCCATGAACTGCTGGCTCTTCCCGATCCGCCGACGGCGATCATCTGTTCCCATGACTTTCTTGCCCTCAACGTCATGGACGAACTGGGCAAACTGGGGAAGACCGTTCCCGACGATCTGTCCATCATTGGGTTTGATGATGAAATATTTGCCGCCACGTTTCATCTGACCACGGTGCGGCAGCCATTCCGGGAAATCGGGGTTCGCGCGGCGGAGATTCTGCTTGAGGAGAAGAACCACGGCAGGCATCAGGAATTTCTGCCTTGCCGTCTGATTGAACGCAAAACAGTTGCAAAAATCAATGGAAAACAAAGGAAAGGAGAGCCTTGATGCAACGAAGAGTCCAAAATTTCACACTGATAGAACTTCTGGTCGTCATTGCGATTATCGCAATTCTTGCCGGACTTCTGCTTCCGGCCCTGAACCAGGCAAAAGTCAAAGCGCAAAGCGCATCCTGCATCAGCCAGCTGAAGCAGATGGGAGCCGCACAGCATCTGTATTCCGCGGACAATCAGGATTTCATTTCCCCGGCGCGAATTGAAAACAGCAGCTACGCCTCCTTCGGCGCATATGGAGAAGGATTGTGCATCCGCTGGCCAATTGCGCTTGGAAGCTATGCTCCGGCACTGTTTCTGATGAAACACAACCGGGGACTCTACGAAGGCAACGACGGATTTTTCGGAAAACGGCCGAAACCGGAGATTTATTACTCGGTTCCGCTCTGTCCGGCGTACCAGCTGGGGGCCAAGATTGGAGGAGATCCCGCAACAATCTGGACCGATGAAAATCTCTATGAAATCGGTTACGGCGGATATGGACAAAACATTTATCTGAGTCCCGGACTCAATCCGTGGCTCCGGATGGGGAAAGTCAAATCGCCCTCCTCCGTCATGATCAACAGCGACAACTCCATGGATCTGGCCGGACGCAACTGGCGATGCAGCCTTGCGATCTTTCCGCACGGAGGAACCCACAACTACCTGACGGTGGATGGTCATGTCGCCGCCAACAACCAGCAGCACTACTCCCGCTGGGGCAATGAAAATGAACTCGCACCTTACTTCTATTATCCCGATGCGACACGTCCGTATAATGGAAACTGGAAAAACTGATAGAGCGAAAGGTCTTATTTCATGTTGAAGAAAACAATCTCGACTCTCCTGATTGCATGCGGTCTTGCCGCCTCACTCCAGGGACAATACGACATTGCCAAGGACGGCACCCTGAAAATCGACGGAAGCACGGTTTTCCAGCTCCATCACTGGAGCGACAAATGGTACCCCAACCGGCAGCGGGGACATGAATTCCAGTTCCGCCGGGAAAACGGAGGAAAACGAAACCTTTATTCCGGAATCTGGAATCTGCGCGGCATTGACAGGAAAATCAATCTTCTGGAGATCATGGAGACCGGAGATCGAAACAATCTCCGTCTCTCTTACACGCTGAAAGCGGATCAGCCGGTTCCGACGGCTCTCTGCGCCATTCAAATAGAACTGCCCGCATGGAACAACGCGGGGAAAAAGATCGGAATCGGCGGCAAAGAGGTCGAACTGCCGGAAACCTATCGCACCGGATCGCTGTTCACGGCAAACGATATTGAAAAACTCCGCCTTCCGCTGGACACCGGAATTCTGACAATCTCTCTGAAGAAACCGACCCGAGTTCAGCTTCTGGATGTCCGGCAGTTCAAACAGGAGATGTTCTCCCTGCGCCTGCTGTTTCCCGAAACGACCCCACGGCTGAAGCAGAGCTCACAGGAAATCAGCTTGAAGTTTGAACCGTACAAATTCGAAACGCTGGATCTGAAACAAAGCGCCAACATGGGCTTCCGTGACGAAATTGCAGGCGACCGCAAGGGCGGATGGACCGACCAGGGTCCTTCCAATGACCTGCGGATTCTCAAGCCGGGAAAACTCGCGGCAAAACCGCTTTTTTTCACGATACTTGATCCGGAAAAGAACAATGGGAAATCCTGTATTGTTCTCGCCGGAGGAGACCGGATGTATTTTCCACGTACCGCATCGGTGAATCTGAACGGCAGGAGCATCGGAACGCTCTTTCTGCTTCATGCCATTGCCTGGCCGACGAAAAAGCCATCGGTTATCGGCGACATTCTCTTTGAATACACGGATGGCACCACATTCCGCAGGGAAGTCAAATCCGACCTGGATATCGGCAACTGGTGGATGCCGACCGCGAAGCCGAATGCGCTCCTCCTCTGGAGCGAATTCAATAATGAAAGTCCCGTCGGGCTTTACATGAGCCGCTTTGAAATACCGGCACGCCCCTTGAAGCGCCTTGTTTTCCGCTCCACCGGGAAATCGGTGTGGCTCATCACAGCGGCGACGAGCTCTCCGCAGAAGGTGGTTCTTCCTGTCCGGAAGGAGAAAAAACACATTGTGATGCGAAACGCCGAATGGAGAGTCGTGGAAACGGACCGCTCTGTGGAAAAGGGCAGCGCACTTGACTTCTCGTTCCTGCTGGACGCTCCCGCTGGAAAATACGGCAGGATCAAAACGACTTCGGACGGACATTTTGAATTTGAAAAACGTCCGGGAAAGCGCCAGCGCTTCTATGGGGCCAATCTCGCGTTCTGGGCGAACTACCTCAGCAGAGAGGAGGCGGAACTGATTGCGGAGCGGCTTGCGCGCATTGGCTACAATGCAATCCGCCTTCATCACTTTGACCGCGATCTGATTCTGAAAAATGCCGAGGACAGCGCCACCATTGACATGAAACAGCTGGATAAACTCGAGTATCTTGTCTTCTGTCTTAAAAAACGGGGAATTTATATTACGCTTGATCTTTTCACCGCGCGTCCGATCCGGAAGAACGAGTTCAAGCCCCTCCCCGGATTTCAGGGGGACTACAAACTGGCCGCGATGATCCATCCGGAAGTTGCGGACAATCTGAAGAAATTCTCCGCCGCCCTTCTGAATCATGTCAATCCGTATACCGGCTTTGCCTGGAAAGACGATCCCGTCTTCATCGGGCTCAGCCTCATCAACGAGAACACGATTCTTCACAACATCCGCAACGCATCGCAGGATCTGAAAAATAGAAACCTG
>DDJH01000132.1:0-1553 GCA_002338895.1 Lentisphaeria bacterium UBA1829 | reverse complement strand
GATCTGAAAAATCTCTATGATGCAAAGTTCCGGGAATGGTGCACAGCAACGAACACAACCATCACGGAACAGAACAAAAACGCAGAATACCGCAGGTTTCTCCTTGACGTCTATCAGAAATCATGGGAGGACCGTGCCGCGTTTGTCCGCAAACTCGGAGTCAAAATGCCGCTGACGGACCAGAACTACATCTCTCTGCCGAACACCACGCTTCAGCGCGCGCAGTATGACTATGTGGACAATCACATTTACTGGGATCATCCGCAGTTTCTCGGCAAAGCATGGAGCCTCCCGACTCAGCTTAACAACTGCAGTGTTCTGGCGGTCCGGATGCGTGTCCCGAAAGGAATTGCGCCGACCCGGATCTTCGGCAAGCCGTTTACGGTTACGGAATTCGACTTCTGCTATCCCAACAGCTACCGGGCGGAAGGCGCCCCGATTTTCGGAGCCTATGCCGCCATGCAGGACTGGGATGCCATTTACCGCTTTGCCTATTCGCACAGCGCGGTCAACATGCTGGGAGACAAACCGCTGATCCCGGCGTTTGATGTTGTCAATGACCCTCCGCGTCTGCTGGGAGAGCGTATCGGCATGGCCTTTTTCCTTCGCGGGGACATCCGCGCATCCGACGAGAAATTCGCAGCGGAAATTCCGGAATCTAGCTGGAAGGACCCCTTCCTGTTCGACTATCCGGAATGGTTCTGCGACCTGATGCTTTTCGGACAGGTCGGCTCTCTGTCCCCTCGGGAAAACAGCACATTCTCCATTCCTCCGAAGGCACATCTGTTCGACATATGGAAGAAAAACTCTGCGGAAAAATTCCTTGGGAAACTGCTTTCCGACAAAATTCTCACTTCCCGTGAAGCTGATCTGAAAAACCGCATCTACCGAAGCAGCACCGGTGAACTGACCGCCGATTTCAAAAAACAGACATTCACTGCGCTGAACCAACGCAGCGAAGCGCTTGTCATCCCCGGAGGGAAATCGGTTTCCGGTCATCGGCTTGCCGTGAAAACCGACCGGAATTTCTGTGTCGCCTCCGCCATCGCGCTCGACAACCGGACGCTGGCGGATTCCAGACGGATCCTTCTGCTTCACCTGACCGATGTCAAAGTCGAAAAAACGGAATTCTCCTCTGAAAAAATGCAGATTCTCCTGAAGGAAGGCGACGGTCCGGTTCTTGCACGCAGAGGCCGGGCGGATTTCTCTCTGAAGCTGAACCGTCCTCCGAAAAAGCTCTATGCGCTCGACTGTTCCGGAAGACGTCTGAAGGAAATTCCATTCAAGTACACAAACGGAACGCTCCTTTTCACAGCGGACACTTTCTGTGCAGACAAAATCGTCTTTGCCTATGAACTTCTCCCCTGAGCAATGAATGGGAACCGGCGCCCTCCCCCCGGGCACCGTATCCGACGGTTTGCTCTTCTCTCCTTCCCGGAGGAAGCTTCGGCTTCCCCCGGGATTTTTTTCCGATCCGCGCAGCATTTCCCGTTTGCAAAACCGCCCTTTCCAAGATAGATTACAGCAAAAAAACGTAAGCGCCCAGCCAGCCC
>DDJH01000051.1 GCA_002338895.1 Lentisphaeria bacterium UBA1829 | reverse complement strand
CTGCATCACGGACCTTTTTCCAGCCGTGTCGCTCCGCGCATCGTCGTTCGGGGATCGGTCGGAAAAAAGGGAAAAAAACAGAAAAACAAGGAGGAATCATGAAACGGAAAAAAACGGAAAACTTCACTTTGATAGAACTGCTTGTCGTAATTGCGATCATTGCAATTCTTGCGGGCCTTCTTCTTCCCGCCCTGAATGAGGCAAGGGGGGCGGCAAGAAGGATCTCCTGCACGGCCAATCTCTCCCAGATCGCCAAGGCGCAGACGATGTATCTGAACGACAACTCCGGCTATCTGCTGATTGTGGACATCCATCGGAGTTCGGGACTCGATTCCGCCTCCCGCTACTGGCCGTGGACCCTGATGCTGAACGGCTATCTGCCGATCCGGCCGGACAATCCCGCCGCCTGCGTCCGGCTGATGGTCTGCCCGGAACAGACGGGACTCTATGAGAAAAGTCCGGAACACGATTTCTATCGGCCGACCATCAGTTACAGCATGATGGAACTCGTCGATGCGGCATACGCCTCGGCTCTTCCGACGTATTTCAATTTGTTCGGGAGTGCGTTTTCCATTACGGAAAATGTGCGGGATGTGCAGTACAACCGGGTTTCCGTGCTGAAAAATCCCTCCTCCTTCCTGCTGCTGACCGATTCGGCTCGGGTCAGCGGAAGCGCGTCGCCGATCGGGGCGCCGTATTACTGCGTGTATCCGCGCAAATCCGTGAAGGAGGTTTCGGTGAGCCTGCATCACCGGAATACCGGAAATGTCGTCTTCGCGGACGGCCACAGCGCTTCGCCCGGACTTGCCGCCCTGCGGAGCACGCACGGAGGAATCATTCAACATTTCGTCTGGAATGGAAACCAGATGGAGTTTTAATTTTCATTTAGAAAGAGGTCGGAGAACGATGAACAGACTTCCGTTTCAGCCTCCGTTCCATGTCCAGAACGGAGAAATCCTTGACGCCGGGGAACGCCGTGTTTCCCTCTGGGGCGTCAATTACTATGCCCCCTTCAACCACAATTTCTACAACATCGCGGAACTGGGAAAGGATCCTCTGCGCGCAATCGATACCGATCTGGATCATCTGCAGCTGCTCGGAACGGATTTCCTCCGTCTGCACATGTACGAACGGGAGATCACAAATCCCGCCGGCGAGCTCGTGGAAAATGCCAATCTGCGCGTCTTCGATTACCTGGTCGATCAGTGTGAAAAACGCGGAATCTTCCTGATGATCGCCCCGATCTCCTACTGGAACAGCGTGCAGAACCTGATCGAACAGGAGCGCCTCTACGCCTACTGGAACATCGGTGCGCAGGAGGCGTTCGGATTCACCAACTTCTACTCGATCGACGCTCTGCTCTGGCATCCCGGCGCGATCGCCTGTCAGGAACGCTATCTCCGCTCGCTGTTCGCGCATCGGAATGCGTTCAGCGGGAAGCTGCTGCGGGACTATTCGAATCTCGTGGTCTGGGAACTGGTCAACGAGATGCAGTTCCCCGATTCCCGTCTTCTCCGTCCCGACCCGCCGATCACCGCAGCCAATATGATCGAAGGAATGTGGTCGCGCGGGCCGATGCGCCGGGAGTTCCAGGAGCGCTTCCGGTGTTTCCGCGAGACCGTCGAACCGGAAGTGCCCGAAAACGAGGCGTTCTCCAGGTTCGTCCGGCAGATCGCCGAAGAGTATTTCCGCAGATTCTGGGGAATCTGCCGGGAGTATTTCCGCGGAAACGTGCTGCACAGTCAGTTCTATTCCTACAACGGGACCGCTCCGGCGGGACTGGAGGAGCTGCTCGAACATACGGAGTATGTGGATGCGCAGAGTGTCGGAACCTATCTCAACGCCCATGGATTTGACAGCGTCAACACCGATGATGCGGATCATCTGGCTCTGGCGGATTTCCAGTTCAAACGTCTGGCCGGACAGAACGGACGCCGTCCGCGGATCGCCTACGAGTTCGATGCAAGCTGCACGCTGAACGGCTATCCTCTTGCCGCGCTGGGGGCGATGTATGCGGCAAACGGGGTGCAGATGGCGGCGTATTTCACCTATACGCCGGCGGCGGTGGCCGCCTGGAACCCCGGCTGGCTCGTGCATTTTCTGAACATCGCTCACACTCCGGCGCGGGCGGCGGCTTTTGCTTCCGCGGGAAAAATCTTCCGGAACAGCTGGAGAGAGAAGATTGAGCGGGAAGAGGGGCTGTGGAAGGGAAAATCTTTTGTGATCCGGCGGAACGGGGACCACGTGCTCTATCGCGACAGGGAGTGTTTCTGCTCTTCCGGAGCGTGCGACGAGGAACCGGTCGACCGAGAGAGCCTGACCCTTGTCTGCGGACGCGGAAACTCTCCGCTTGTCCAATGCGACGGAAACGGATTCTACCATCTGGAAAAACAGACGGACGGCCGATGGCTCCTGACTCTGTTCCCCGCGCAGCGGTATCTGCGGGAGCCGGCGCGCGGGCGGGCGTTTCTCTCCATGGCGAACCGCTATGTGAGCTGCGTTCGGGAGCTCCCGGTCTCCCAGCTTCTGGAAAGAGAACTTGCGGTGCGTTTCCCGATGTTCCGGACCGTTCGCTGTTTCGCCGCCGGAACGAACCGGGAGATCCCGGAGGGGACGGAGGGGTTCCTTCTGGCTCCGGGACGCTATCTGCTGGAAGAGACCTCCGTTTGAAATGAGTGAGTCTATGTCTTGGAAAAAAGAGAAGGAGTTTTGGGGTATGCGATTGTTTTTGCTGATGCTGTTGGCCGTGGCGGGATTTTCTCTTTCGGCGCGGGAGGGGGTGCCGGAGGAAGAGCGGCCGGGAGCCGGGGGGTTCTCGAAGACGGAAGGTTTTGTCTGGAACGGGGAGACGGTCCGGTGTACGGCGGAGCGTCTCCCGGATGCGTCGACTTATTTCCGGACCGACATCCGGTTCCCGCTTTCCGTCTCCCGTTTCCGGGGGCGTCTGGCGGAGCTTGCCGGAGAGTTCCGATGGGTCGCCGGAGCGTCCGCCGCAGGAAGACGGCAGGGACTCGTTCAGCTTGTCGTCCGGAAGAAAAACGGAAGCGAAGAGTATTTCAGCGCATTTGTCCGGCCGGAGAATTCCGAATGGCGGAAGTTCGTGTTTCCCGCTGTGATTGATTCTCAGGCGGAGAGGGTGTTTCTGGTGGTTGGCTTTCAGAAATCGTCCGGCTGTTTCGAAGTGCGGAATCTGCGCATTTCCATCCTCGGGACCGCTCTTCCGATCTATCGGGAGGGCAACCGGGCGTGGCTCGACGAGACCCCCGGCGATGGAAAGGGCGGCTGGTGCGATCAGGGGCCCGCTTCGGATGGACGAGTCTTCCTTTCCCGTCTCTCCGGAAAAAGCCGGATTGCCGGCGTTCCGTTTTTTCTGAAGGATCTCTGGATGAGGAACGCTCCCGCGATTCTGGCGATGAAGTCGAAAAACAATCCGGCGGGACTTGCGGAGAAGGAATTTGTGTTTCCGCATCCGGTCCGGGCCCGCTTTCTGTATCTGCTCCACGCGCTCTCCTATGCGGACGGGAGCGGATGCGCCGGACGGATCCGGGTCCGCTTCGATTCCGGGGAGCAGGAGATCCCTGTTGTGGACGGCCGCGATGTCGGCGACTGGTGGAACGGCAAGTCCGTTCCCGGTGCCGGAGACGCCATGCGGGTCCGCCTGCCGGACGGGTCGCAGCGGGTTCTGTACGTCACCCGTTTCCATGTTCAGGATCGGCCGATCCGCTCCATCTCCTTCCTTGCGGAAGAGGGAAAAACCACCTGGATCCTCTGCGGAGCAACGCTTTCTGAACGGGAGTTCCAGCCGGAAAACACTCCGCCGCTCCGTCCGCTGACCATCCGGAAAGGAACGGATTGGACGGAACCGGTGCGGACATCGTCTCTGCATCTGCGCGAACGCGGATCCATTCTGGACCTCACGGGGAAAATGGAACGGAAACCGATTTCGGAAAACACGCGGATCGTGATCCGGGACGGCCGCTTCGTCTATGCCTCCGATCCCCGGAAACAGGTCCGCTTCCTCTGCTCGCCGGATACGATGCGTCTGGGCTTTCCCTCCTATCTGAGCAGTCGCGGACTGCTGGAACTCTATGTGGCCGATCTGGTCCGCCACGGCTTCAACATGATCCGCATTCATATCAACGTCGCTCTGATGTACGCCTCCGGAACGCCCGCGGCGTTCAACACGCTGGCACTGGACAATTTCGATTATCTCCTGAAGCTCTGCCGGGAGAACGGAATCTATATCATGATGAACGTCATGGAGNNGCTTCCTGCCGATGCCGCTGGACCACTGGGGAAACGCGATGGAGTTCGATGAACGGACCCATCCGGATTTCCGCTATGCCCTCTATTTCTCCGAAGACGCGCGGAACAACTGGAAGCAGGGCGTGAAGCATCTCTTCGACCGGATCAATCCCTATACCGGGATCCGGATCAAGGACGATCCGGCTCTGCTGCTCCTGGAAGGATACAACGAACAGGAGTTCGCGTTCAACTACCGGGAGATCGCTCCCCGGAATCAGGCGCTGACGCTGAAACCGTGGCGCGCGTTCCTCCGGAAACGCTATTCGACCATCGAGGCGTACAATGCAAAGTGGAACACGCGCTTCCCCTCCTTTGACCAGATCCCCTGCTTCTCGATCCGGAAGAAGAACGCCGATGTCAACGACTTCATCTACGAGGCCAGCTGCGGACTGCTGAAGTTCTACCGGGAGACGCTCCGGGAGATCGGAGTCCGGGCGTACCTGACAAACTATGATTTTGTGCCGTCGTTCCTGTACAATTTTGTCCGGCGGGAGTGCGACTATGTCGCGATGCACAGCTATCACGATCATCCGCTGGCGATCTCTCCCGGCGGCCGCGGCGCGTACAACCGGCAGACCAGCAGCATCGCCAACAACGCCTACTTCATCCGCAATCTGACGCAGGGCCGCATTACGGGAAAACCGGTTCTCAGCACGGAATACGATCAGCCGTTCTGGAACCGTTACCGCTATGAACGCTCCTTCACAATGGGGGCGTACGCGGCATTCCAGGGGGTCGATGCGCTGACGCCATGGACGGAACCTGTCCGCCGGACCGACTCCCGGGATCCCAATCTCTGGCGCGGCGGAATGATGCGTCCGTTCCGCGGATCGGCGGATCCGCTCAGCGACGGATCGCTGATGCTGACCTGGTGCATGTTCATCCGGGGCGACGTCTCCCCCGCCAGACACGCGGTCCGCGTGATCGCAGGACGCAAAGAGGTCTTTGCGCGCAATCCCAATGCCGTCGAATCGCCGGAACTGACCTCTCTTTCCATGCTGGTCCGCTACTCCCAGCAGAGCGTCGAGCGTGCCGAAGAGATCCTGCCGGCGGAGAAGAATGAATGTCTGATCCCTTCGGCCGGCGGAGGCGGAATCCGCGTCGAAGGACGTTTCATCGAAGATGCCGGAACGTCGGGCGGGTCCGAAGCGTATGTCGCCATGCTCCGCAGGAAGGGGTTCCTCCCGAAGGGGAACCGGTCCGACGGAAAACGGATCTTCGAATCGGATACCGGCGAACTCTATCTCGACAACGAACGGAAGTTCATGACGGTCAACACTCCGCGTCTTCAGGGCGTCTGCGCGCTCGCGGGAACACCGGCGAAACTCGCGGATTTCGAGGTCGTCTCCCACAGCAGAGCCGGAAATCTCTCGCTGGCGGCGATGGACGGACTCAAACCGATCCGCACCGCAAACCGTCTCCTCCTTGTACGTCTCACCAACGCGCTGAATTCCGGAATGAAGTTTACCGATCAGGACATGTGTCAGGTGGAGACATTCGGAAGTGTTCCGCCTCTCCTCCTCAACTCCCGTTTCACGATCCGGATCCGGAACCATCGCGCGGCGGAGCTGCGGATGATCCCGCTTTCGCTGGAGGGTCGTCCGACTGGAAAGAACCTTGCTCCGATATCGGTCGAAAACGGGGTCGCCACCTTTTCCGTCGATACCGCAAAGGATGGAAACACCGTATTCTTTGAGATTCGCTGAAATCCCCCGGCGGAGAACTCCCGAAGTCCGGTTCCGCAGCAGAAAAAGCGGAACCGGACTGCCCCTCCGTTCTCAGGCGAGAAGACCCTGTTTTTCCGGTTCGTCGAACCGGATCGAGAGATCGTAGGTCGTGCCGCTTTTCCGGCCCTGCCCGACAGCCTGCACCGCAAGATAATAGACTCCGGAAGAGAGCTCTTTCTCCAGTTCTGCAATGCCGTCCTTTGCGGTTGCGGATGCAAGCCTGGATGGACTCTTTTCCACGTCTCCGTTCCGGTTCTGACGGTAGAGGATCATCGAGGCGGTGCTGCCGGAAACTCCGGTCAGCTGAAGGGAGACGACGCTCTCCTCCGTCACCGTGAAGCTGCTCCAGTCCTGAAGATCGGAATAGCCGACCCAGCCGCCGGAAACGGCGGTCCGTTCCGGCGCGTTCTGCCAGGTGTCGTCGGAATTGTCCGCTTTCCCGAACGCCGTTCCGGAGAGGGTGACGGTGTAGTCGGTGTTCCCGCCCCGCTTCCAGCTCTTGGATTCGAAGGAGACCAGATAGGTTCCCGCGTCCAGAAGGACATTTGTCTTTTCCTTGATTTTGGAGGAGCTTCCGGCAAGGGAGAAGATTTTCTTCTTCTTCCCGTTGTCGAGGATTTCCCAGAGAGAGAAGGTCGCGGATGCTTTTGCCTCAAGCTGAGAGAGGGAGAAGGTGTAGGCGCCGGCATCGGCCAGCTCCAGAATGCGGAAATCTTTTGCGTCGTTGTATCCGACCCAGTTGTCGCCGAAGAGGGAGAGCGAGACGTTTTCCGCAAAACCGGAGACCTTTCCGGTCGCAACTCTGTTCTGAGAATTTTCCC
>DDJH01000225.1:222-3894 GCA_002338895.1 Lentisphaeria bacterium UBA1829 | reverse complement strand
TGACATTAGAGATGTCTCCCTACGATCTGACGAAGGGAAGAATCGTATTCCGGCAGAAGTGAAAGAGACGGGGAGCTGAAATTTTTAATTTTTTTCAGATTCCCGTTTGACTTTTTCAAAGAATGATGTATTTTATGAACATCTGCCCGAAAGAAGATGAATTCGAGTGAGTCGGTAGCTCAGTCGGTAGAGCATCGCCCTTTTAAGGCGGTGGTCCCGGGTTCGAGCCCCGGCCGACTCACCATTTATTTCCATCCCACCATTACTAACCCTGGCCGAAGAGTAGCAGAAGCGGAGAGATTGTATTCTGCGGATCCTGATTGGTCGGCCGCATTCCGGAGAAGGGATTCATGAAAGAGATCAAGCGTCTGGGGATCGCCCTTATTGTTTCCGGGCCGAGCGGGTCCGGGAAATCGAGTATCAGCCGGGAGGTGATGAAGCGTCATCCGGAAGTGGCGTTTTCGATCTCGTGCACGACCCGTTCTCCGCGAAGCGGGGAGCGGAACGGAGTGGATTACCATTTCCTGAGCGTGGAGGAATTCCGGAAGAAAATCGAGGCGGGGGAGTTTATTGAATATGCACAGGTCCACGGGAATTTTTACGGGACGCTGAAGTCGGAAGTGGAAAAAAGAGTCACACAGGGAATTGATGTGATTCTGGATATTGATGTGCAGGGAGCAGCGAAGGTGCATGAGTTGTGCCGGGAGTCGGAAATTTTCCGGGATGCGGCGGAGTTTGTGTTTGTCGCACCGCCGTCGCACGCGGAACTGGAGCGCCGTCTGCGCGGACGGGGAACGGATGCGGAAGAGGTGATTTTGAAGAGACTGGAGAATTCCAAGCTTGAAATTTCGCACTGGAGGGAGTATTCGTATCTGCTGATTAATGACGAGTTTGAAGAGGCGGTGCGGAAATTTGACGCACTGCTGGCAGCGTTCAGGATGTCCACGAAACGGTGGAAGGAGGAAATCAATGCCTGATCCCAATGCGATTCTTCTCGGCGTGACAGGCGGGATAGCCATTTACAAGGCGGCGGATCTGTGTTCGAAACTGTCCGGTGCGGGTTACGACGTGCATGTGATGATGACGGATTCGGCGCGTCATCTGATTTCGGACAAGCTGTTTTTCACGCTGTCGCGCAATCCGGTGATTTTCGATCTGTGGGATACGCCGACGTGGAAGCCGGGGCATATAGAGATTTCGGAACTGGCGAGTCTGATGGTGATTGCACCGTGCACGGCGAACTTTCTCGGAAAGTATGCCAACGGGATTGCGGACGATGCGCTGACGACCTCGGCGATGGCATATCAGGGAGAGGTGCTCCTGGCGCCGGCGATGAATACGCGGATGTGGCAGAATCCGGCGGTGAGACGGAACTGTGAAACACTGCGGTCGTGGGGGGTGCACTTTGTCGGACCGGGAAAAGGACGTCTCGCCTGCGGAGACAACGGGGAAGGACGGATGGCGGAAGTGCCGGAAATTCTGGAAGCCATCCGGAGTCTTCGTCCGCGGCCGTGAAAGAAGAGTGGCGGGATGCCTACGGAGAGTGTCCACCTGAATGCTCCTGAAATTCATCTGGGGGCGGTGTCGAGGACGCGGCTGACGGCGTTCTGGAATCATCTGACGCTCGGCGGGTATTACTGGCGTCTTTACCATCACACGGGAGGGGGCGCCGGAGTGTATCTGGACGGGGCAAAGGTTGAGCTGCGTCCGGAGAAACTGTATCTTCTGCCGCCGAACTGCAATCTGCGGACATGGTCGGAGGGGGCGCCGGAACAGCTTTATATTCATTTCGAGGTGGAGAATATTTCGGGGAACCGGGCGCATCTGCTGAATGCGATTCCGCTGGAGGGATCGGGCTGCGTCGTGCAGATTCTGGAGGAGCTGCACGCGTGTTTTTCGCAGGAGAGCTGTCCGCCGGCGAGGCGGAAGCTGCTCGGGCTCTCGCTGGTAACTGCGGCGATCGCGAAACTTCCGCAGGAGGCGTTTTCGGAGATCGACTGCGACCGCCGGATTGTGGATGCGTGCGATTACATCCGGTCGAATATGAACAAGGAGATCAATCTGGCCATGCTGGCGCGAATTGCGGGGCTGTCGGAAAATGTGTTTCTCCGGGATTTCAAGTCTCAGACCGGCAGCACCCCGTATCAGTATCTTCTGCATGTGCGCTACACGCAGGCGGCGCGTCTTCTGCAGTTCGGGAACTGCACGATCGACGAGATCTGCTATGCGATCGGCGTCAACGACCGGTTTCACTTTTCCCGGACCTTCAAGCGGATGTACGGAGTGCCGCCGGCGCAGTACCGCAGACACCTTCAGGAACATGCACCGGGCGGCAGCTGAAGCGGAAAAGCACCGCGGAGTCCGGACAAAGCGGGGGAAAATACAGAAAAAACGTTTTTTCTTTTTGCTTTTTTGAAATAACTTGTTATAATACATCAGTAAGAAGAGTCCTGCAGGAAACCGGAGGAACCGGCTTTGACCAGGATATCCAAACAAAGGAAAGGATGGAAAAATGAAGAAAAAACACGTGCTCCTGTTTGCCTTGCTCGGAGCGGCGGCCCTGTTCACCGGATGTTCCACGGTTCAGACAGCCGGAGTCAAAACATTCAACAACCAGAGTATTACGACGTCCGGCACCTCGGTGGCCCACGTATCCGGCTACAGCAGCGGACTGTATCTGCTGACGATTCCGCTTCTGACCGGCTCCACGATTGAACCGGGTTCCATCAAATGGAATGAAGACTCCGTCAATGTGAGCGCTGTGACGAAGATGGTCACCAAGAAGAGCGCGGAAATGGGCGGCACCCGCACCATTGATCTTGTTTCCATGACCGGCAGCACCAATATTCCGATCCCGTTCCCGTTCCTTTTCTACTGGAAGACAGCCACGGTTTCTTTATAATATTTTGTAGCATTATTTGTATTTGAATTACTGCTATTTACAATATTACCAGATNNTACTGGAAGACAGCCACGGTTTCCGGGAATTCTGTGAAATAACGCTAACTTAGGAAAGATCATCATGAAAACAATCCTGCTTTCTGCCTCCATTTTTGCCGCGGCTCTGCTGTTCTGCGGATGCGCCAGCGTCGAAGTTGTCAAAGATCAGAATCTCAGCGGTCAGAAGATCGCCAACAGCGGCCGGACCCTTGCCCACATTGATGCCCAGAACTGGGGAATCTATCTTTTCACGATTCCGCTGCTGACCGGTTCCACGGCAAGCCAGGGAACCATTGCCGTCCTGCAGGACACCGTCACGGTGGACTCCCTGATGCCGCTGCTCACCCGGGAAAGCAAAAAACTCGGCGCGACCAAAGTGCTGAATCTTGCCTCCCAGTACCAGGAAAGCGGTCTGATCTTCTACACCCGTCAGATCAACATTTCCGGAAACGCGGTCAAATAAGCATTTCCTGAAAAAAATTCAGAAGCCCTTCCGAGCCAGGCTTGGAAGGGCTTTTTTTATTCCGGTCAACAGGAGGGGGAAAAGAAATAATTTCTTTTTGGTAATAGTTTTCGATTTCTATTTGAATGTTTCCGGTTTTCATGATAGATTATGGGAATAACGTTTATCAGGAAGAAAACAGAATTATAAGGAGCTTTGAATATGAGCAAGATCCGCGCTGATCACATTTTCACTTCGGAATCGGTTTCCGAAGGACATCCCGACAAGGT
>DDJH01000225.1:0-211 GCA_002338895.1 Lentisphaeria bacterium UBA1829 | reverse complement strand
CGATTCTCGACGCATGCCTGGAACAGGATCCCGACAGCCGCGTGGCATGCGAAACACTCTGCACGACCGATCTGGTGGTGGTGTCGGGAGAGATCACCACGAAAGCGAAAGTCAACTGGGAATCCATCGTGCGGAAGGTGGTGGCGGACATCGGATACACCTCGGCGGACATCGGATTTTCCGCGGAGAGCTGCAAGGTGTTTCTCTGCAT
>DDJH01000139.1 GCA_002338895.1 Lentisphaeria bacterium UBA1829 | reverse complement strand
TTGCGGTAGTTTTCCACCGTGGTCGCGGCAATGTTGACGTTCACCCGGCGGATCGCTCCGTTTTTGTGTTTGATCCCGTAGATGGTTTTGATGCTCTCCAGCACATATTCGATCGGGTTGTTGACCGGATCCTCCCCGGTCTCCAGTGCAAGGCGTTTGTGTCCCATATCCTGAAGCGCGATCACTTCGCGGGCGATCTCCTCCTGCGAAAGCTTTTTCCGACGGATGTGCTTGTTCTTGTAGTGATACGGGCAGTAGGTGCAGCCGTTCACGCAGTAGTTCGACAGATACAGCGGCGCAAACATCACAATGCGGTTGCCGTAGAACCTCTGTTTGATCTCCTTTGCCAGAGCAAAAATCCGTTCCTTTTCCTCAGGCAGCTCGCATTCCAGAAGCACGGCCGCCTCCCGATGCGAAAGCCCTTTGCACTCCGCGGTCTTTTTCAGGATCGCGTCCACCAGTTCGCGATTGTTCTTGTTTTGTTCCGCGTAGGCGATGGAGTCCTGAATCTCCTGATCGTCGATGAATTCCGTTGCCTTGGATGATTTCGGGTCATACATAGTCCATGTTCTCCTTCCATTTCCGATTGTATTATGCAACTGTTTTTTTTGAATAGACTGTTTTGGCACTCACGCCTTTGAGCATTCCGAGCTTGCCGGAAAGAGAGCTGATCGTCTCCTGCGGCGCATCCAGAACCACGCTGATGATGGCGATTCCCTGCTGCCGGTAGGGAATCCCCATCCGGCCGATGATGCAGCCGGAGTATTCGTGCAGAAGACGGTTGATCTCTTCCGTCCGCTCGTGGTTTTCCACGATGATGCCGATCAATGCGATTCGCGTTTCCATCCGGTCGTTTCCTCCTGAATAAAAAAATCCCTGCGTTCCGATCAGGGCGCGCAGGGACACAGTGACCATCCAGGTCCGGACCGTTGCAGCGCCTTCCCGCCCGGGCGAACCCTCGCGGATCAGAACGGCAACCATTTCTGGCTCTTCGACGCGGGATGTTTTTTCCCTTGTCTTCAGAGAATGATTCTTTCTATTATTTTAATGTACCATAAAAAGAAAAAATTGCAAGCCGGAAGAGTCTTCCGATGAAAGACGGGAAGTTTTTTCGGTTTTTTCTTGCGGTTTGATACAATAAATCTTGCTTCTGACCGTTTATGCGATAAAATACCTGGAGAAGGAGAAGAACAATGAAAATTCTGAAAACTGTAATTGTTGTTGTCATCCTTGTCGCCCTCGCGGGCGGCGGATGGTACTGGTACTCGGCGCGGTCCCGGGCCGCGGCAAAACCGCATTTCACAACGACTCCGGTCGTCCGGTCCGATCTGACCAAATCGATCAGTGCGACCGGAACGGTGGAACCGGAGGAACTTGTGAACGTCGGCGCTCAGGTCAGCGGGAAGATCACGGCGTTTGAGAAGGATTCCAATAACGACGAAGTCGATTACGGTTCTCCGGTCAAGGCCGGAATGGTTCTCGCCCGGATCGACGACCTCGTCTACGAGGCGGAAATGCGCGAAGCCGAAGCCCAGAAACTGAAGGCCGAAGCCGCAATCCTGAGCTCCAATGCCAATATCGCCTATTCCAAGGCGAAACTTGAGCTTGCTGCAAGCAACTGGGAGCGCGCGCAGCGCCTGATGCCGCAGAACGCGATGGCAAAGATCGACTACGATTCCTACAAGGCGGAATACGATGCGGCCAAGGCGACGGTGTCCATCAACGAAGCGACTCTGGCGGAGGCCAAGGCGTCGCTCGCCAGCGCGGTGGCGTCGTACGACAAGGCCAAGCGCAATCTGGAATACTGCACCATCACGTCGCCGGTCGACGGAGTGGTGATCGACCGCCGCGTCAGCATTGGTCAGACCGTCGTTTCCAACATGAGCGCATCGAGCATGTTCCTGATTGCAAAGGATCTCAAGCGCATGCAGGTGTGGGCGTCGGTGAACGAGGCGGATATCGGCATGCTCAAGCCGGGAATGCCCGTCGAGTTCACGGTCGATGCGTTCCCGGAGGACACATTCGTCGGAACTCTGCACAAGATCCGGCTGAATGCCACGATGTCGCAGAACGTGGTGACCTATGTTGTGGAAGTGGCAACCGACAATTCCAGCGGAAAGCTGCTTCCCTATCTGACCGCGAATGTGAAATTCATTCAGGAGGCGCGCAAAGGCGTGCTCTCCGTTCCGAATGCCGCTCTGCGTTTCCTGCCCGACGCTTCGGCCGTTCCGAAAGAGTATCATGACGAGCTGGCGAAGGCCGCCGCCATGCGTGTCGGCAAGGAACGGATTCTCTGGGTGGTGGACGGCGAGTCGATCCGTCCGGTCACCGTGAAGCTCGGACTGAACGACGGCGTGATGACCGAGATCCTTTCCGGTGATCTGAAAGAAGGCGATGAAGTGGTCGCCGGGGTCTCCGCCACTCCGACCATTCAGGCGAAGTCCAGCAACGCCGGAAGTCCGTTTGTCCCGAAACCGCCGGCAAGACGTAAAAACAACAGCAATGCCAAAAAATAAGCGGGGTGTGCCATGTCTCTGATCGAATTGAAAGAGATTCGGAAGACCTATTCGCTCGGGGAGCTGGACGTGCCGGTGCTCAAGGGTATCTCGCTGACGATCGACAAGGGGGAATATGTCGCTCTGATGGGGGCTTCCGGATCCGGAAAAAGCACGCTGATGAACATCCTGGGCTGTCTGGACCGCCCGACCTCCGGAGACTATCTGCTGGAGGATGAAGAGGTCGGCCGCGCCTCCGGCGACCGCCGGGCGATGATCCGGAACCGGAAAATCGGGTTCGTGTTCCAGAGTTTCAATCTGCTTCCGCGGACGACGGCTCTGGAAAACGTCATCATGCCGCTCTCCTACACCGCCAGCGATCTTTCCCGCCGCGAATCCCGGAAGCGCGGAATTGAGATGCTGGAACGGGTCGGGCTTTCCGAACGGATTTACCATTATCCGTCGCAGCTCTCCGGCGGACAGCAGCAGCGTGTAGCGATCGCCCGCGCTCTGGCAAGCGANNGCCGACGAGCCGACCGGAAATCTCGATTCCAAAACCAGTGAAGAGGTCATGGAGATGTTCTCCGAACTGAACGCGGAGGGCATCACCGTCATCCTCGTGACCCACTCCGTTGAGATCGCCGGGTTCGCCAAACGCAGCATCCATATTCAGGACGGCCTCATCGTCAACGGGGAATACGACGTGAAGAAGGGAGGCTCCTTATGAGACTGACTGCCATTCTTGCAACCGCAATCAAGGCGCTGCTGCGCAATCCGACCCGCGCGNNGTCATCACGATGATGGAGATCGGGACGGGGTCGTCCAACTCCATCCGCGAATCCATTGAGAAAATGGGCGCCAACTCCGTGATGATTATTCCCGGAGCCGACCGGAGAGGCGGTGTGTCAAAGGGAACCGGAACTCAGATGTCGCTGACGCCGGAGGACTGCGAGGCGATCAACCGGGAGTGTCCCGCTGTCGCCATGGCGGTTCCCGTCGTGAACGCCAACGGTCTGCAGGTGATCTACGGAAACACCAACTATGCTCCGAACCGGATCCAGGGATCCGCGCCGGAATTCCTCCAGATCCGGAACTGGATCATCGGGGAAGGACGTTCGTTTACGCAGCGGGAGGTGAACAACCGCGCCAGAGTCTGTCTGGTCGGCACAACCATCGTCCGCGAGCTCTTCGGCGGGGTTTCCCCGATCGACAACGAAATCCGGATCGTCAACACCACATTCAAAGTCATCGGCGTGCTCCAGAGCAAGGGCGCAAACATGATGGGAATGGATGAGGACGATGTGATTATCCTGCCATGGACCACGGCCCGCCTGCGTCTGACCGGACTCAAAACCGGAACTGCGACGGATACCACAAGCACGGCGGCGACATCGCCTTCCGACCTCTACCCGGCCGAGGGCGTCGCGCTCTATCCCGAGCCCGTCGAAACCATGGAGGACGATACGCTGCTGATCCCGAAGTTCATCCATATCGATCAGATCCTGCTGACCGCGGTCTCGCCCGAGCAGGTCAATGACGCGGTGGATTCCGTGACCGCTCTGCTCCGCGAACGCCACCGCCTCAAACCCGATCAGGAGAACGATTTCCGTGTCCGCAACTCCGCGGAGTTCATGAAGATGCTGACCGGAACGTCCACGATCATGACCAATCTGCTGCTCGGTGTGGCGCTGATTTCGCTGATCGTCGGCGGAGTCGGAATCATGAACATCATGCTCGTTTCGGTGACCGAGCGGACAAGGGAGATCGGACTGCGCATGGCGGTCGGCGCGCGTTCGCAGGATATTCTGCAGCAGTTCCTGGTCGAGTCGATGGTGCTGTGCCTGATCGGCGGAATTCTCGGAATCCTGCTCGGGCATGGAGCGGCGCTGCTGGTGAATATTTATCTCGGATGGCCGGTGGAGTCCAGTCCGGGAGCGGTGATCGCCGCGGTGGTCGTTTCCGCCTTCGTCGGGATCGTGTTCGGATTTTATCCCGCGTGGAAGGCCTCCCGGCTCGACCCGATCGAGGCGCTCCGATACGAGTGATCGGACTCATGGGGTGATGCCCACATAAGAAAACGGACGGGATTTTCTTTTCCCGTCCGTTTTTCTTTTTTGAATTTCCCGATTTACTTGCAGATCCCGTCGCATCCCCCGCAGCATCCGTCGAAGCAGTAGGTGCAGATTTTCTCCTTGGGCAGTCCGATGGCTTCCACCAGTCCTTCGATGGTCTGGTACTTGAGCGAGGTCAGACCCAGATTCTTGCGGATCGCCTCCACCATCTTCTCGTAGCGGGGCGTGCCGGCGGTGATGTATTCCCGGAGGACCTCCTCACTGGGTTCGCCGCCCTCCAGCGTGTTGATGACCCGGCGCGCGGCAAGATCCAGAACCGATTTGGAGCGCGAGAAATTCAGATATTTGCAGGCGAAGGCAAGCGGCGGCGAGGCGGAACGCATATGAACTTCCAGCGCACCGCGCTCGTAGAGACGCTGGGCAATGTTTTTGAACTGGGTGCCGCGGACGATGGAATCGTCGCAGAAAAGGAGTTTCCGGCCGCGGATCTGTTCGTCGATCGGGATCAGTTTCATCCGGGCGACAAGATCGCGTGCGGCCTGAGTCTGCGGCATGAAGCTGCGCGGCCACGTCGGCGTGTATTTGACCAGCGCGCGCATATACGGTTTCCCCGACTCGTTCGAGTAGCCGATCGCATGGGCAACTCCGGAATCGGGAATGCCGCCGACGGAATCGCAGTCCACATCGTCGTTGCGGGCTATCAGGGCGCCGTTTTTGTACCGGACCGTCTCCGTGTTGGTTCCTTCGTAGTTCGACGAGGGATAGCCGAAGTAGACCCAGAAGAATGCGCAGATCTGCATCTTCTCCTCCGGCGGCTTGACCTGTTCGAGTCCGTCCGCGGTGATGCGGACGATTTCCGCCGGTCCCAGTTCCTTGCACGGAACATAATCCAGATTCGGAAACGCGCTGCTTTCCATTGCGACCGCGTAGGCTCCGGTTTTCCGGCCGATGATGACAGGGGTCCGTCCGAACTTGTCGCGCGCCGCATAGATCACGCCGTTGAGCAGGACCAGCATGGAGCAGGAGCCGTCGATCCGCGACTGCGCATAGGCGATTCCCTCCTCCACGGTGTCCTTGGTGTTGATCAGCGCGGCGACCACCTCGGTCGGGTTGAATTCCCCGCCGCTCATCTCGGAAAAGAAATGGGCGATCCGTGTGGAGGAATCGCCCGAAATCAGATCCTGGATATTGTTGATTTTCCCGACCGTCACAATTGCGAAGATCCCGAGGTGGGATCCGATGATCAGCGGCTGATCCTCGTAATCGCTGATGACGCCGATTCCGCTTTTCCCGCAGAGATGGGGAAGATCATCGTCAAATTTGGAACGGAACTGGGCATTGGTGATGTCGTGGATGGAGCGCATGATCGCGCCGTCCGGACCGAACACGGCAAGACCTCCGCGCTTGGTCCCGAGATGAGAGTGGTAATCGGTTCCGTAAAACAAATCCGTTACGCAGTCTTCCTTTGCAACCGTTCCAAAAAATCCTCCCATAGCAGTCTCTCCATTCCTGGGTAAATTTCCGTTGGCAAAAAGTTTTTATTAACATAGTCCCTCTTTGACCTGGATTCAAGGATTTCCCGAAAAAAAACTGCATTCGAGGTGTGCCGTCCCCTGTTTTCCCGGGGTGCGGTGAGGCGGTTTTCAGGGGCGCTGGTAGCCGTCCGGGTCAAACGATTCCGTGGGAGTGGTCTCTTTTGTGGGGTCGGGAATATCCAGTCCCCCGATCCGGAATGGGCTGGATGTGAGGTACGCCGGCCGGCGGGAGTCCGCATGTCCGTCCGCATACAGAATGTTCGCAATGCCCCGGTGGCGGAAGTGCACCGTGATGTTGTTCAGGGAGATCTGAAGCAGATCGGCCAGGGATTCCGCCGCCACGGTGGTCGAACTCTTCCGCGCATCGCCGAGGCAGTCTCCGAACGATGCGATCCGTGAAGGATTCTTCACTCTGCCTGCAATGCGGAGTGTGCTGGCTGTGGTGCTCCCGCTGGACGTCGAATAGGGCGGGCGGCCGTGGATGTTGTTGTTGACGCCGTAGCCTCCATAGGTTCCCCGGGTGATCGTGTTGCCCGGAATTCCCGCCCAGGCCGCCTGAAATTCCGGTTCCGGACAGAAGAACAGATTGGTTTTCGCCGCCTGCATCACGGATTCGTTTTCGCCCGATTTCTTCAGATACGGCGTCAGAAAACCATCCTGCGTGTAATCGGTCCGTTCGTAATCGGAGGTGTCCGCCAGACCGGCAAAGGTCGGCTTCCCCGCGGCCTTGTTGCCCATGCCGCTGTTCATCGGACAGTAAAAATCAAAGTCATTCTGGTATTCCGCGTCCGCCGTCCCGATCTGTTTCAGACGCGACAGGCAGAGAATCGAAATCCCCTTCGAGCGCGCGCTGTTCAGCGCCGGCAGAAGCATCCCCGCCAGAATCGCCAGAATCGCAATTACGACAAGCAGTTCAATCAGAGTGAATTTTTTCGTGCGGGACTCAGCCGGATGCGGCCGACGGACAGAGTGGGTGTGCTGATTCATTGTTGGTTCCTTTTTGTGTCATGCGCACAATTCAGAAATCGCCATTTCCGAAACATTCCACCGCCGGAGGATCTGACTTTGCCGCAGATGCGGCTCACAGTTGCGCGACAGTTCCCGATTCTCACAGGATTCACTCGCTGGCGATGCTTCTTTCACTATACACCCGATTCCCTCCGATTTCAAATGAAAATGCCGTTCTCCTCCCGTTCCCTCCCGCCGGAAAACCTGCTTTCAGACTCAAAAAAGAAGGAAGGAAACAAAGGGTTTTTTCTTGAATTTCATCACGTGTGATGTTATATTAGCACCCATGAACTGCCTGCATGGAAGTGAATCCCGTGAAAGTCGGGAACTGTCGCGCAACTGTGA
>DDJH01000117.1 GCA_002338895.1 Lentisphaeria bacterium UBA1829 | reverse complement strand
GCCTATGGCGGCTTCTCCCAGCAACCGTTTGATTTTGGAATCCGCTTTGGAAAACCCCGACAACACCTACGCTATTTTAGCCCACAACCATCCTCACTGTGATCCCATCCCTTCGGAGCCGGACCTGGATTACACCGGTAAGGTCAAATATGTTCTGCGCAGTGCCGGAGTTAAGCTGTTGGATCATGTCATTGTGGGGGATCGGAATACCGTGTATTCCCTCCGGGTGGCCGGGGATGTTTCCTGGCAAATCGAAGAAGAAACCTCTCCAAGATAACTCCCGGAGAGGCTTCCAATAATCTCAGTAATTTAAGAAAGTTTTCAAAATATCAGGGCCGAAGTCGATGTAAACGCCGGTCGCGGCAGCGTGGTCTTCGTCGTACACCTCCATGTCCGGGTGGAACTGTGCTTTGCTCTTGCGGTACATCAAAAAGGGTATGGGATCGGACACATGGGTGCGCAGCGCCAGGGGAGTGGCGTGGTCCGGCATAACCAAAATTCGGTAGTCCTCATAGTTTTCATCCAGGAAGTGCAGGCAGGGGGCAAGGATCTTTTCGTCGATCAGTTCCAGCGCCTTGACCTTGTTTTCCGGCTCACACCGGTGGCCGCATTCATCCGGGGCTTCCACATGAACGTAAACAAAATCGTGCTCCTTCAAAGCCTCCATTGCGGCCTGGGTTTTGCCTTCAAAGTTGGTGTCCAGATAACCGGTTGCGCCGGGGACCGGAATGACATCCATTCCCGCGCAGCGGGCAATTCCGGAAATCACATCGACCGCCGTGATGACCGCCGCCGTCCGTCCGTCATATTTTCCGGAGAAGCCGGGGAAGGCGGGTTTGCGGCCCGGACTCCACGGCCAGATCCAGTTTGCCGGAGTCTCTCCGTTCCGGTTCAGCGGATGGTTCGCAAGAAATTCCGCCGCGTCCGCAACGAGTTTTTCGATGAATTCGACCGTATGGCGCGCCTCCGGAGTCTTTGCCTTCCAGCGCAGTTCCGAAACCGGAAGATCCTGTGAGGAATCGGGTTTGAAGTAGTCCACATCCGCAGAGAATTCCGGACCGTGGAGGACCAGAAGGTTCCGATAGCTGACGCCGCTGTAAAAGGTCACCTTGTCGCTGTTGAAGCGTTCGGCAAGCGCATGCATCAGCGCCTCGGCCCGTTCCGCGGAGATGTGTCCGGCGGAGTAGTCCTTCAGAATGCCGTTTTCCACAAAGACCAGATTGCAGCGCCAGGCGACGTCGTCGGGCCCGAGAGGAATCCCCCGGCTGGTCGCCTCGATCGGACCGCGTCCCGGATAGAAGCTCGCCAGGTCATACCCGAGAACGGACATGTTCGCCGCATCGGAGGAGGTGGGAAATCCTTCGGGAAGAGTCAGAAACGTTCCGGATGCTCCCTCTCTTGCAATGGTGTCCATGCACGGAGTGTCGACCGCCTCCAGCGGAGTTCTGCCGCCGAGCGCTTCGACGGGTTCATCCGCCATGCCGTCGGCAAGAAAAACAATGGCTTTCCCTTTCAGACTCTTCATGATATCCGTTTCTCCGTGTCTTACTTCTTCAGAGAAACGACCACGCTCTTCATGCTGCCTTCGCCGGTGCTTTCGGTCTGAAGATCCGCTTCGTTTTCCAGCGTGATGTGAATGATTCTGCGGTCATGGGAGTTCATCGCGGGCAGAGTGACGGGTTCACCCCAGCGGCGGACCTCCTTGGCGGCATCCAGAGCCTGCTGCTGGAGGATCGAATCCTTGTCGCTGTTCTCTCCGCGATGGCCGCCGTTCCGGCGTTCTCCGTTTCCGGCGCGGTGTTCGCGGTCGCGTTCTCCGCCCCGGAAGCGGCGTTCTCCGCCGTTGCCGCCGTTCTTGGACGAGGAGTAGCCGTCGATGTCAATGTAGATCTTCGGGAAGTCCTCCGCGCCTTTCTGCATCATCCGGTTGAGCAGAAGCTGGAGACTTTCAAGCGACTGGCCCTTCCGGCCGATGATCCGCCCCGCGTCTTCACTGGAGATCACCAGATTGATCTTCGAGGGCCGTTTCTCCGCCTTGACAATGCCGTCCAGTCCGAGATAGTCCAGCATGGTGGAGAGCGTCTTCGACGATTTTTCCACCATCTCCTCCGTCACTTCGATCTGAGGACGCTCCTTCTTTTCAGGAGCCGCCGCCGTTTCCGGGCAGGAACGGGTTTCTTTCTGTTCCTCCGCTCCGGCATCGGCTTCCGCGGTCCGCATTACTTCTTCGTTTTCCATTTTCTCTGTTTCTCCTGAGAGGGTTTTGCGGCATCTTTGTTCAGGCTGATTTTGCGTTCAGCGCAAGTTCCTCTTTTTTCGCCGCGTATTGACTGTATTTCATTTGCAGGATGCTTAAAATATTGTTCACGGTCCAGTACAGCGCCAGGCCCGACGGGAAGTTGTAGAAGAACACCAGCATGATCACCGGCATCAGCATCATCATCTTATGCTGCATCGGATCCGCCATCGGCGGCGCCAGTTTCTGCTGCAGAACCATCAGACCGGTCGAAATCAGAATGAACGGATGCAGCCCGATTCCGAAAATCGTCGGCCCCACCAGGTCCGGCCGCGAAAGATCCTGCGCCCACAGAAACGACACATGACGAAGCTCCACCGACGAATCCAGCGTCGAATACAGCGCAATGAATACCGGCAGCTGCAGAAGCATCGGGAAGCACCCCCCGAACGGACTGACATTCTCCTTCTTGTACAGCTCCATCATCTGACGGCTGAATTCCGGCTGATTGTCCTTGTATTTCTCCTTCAGCTCCTTCACCAGCGGCTGAATCCTCTGCATTCTCCGCATCGATTTGTTGCCCTTGTGGATCAGCGGCCACAGCACCAGCTTCACCAGAACCGTCAGCAGTATGATCGCAAGACCGTAGGATCCCGTCAGATCCTTCAGCAGATTCAGAAGATACAGCATTGGCCGGCACAGCGGTTCCACCCACCCCCAGTAGGCCAGACGAACCGCGCTCTCCGCACTCGCCGGAAGACCTTTCATCACCTTCAGATCCTTCGGCCCGAGATAAAACTGATATTCCGCCGTGAACGGTTTCCCCGGATAGACCGTTACATCTCCGTAAACTCCCGCAATGCCCGGCAGACGGTAGGAACTCTTCCCGTCATCCCCGACGGCCGGATTCACCATCCGGCATCCCGCATTGAAAAACGGGCGCGACACAAGAAGCGAAATAAAATACTTGTTGGAAAGCGCCACCCATTCCAGCGCATCGGATGTCCCCGATTTCTGGAATTTCTCCTCTTTTGCCGCCGGATCCACCGTCGTGACCTTTCCTCCGGCCGCCCGGCAGTACTCCAGCAGATGCACATCGCGCAGATCGTCGTTCGCCAGCTGCTTGAGCGGCGCAAGCGTTCCCGCCCACACGATCACCTGCGGAAACTTCACCCCTGTCACCGCCGTTGTGGAGAGCTCCATCCGGCACTGCAGAATCGCGGAATCCTTCACCGCCCGGAAACTCTGGCGCAGAACCACGGGAAGCGGTCCGGAAAAGGTCCGTTCCACCGAAAGCTCGCTCTCCGAAATCTGCTTCACCGCCACTCTCTGCGGCGAAACCCCGGGGATCACCACCGCAAACGGCTCGAATCCAAGGGCTTCCCGGACAAGAATCGGTTCCTGATTTTCCTTCTTCTCCGCGGTCCGGAAATGATTCTTCAGCAGAATTTCATCCAGCACTCCGGCGGAGTTGAAGAAATACTCAGTGTTCCCGGAGGAGATCGTATAGCTGCGTGGTGTCACCGCTCCGGTTTTCCCCGTCTGCTCCACCACCTTTCCGCCGGACACGGGCAGAGGGACGGTTGCCGGCAGCTGCGGCGCTGAAATTCTGGCCGCTTCCTGAGCCGCCTGTTCCGCCGCGGTCTGCTCCATCTTCCGCTCCTGGGCTTTTTGCGCCTGCCACTTCGGATAGAAGACGGACCAGCCGATTAAAACGACAACGCAGAACAGAATGACAATCAAAGTCTCTTTATCAAATTTCACTTGCAGAAAACCTTTCACCGGATCCGGATCACAGCTTCTTCCGGCTTTTCATTTTTTTGGGCGGAACGGGATCGTATCCGGAACGGCAGAACGGGTTGCATCGGAGGATTCTCCATGCGGTCAGCAGAACTCCTTTGAATGCGCCGTGCACCCGCAGAGCCTCCAGACCGTATTCGGAACAGGTCGGCGTAAAGCGGCAGCAGGGCGGAAGGAGCGGTGCGATGCAGAGCCGGTAAAGGCGGATGGGGATCATCAGCAGACGCGCGGGAAGAGTTCCTTCCGTCAGTTCCGGTCTTTTACCCCCGCCTTGGTCAGCGCCCTGGCAAGCTCCGCACGGACCTCCTGCATCTTCAGTCGGAGAATCTCCCGCTTCGGTATGATGACAATTCCGCACGGTTCGATCTCCTCCCGCAGCAGGCGGAACGACTCTTTCACCAGACGTCTTGCCCGGTTGCGCCGAACCGCCCTCTTGTCGAATTTCCGGCTGCATATGATGCCGCATTTCCGCAGAATGCCGAACTCTCCGTTGGACACCAGTGCGATAAAATACCGCGTTACAACACGTTTCCCGTTCTGTTTGACGGCGTCAAATTCGCTTTTCAGCTTCAGTCTGCCGTCCGCGTCCGGAAGGATTCCGGATTTCCCGGCCACTTCTCCGGAAAACGTGCTGTCCGTTCTGCCTGGAGTCATTCCGGTCAGAGTGCGAGTCTCTTGCGGCCTTTTTGACGACGGCGGGCGAGTACCTGACGTCCTCCGCGGGTCGCCATTTTGGCGCGGAAGCCGCATTTGCGCAGACGTTTGATCTTCGAAGGCTGGTACGTTCTTTTCATTTCTCTTTTTCCTTTCTCACTATCTGGGAGTTGAATACAATCTATGCGTCCATGTATAAAAACATGGAGTTTGAACTATACTCCATATTCCGGAAATTTCAAGTCTTTTCCGGAAAAAGCCATGATTTTCATTCCTTTTCCTCCCGGGGGACGGAGATGTTTCCCGGTTCGGCCGCCGGTCAGGCGCCTGCCGCAAGCCGGGCTTCCTCCTCCTCTTCTTCCGGAGGAGGGGGCGGAAGATCGATCACCCGGATCTTCTTCCACGCTCCGCTTCGTCTGCGCCAGAGCATGAAGAACGCGTCGATCGCGATATAGATCGTGATGAACAGCCAGACCGAGCCAATCGACGCATGCGCCACATAGACCAGATACACCGTGCCGGGAATCTGGATCAGCCAGGAGGTTGCAAGCCCGATCAGAAGCGGGACAAAGGTGTCTCCCGCTCCGCGCAGACTGCCCATCGCGATAAACCGCGTCGCATCCAGAAGATTGAAGATCACCGCAAGACGAAGAATCAGGATCACATATTCCGTGATCCGTGCATTGTCCATCTGGGTCGTTCCCTGATTCTGCGAATCAAAAATATGAATCAGCAGCTGCGGATACACCAGATAGATCACCGAAATGGAGATCATCCACACAAACAGAATCCGGAGCGAACGGCCCGCAATGCGTTCCGCAACCAGAAGACGCCGTTTCCCGATATACTGCCCCGTGATGATGCTTGTCGCATCCATCAGGCCGATCATCGGCATGTTGCCGATCATGTTGATCGACAGCGCGATGCTCGTTGCCGCCAGCTCCTCGTTCCCGAGCCGTCCGATCATGATGATCACGCACGCAAACGCCGCATTCCGCAGAAACGTCTGAAATCCGGCCGGCGTTCCGAAGCAGAGCAGTTTCCGGATGTATTCCATGTGAAATCGTTTATGCCGGCGCGTCTCATACTCCTTCTGGTTCACCAGCAGGAAGCAGCTCGCGGAGATGCAGAGCGAACAGAGACTCGCGATCGTGCTGGCAAATCCGGCTCCGAGAATCCCCATCGGCGGCAGTCCCAGCTTCCCGAACACAAAAATATAGTTCAGCGGAATCGAGATCAGGCAGCCCAGTATCTTGATGCAGGCCACAATCCGCGTTTTGCCCCGTCCGGTGAAAAAGGAGAGGAACGGTGTCTCCATGCAGATCAGTCCCGCGCACGGAGAGATCGCCACAAAATATTCCGCCTCATACGCGGCAATCTGCGGATGATGTCCGTTATGGGTCAGGATCCATGCGCCTCCCACCGGAAGAAGATAGGCCAGAATCGCCGCGACAATCGCTCCGAAGTAGAATCCGTTCCACGTCGCCCGGATGCAGCCTTCCCGGTTGTCCGACCCGTGGTGCTGTGCGACAATCGTCGCCGTGAAGGAGGTCGTAATCAGAAAAAACGCCATCAGCGTGAAGAACATCTGCGACGCCGGCATTGAGGCGGCCACCTCGTCTTTCGAATCCCAGGCCAGAAACACCCGGTTTGTAATCATCATCACCGTATTGCTCGCGCTGAGAATGATCAGCGGCCAGGCAATGTGCCAGATTTCCGCGTATCCGCCCGGTTCGTAAAACTGACGTCTGCTGAAATAGCCGGTAAACGTTCTCCACACCGGAAGAATCCACTTGCTGAACATACTTTCTCCTGGTTAAAACATGGACGGACTCTTCTTCCCCGGTCCGCATTTCCCGGATCGTTCTTTCCGGATCTTCAAGAGCAGTCAATATACTTCCGCTCCGTCGTTTTTTCCAGTTCTCAAAATAAAAAAAAATTGATTTTCAATATTTCCAAACTATTGAAACCGCGAAAATTTCCCCTTGCTTCGGGCGCTTCCCGGAAAAAGTCGGCGAAGGAACATTTTCCCGGTTGACTTGTCTGTGAAAAAGTATTACATTACAGGAAGCCCAAAACAAATTCAGGAGAGAAGTCAACGATGTTTTTTGATCCCGTGTATCTGCTGTTCATGATTCCCGGCCTTGTGATCGCCGGAATCGCCTCGCTGCTGACCAGAAGCACCTTTGAGAAATATTCGCATGTGGAATCGGAATCCGGCATGACAGGGGCGCAGGCGGCCGCCCGTCTGCTCGCAAGCGCCGGAATCCGGGACGTGAAGATTGAGCAGGTCGACGGGTTCCTGTCCGACCATTATGATCCGACCAGCCGGACTCTTCGTCTCTCCGGACCGGTGTTCGGAAGCTCCAGTCTTTCCGCAATCGGTGTCGCCTGCCACGAGGCGGGGCATGCGATCCAGGATGCCGCGGCGTACAAGCCGATGTATCTGCGGAGCGCTCTGGTGCCGGTCACCAATTTCTCCTCCACGTTTTCGTATATCATTCTGATTGCCGGATTCATCTTCCAGTCGCAGGCGCTGATCCTGGTCGGAGCGATTCTGTTCAGTGCGGCGGTGCTGTTTGCGATTGTCACGCTCCCGGTGGAGTGGGATGCGTCCGCACGGGCGAAAAAGCTGATGGTCCGATGCGGAATCGTCTCTCCCGACGAGCAGAAGCAGGCCGGAGACGTGTTGAACGCGGCGTTCCTGACCTATCTTGCAGCGGCCATCAGTGCGCTGCTGACGCTGCTCTACTATCTGTTCCGCGCAGGACTCTTCGGCGGACGCTCGGACGAGTAAGAGAGAAAACCCTTTTCGGATTGCCTGACCGGAGCGCTCCGGTCAGACGGTTCAGAGCAGTTTCTTCGTTTTTCTCGCCGCAGTTGGAGTGTAGCCGGTGATGCGGCGGAACTCATTCGAGAAGTAAAACTGGCTGCAATAACCGAGCTGGAAGGAGATCTCCTTGATGGTCTGATTTGTCGAGACCAGAAGGTGTTTGGCAAGCTCCATTTTCTTTTCGATCCGGTACTGCATCGGGGTGATTCCCAGCTTCCGTTTGAAAATTTCGTTGATCCGTTCTTTTCTGCAGTTCAGTTTTTCTGCCAGGGTGGAGAGGGTCATCCGGGTGTCGAAATTGCTTTCCAGAATCATCCGGGCATGGAGAAGGAGATTGTCGGACCGCTTTTTCTCGGGGAGGAGCAGCGAAAGTTCCGTCAGGAAACGATACGTCCTTCCCACAAGTTCCGGAATGACGGATTCCTCCCGCGAATGCAGCAGATCCCCGATCGTCCGCACCTGATCCGCCAGCGCCTCGCACCGCTCGCTCCGGATGACCAGAAGACGGTTCAAGCCGAATGTCTCCAGATCCGAAATCTGATTTTTCCCGATCACCTCCAGAACCACTTTCCGCGACTGTTCGGAATTCCCGTTTTCAAACGAGTAGGAGGTGTTTTTCGGAACGATCAGAATCTCATTTTGGGAAATCCGGAGATTTTTCCGGTCGAACCGGAAGAGAATATCTCCTTCCAGCACCAGTACGATCAGAGTGAAACGGGTGAAGTTTTCCGCATACCAGTACTGGTGGATCCGGATCTCCTCCTCCATGCAGAACGGATAGATGGGAAACGTGCCGCGGCTTTGGATTTCCCATGTTTCCCGCCGCTTGAAGAGAAACTGATCGTTTCTCGTCCAGTACATTTCATGTTTTCCTGAGACGATGTGGATTCGGTTTCCCTCATGGATTTTATCGTTTTTCCTCATGCTTTTATATAAGGACCCCGTTGACATTTCCATTTTTTTCGCCTATAATTTAACGTAGCATGACGGACGGGATTTTACAATTGTGAAAAGGGTGGAAACAATGAAAAAAGAAAAAACGGAATTTACCTTGATAGAGCTTCTCGTTGTAATTGCGATCATTGCAATCCTGGCCGGTCTTCTTCTTCCGGCCCTGAACAAGGCGAGAGACAAGGCAATGGCGACGGAATGCCGCTCGAATCTGAAAAATATCGGGCTGTGGCTGGTGCAGTATTCCGACGCATACAATGGATATTATCCGGCCGCCGGCGATCTGAGCAACGGTGTCCGCCCCTGGACGGAACTGCTGGGGAATTTCTCCGGGATTCAGAACAATCAGAGGAGCACAATGGTGCTGCGCTGCCCCGTATACCGGAATCTTGTGGCGTCCGACGGGTGGTACATGGACAAGACCTATCTTTGCAATGTCTATCTGGCGACCGGCGGATGGGGACCCGGAAAGTATCCGAACATCTCCACCATTCCGAAACTGAAGTATGTCGCCTGGAACGGGTATCTGCCGAAAAGCGCCGGATGTTTGAGCGATATTCTGATCATCAGCGATTCCCGGCGGAATGAGCCGTCGAAAAACAACCCGTATTTCCGGGTTTCCGGCGAGGCGTCGATCTATCCGCTTCATGGCGGTCGGGCAAACTCGCTGTTCTTTGACGGGCATGTGGATGCGCGGACCCCGATTCTCCTGAACCGGCGTTCCGGAGTTCTTGCATGGTACAACGACCTGATCGGCGCAGTCAGCTCCCTGCCGGCACTGTGAATCGAATGGTTTATTTGGAAGAATCAAATGTCTATTGGAAGGAGTTTCCCGCAATGTTGAGAAGAATGCTGGTCCCTGCTTTTCTCTGTATGGGATGGATGATGACGGCCGCAGGAGCGGTCGCCCTGAATGAAAACGGATCTCTCCGGCTGAACAGTTCCCGGATGGAGTGGTGGCACGCTCCCGCGTGGAGGCAGATTTCCCTCAAAGGGGCGGCACTGAAGAAAACCGGAGCGCTGGAAACCCTTTCCGGAAAGTGCCGGATCTCGCCGAATCACAAGGCGGAGTTCCGGGCGGAACTCCGGAAAACCGGAGAGCGGAAATGGCGTTATTCCGCCGATCTGCGTCTGGAGGGAAAGACCGATTCCCTTTCCTTCCAGATCAAATATCCGGTGGAGATCCCGGTCGATCTGGAAATCAGCGGAAAGGTGATCGAACTGAAAGGCGAAAAGACAAAAGGAATTGTATACAGCACGCCGGGGCATCTGCGGGAAAAATCACTGGTCCTTGTTGCGGGGAACTCCCGGTTCACGATTCGCGGATCGTTCCGGGTCCGGGTGAACGACGCCCGGGTCTGGAGCAAGGAACCTCTCTACTCGGTGAGCATCCAGCCGGAGATCCGGGAGAAAGGAACGCGTGCCGCTCTTCAGCTTGAAATTGAAGAGGAGCTCCTGACCAGTGTCCCGCTCCCCCTTGCATCGGCGGCAAACATGGGATTCCGCGACGAGAAGGCCGATGACGGCCGCGGCGGATGGACCGATCAGGGACCGATCAACGATCTCTCCTGTCTCCAGCCCGGAGACACCACGCTGGCCGGAATCCGCTTCCATATTGCCGATCCCGGAAAGCTGAACAGGAAGAGCTGCGTTGTCCGTTCCACCTCCCGGCGCTATCCGTCTTCCGGGGCCGTTGCCGTGAACGACGGGACGGCGCATCGTTATCTGATGCTCCTGCATGCGGCGGCATGGGTCCCGCCGGCCGGCGAGAAGGTCGGATCCGTGGTGGTGACGTATGCGGACTCCTCCCGGCAGGAGATCCCGGTCCGCGCGGGCATCGACTGCGGAAACTGGTGGGCTCCAAGACTTCATTTCCCCAATGGAGTCGTGGCCTGGAGCGGCGTCAACAAAAGCGGAATGGTCGGGCTGTATGTTTCCGCATTCCGGTTGAAGGAGAAGGCGATGAAGACGGTGGATTTCCGTCCGGGGAAGGGGGTCTGGATGATCGCGGCGGCCTCCTTTGCGAATTTGCGGCCGGGACGGATGGTCGGAAAGCCGCATGAGATCGTCGCGGGAAAGATGTGGAAGCCGTACGAGATGCCGCTCCGCTACCGGAAGGGATCGCCGCTGGATTTTTCCAGATGGACGGATGCTCCGGCTGGAAAGTTCGGGAGAGTGATCGTTCATCCCGCGGGATATTTCTCGTTCGAGCGGGCTCCGGAACGGCGGATCCGCTTTTTCGGGACCAACATCTGTCAGCGTCTTGTCGCACCGACCCATGAAGAGGCGGATCTCCTTGCGGAGCGTCTTGCCGCCGAAGGATACAATTCCATCCGATTCCACCAGTTTGAAAAATTCATCATGGACTGGTCGCGCAACGACACGCTCCACTTCAACAAGGAGAATCTGGACCGCTTCCATTACTTCTACGCCCGTCTGCGCGAGAAGGGCATGTACATCACCACCGACATCTACGCGACCCGCCCGATCAAACCCGGCGACCGCATCGCGGAGTGCCGGAGCACCATGCATGACGGCTATCGGAAAGTTCTCCAGTTCTTCTCCGATTCCGCCCTGGCCAACTGGAAGGAGTATGCCCGCCGCGTGCTTACAATGAAAAATCCGTATACCGGCATGAGCATGGTGGAAGATCTCGCATTCTTCTCCCTGAATCTGGACAACGAGGCTCCTCTGTTCGCGATCTGGAGAAGCATTCCGGAACTTCTTCCGCTGATCGCCTCCCGGTACGAGCAATGGCTGAAAGAAAAGGGAATCTACACGCCCGAACTCGCCGCCGAACGGGGAGAGAAGTTCTGGACCTTCCTTGCCGAACGGCAGAATGCTCTGATGAATGAGGAGATCCGCTTCCTCCGGGAGGAGCTGGGCGTGAAGGCGCTGATCACCAATCTGAACAATGTCGCATCTCCTTCGCTTGAGGTGTTCCGCGACTCTCTGCCGGTTCTGGATCAGCACATCTATCACGACCATCCGTCGTATCCGATGAACAACTGGCAACCGCCCGTCGCATTCAAACAGGATGCCGATCTTGAGAAGTATGCCTCCGCGATGCGCGCCTGCATGCCGGTCCGCATCCCCGGAAAACCCATGATGATTACGGAAATCAACTACTGCTATCCGAATCAGTATCGAAGCGAGATGGGTGCTCTGGCCGGAGGATATGCCGCGCTCCAGGACTGGAACGGCCTCTACCGCTTCTGCTATGAATTCCGCCGGGAGAATATCTTCAAGCCGAAGGCGCCCGGAGCATTTTCCTCGTTCCCGGATCCCATCGCGACGCTGACGGAACGGATCATCTACTTTCTGTTTGTCCGGGGCGATGTCTCCGCCGCTTCGAATCCTCCGCTCTGCTATGCCTGGAAATCGGAACGGTATGGAGAACGCTTCCCCGCGGAATTTTCCAAACTGGGGCTGATCGGGAAAATCGGATCCGTCTCTGCCGCGTCGAAAGCGAAGGATGTCGTGAAGCTGGACTGCTCCTCGCCCGGCTGGGAGTCGAAGCTCCCGGAAGCGTTCCGCCGCGCCGATGCTCTTCTGAAACGCAATGCCGCCGTCACCAGTCTGACCGGAGAGATCATGCTTGATCCCGCCGGTTCGGTCCGGGTGGTGACTCCCCGCTCCGAAGTGCTGACGTTCCGGGGCGCCTCCGCGGACGGAAAGGCCCTGAAAGTCAGAAAAGCCGGAGCTTTTACGACTGTCTCCGTCCACTCGCTCGACGGGAAGCCGCTTCGGGAGAGCCGGGAGATTCTGCTCTTCCATCTGACCGATTCCCTGGCTTCCGGAACCCAATTCCAGACGCCGCTGCGGGATCTGATGCTCAAGAGCGGACATTTCCCGATGCTGGTGGCCCGGGGAAGCGCCGAGATTTCGCTCGGAGTCTCCGGTTCCGGATGGCAGGCGGAAGCGCTGCGCGCGGACGGTTCGCCGCTTGCGTCGCTTCCGCTCCGCACGACCGGAAGCGGAATCGCCTTCACCGTCTCCACCCACTCTCCCAAAGGGTGCTCCATGATCTATCATCTCTCCCGTCCGCAGCAGAACGGGACCGGCCGCTGAGACGTCCGGCCCCGCTCCTTCTTCCCCACCCGGTCTCCCTGCGATGGGGAAGACGCTCCCTGTTTCCCCGTCTCTTTTCACGGGGAATTTGCGTTTCCGATTTGGTAATTTGGGAAAAACGTGATATAGTATGATTCCGAAAGAGAAAAATAAACAGGAGAATCCGAATGGACGATAATAAACTGATGCTTGGACTCCCGAAGGGAAGTCTGGAACAGGCAACCACCGACATGTTCGCAAAGGCCGGATACAAAATTGAAATCAACTCCCGCTCGTATTTCCCGACGATCGACGACAAGGAAATCGAGTGCATGCTGATCCGCGCCCAGGAGATGTCCCGCTACGTGGAGGAGGGAATCCTCGACTGCGGCCTCACCGGATATGACTGGATCCGCGAAAACGGTTCCGATGTGGTCGAAGTTGCAGAACTGGTCTATGGAAAAGTCGGCCGCAATCCGCTCCGCTGGGTGCTCGCGGTCCCGGAAGATTCCTCCATCCGCTCCGTCAAGGATCTGGAAGGAAAACGCATCGCAACCGAGGCGGTCGGAATGACCAAACGCTATCTCGCGGAAAACCATGTGACCGCCAATGTGGAGTTCTCCTGGGGCGCGACGGAAGTCAAACCGCCCCGTCTTGCGGACGCCATCGTTGAAATCACCGAAACAGGGTCCTCCCTCCGCGCCAACAAACTGAAGATCCTCGACACCATCTGCACCAGCACAACCCGCTTCATCGCAAACAAGAAGGCGATGGAGTGTCCGTTCAAGAAACGGAAAATCGAACGCATCGCCATGCTGCTGAAGGCGGTCCTGCTGGCGGAAGGAAGAGTCGGCATCATGCTGAACATCCGCAAGAAGGATCTGCCCAATGTGCTCGGAAAACTGCCCGCGCTGGAGCGCCCGACCGTTTCCGATCTGGCCGATCCCGAATGGGCGGCGCTGAACACGATCGTGACCGAGCATGTCGTCCGGGATCTGATTCCGGAGCTCAAGGAGCTCGGCGCATGCGGAATTGTCGAATATCCGCTGAACAAACTCGTGGAATAACACGGGGACCGGCTTCTTTTCCGCGGATCCCATCCCGAATAGGGGGATTCGCGGATTTTCTTTTTTTTCGAGGGGGAATGCATCCTTTTCGGAAAAGATGCTGTCTAAATAAAAAAAACAGTCATTTTTTCAGAAAGGGATCGCTCATGAGACGAATTTTTTTGACCACAGCGCTTGTTGCTCTGATCGGATCGGCGTTGGGAACGGGAGCCGCTGAAATGAAAACTGCCAAAGATACCGCGGGGAATCTGTATCGCTATATTCCGAACGATCCGTTTGATGCGCGGATTTACCGGCTGCCCAACGGGTTGACCGTGTTTCTTTCCCGGAATCCGTCGCGGCCGAGGGTCTCGGTGCTGACGATTGTCCGGGCGGGGTCCACCGACGAACCCTCCGCCTCCACCGGACTTGCCCACTATTTCGAGCACATGATGTTCAAGGGAACGCCGCGGATGGGAACGCTGAACTGGGAAAAGGAAAAACCGCTTCTCGACCGGATCTCCGATCTGTTTGAACAGAGAAAGAGAGAGAAGGATCCGGAGCGGAAGAAGGCGCTCTATGCCGAGATCGACCGCCTCTCCAGCGAGGCGGCACAGTATGCGGCCGCCGGAGAGTTTTCCAAGCTGGCGTCCTCCATCGGGACATCCGGACTCAATGCGGCGACCGGATATGATTTCACGGTCTATATGGGAGAAGTTCCGTCCAACGAACTCGGGAAATATCTGGCGCTGGATGCGGAACGGTTTTCCAGTCCGGTGCTCCGCCTGTTCCATACGGAGCTGGAAACGGTGTATGAGGAGTTCAACCGAAGCCAGGACAAGGATGCGATGATTTCGTACGAGGTGCTGAACCGCGCCATATTGCCGACCCACCCCGGGGGACGGTCCATCATCGGGCTGCCCGAGCATCTGAAGAATCCGTCGATGAAGGATATCATGACCTTTTTCAAGAGCTACTATGTGCCGGGGAACATGGCGCTGGCCATTGTCGGCGATCTGGATTTCGAGAAGACCTATCAGCTGGTTGCCGACACGTTCGGACATCTCAAGCCCGGTCCGCTCCCCGTCCGGAAGACCCCGGAGGAAAAGCCGCTTGCGGAGGACCGGATCCTGACGGTCAAGGGGCCGGAGGCGGAACATGTGCGGATCGGATATCGGATCCCGAGAACGCCGCGGAATGTGGCGCTCCTCCAGCTGGTCAGCCGTCTGCTGAAGGACTCCGGGTACGGACTGCTGGAGCAGAACCTGCTCCGGAGCCAGAAGGTGCTCAGCGCGGGATGCTATCCCAGAACCGGACGGGAGTATCTGCTTCTGCTGCTCGACGGGATTCCGCGTGCCGGACAGTCGCTCGACGAGGTCTCCGCTCTGCTGCGGAACGAGATCGAAAAACTCCGGAAAGGGGAGTATGAGGACTGGAGAATCGGCGCCGTCGCGGAAAACTGCCGGGTCGGCAACGCGGAGATCCGTGAAGGGGACAATATGAATCTCGCATGGGAGTTCGCGGATCTGTTCGTCAACAACGATCCGTATACGACACTGCTGGATACGCCGGAGCAGATCGCTCAGTTCACCAAACGGGATGTCTCGGAGTTCATTGATACATACTTCAAGCATTTTGTGCAGGTGAACAAGCTGACCGGAGAACCGTCGAACCGGGTCAAGGTGGAGAAACCGAAGATCACGCCGGTCGCGCTGAATTCCTCGGAGGAGTCCGAGTTCAGCCGCCGGTTCAATGCGCTGCCGCCGTCGCCGTCCGTGGAGCCGCGTTTTGTCGACCCCGCGCGCGACATCTCCACCGTGGAGCTCCCCAACGGAATGACCGTCAAACGGATGAACCTGTATTCCGGATCGAAACTGTTCCATGCGGAACGGGTGATCGGAATTTCCTCCTATGAGAATCCGCGGATCGAACTGGCTCTCGGCTATCTGGATTATCTCGGAACGCCGGAGTACTCCGCGGAGGAACTGCGCCAGGAGTTCTACAAGCTCGGCGTGAAATTCGAACTTTCGATCAACAAGTTCGCTCTGACCGTTGAGCTCTCCGGTCCGGATGCCAATCTGAAGAAGGCGGTGGCGCTGATGGATCATTTTCTCCGGAACGCGAAAGCCGATCCCGCCGCCTACCGCAGTTATGTGGACGGCATCCTCAAAGACCGCGCCGATGCCAAACTCAATGCGGGAGCGGTCTTCCAGCGGGCGGCCGCCTATGCGTGGTACGGAAAGAAAAATCCCTATACGACGCTGCTGAGCGAGGCGGAGCTGCGGGCCGTCAAACCGGAAGAGCTCCTTGCTCTGCTCCGGCAGATCTTCAGTCAATACAAGAGCACGTTTGTGTATGCCGGGCCCTCCGCGATGGAGACCGTGGTCGAAGCGGCAAAGCAGATCCCGGTCAGCGGAAGTGCGGTGCCGGAGAACCGTGTCCGGTACACCCCGCGGACCGTCGAAAAACCGACGATCTATCTGGTGGATTTCGACACGGTCCAGATGCGCGTCGGGTTCACATCCGGCGGACCGGTCTTCTCGCTGAAGGATCTGCCGTATGGAGAGGTCTTCAACGAGTATTTCTGCTCCGGACTGGATTCGATCGTGTTTCAGGAGATCCGGGAATCCCGCGCGCTGGCCTACTCCGCGGGCGGGTCCTACGAACAGTCGATGCAGAAGGGGCGGCGCAACATGATCTACATGGTCGCCGGAACCCAGGGGGATAAACTCTTCGATGTGATTGACACCATGGATTCCATCCTCGCGAAAATGCCGCTCTACGAAGGAAAATTCCAGAGCGCGCGCGATTCTCTCCTGAAGAAAATCGCCACCGAACGGATCATGGGACTCGAACTCTTCGGTTTCGAACAGAAGATGAAACGGATCGGAACAGATACCGACTGGAGAAAAGCGGAGTATGAAACGGTTCGGAAGATGAATCTGCCGCAGCTGGAGGATTTCTTCCGGAAGGTGCTTGCGCCGCTGAAGTATGATATTATCATCGTCGGGAAGAGTGCGGCGATCGACCGGGAGAAGCTGGCCCGGCGCGGAACGATTGTCGATCTCAAACTGCACGATCTCTTCGGATACTGATGGAAATTTCCGTTCCGTCCTCCCGCGGGCGCATCGAAGGGAATCGAACGCCGGCGGGAGGGGGAGAAAGCGGATCAGTAGGCTTTCGGCGGCTGATAGTCGGCCGAGAAGCGCTGGGTCTCCTCATAGGCGATCTGACCGCTTTCGTAGAGCTGCTCCAGCGATTTCTGAAGGGTGATCATGCCGTCTTTGAAGGCGGTTTCGATGGCGGACTGGAGCATGTGGGTTTTGCCTTCCCGGATCAGGCTCTGGACGGGAGGGGTGCCAATCATGACTTCGAAGGCCGCGGCGCGCCCGTCCCCGCTGATCGTCGGGATCAGCCGCTGGGAGACGACGCCGAGGAGGGCGCCGGAAAGCTGCTGGCGGATCTGATTCTGCTGGCCGGACGGAAACGAGTCGATGATGCGGTCGATGGTCTGGGGGGCGCTGTTGGTGTGAACCGTGGCCAGAACGAGATGGCCGGTCTCCGCGGCGGTGAGGGCGGAGGACATCGTGGCGGTGTCGCGCATTTCCCCGACCATGATGATGTCCGGTGATTCCCGCATGGCCGCTTTCAGGGCGATGGAGAAATCCAGTGTGTCGGAATGCAGTTCCCGCTGTTCCACAATGGCGCAGATGTTCTCGTAGACGTATTCGATCGGGTCCTCGATCGTGATGATGTGGCAGGGACGGGTCCGGTTCACGAGGTTCAGAAGGCTGGCCAGCGTGGTGGATTTCCCGCTTCCGGTCGGACCGGTGACCAGAATCAGACCCTGCTTCTTGCCCACCAGATTGACCAGAACTTCCGGAAGATGGAGCTGTTCCGGCGTGGGAATCTCGTTGGAAACCACGCGCGCGACCAGTCCGAGACTTCCCCGCTGATAGAAGGCGTTCAGACGGAAACGGTACTGCGTCGGCTCCGTTCCCTCCGTCAGCGGGAGCGCAACGGAAAGCGCAAAGTCGAGCTCCCTCTTCTCCTCCAGAACAATCCTCTGCCGACGGGAGATGATGCTGAAAAGCAGCCGTTCGACATCCTCCGCCGTCAGAACCGGAAGGTCCAGCGCCCGGAGCGAACCGTTCAGACGGAGCATCGGCGTGGATCCTGCCGATAACAGCAGGTCGCTGGCGCGGTTCTTCACGGCGGCGCGGAAGAGCGCGCGCATATCGACCATTCCGGTATTGTCGTCATCGTTTCCGTAATGCTGGAGGAAGACATCGTTGCCGTTTTCCATTCCCTTCATCATCAGATCGAGTTCGTTGGCGTTTCCGGATGCGGTCAGAGCGGTGGTCCGGGTGATGATCCCCTGTTCATACAGCTGGAACAGGGAGCGGTTGAAGGAGATCATTCCCTGATGGATTCCGGCTTTCAGGGAGATTTCCAGCGCATTGAAATCGCGGTCGCTGATCTGTTTCCGGACGGTTGCGGTGCCGAGGAGAATTTCGACGGCCGGATACATCCCTTCCGCGTCGGCTCGGGGGAGAAGGCGCTGGGAGATCACCGCCTGGAGGGAGAGACCCAGATCGGCGGCAAGCTGTTCCCGCTGTGTTTCAGGAAACATCATCAGAAGCCGTTCGATCGTCTGGATGGTGTCGGTCGTATGAACCGTGGAGATGACGAGATGCCCGGTCATGGCGGCGGCAATGGCCACCTGAATGGTCTCCATGTCGCGCATTTCGCCGATGACAATGACGTCCGGGTTCTCCCGGAGCGCAAACTTCAGAGCCTGGGAAAAGCCGCCGATCGTGTCGGTGATCTCCCGCTGGGTGACGAAGGACTCCTTGTCCGAGTGAACGTATTCGATCGGGTCTTCAATCGTCAGAATGTGCCGGGCGCTGGTCGAATTGATGTGGTTGACCATCGCGCTGAGGGTGGTCGATTTTCCGCAGCCGGTTGAACCTGTGATCAGAATCAGGCCCCGCTGAAGGGAACAGAGGTTCCCGAGGCTCTGCGGAAGATTAAGATCCCCGAAAAAGACCTCGTTCCCAGAGTGGATCGGACGGACCGCGAGTCCCGGACCGTTGGTCGTTGTGAAGAAGTTGAGACGGTACCGTTCCTCGCCGCCGAGCGTATGGGAGGCGTCGTATCCGCCTTTCGCCAGATACTCCTCCTCTCCGGATTTCCCGATCACGTGCCGGCGGAACTCGTTGATGTCTCCGGCCGAGACCTCCGGAAAACGGGGATCCGTCACAATCTCCCCCTGAATCCGGAACGCCGGTTTTTTCCCCGCGGTAATAAACAGATCCGAGGCGTTTTTCTCCACCGCGTGAATCAGAAATTCGGAAATGCTGATCATGAGTTCTTCTCCTGTTTCTTCAATGCTGTCCGGCAATTGATGCAAGCCGTCTTTGCAGAGTTTTCCGTTCCCGTGCGGTATAAATCCGCCGTTTCAGTTCGTTCCGGAGCAGATCTTCCGCCGCGTCTCTCCTCCGCAGTTTCAGGAGGCAGTCCGACGCACGGAGCACCAGAAAAGCCGCCTCTTCATCCTCCTTCCGCTCCTCCCGTTCCAGATAGGCAAGGGCCGTTTCCAGCGCCGCGGCCGGATTGTGCTTCCTCTGCAGATAGAGATCCATCAGCATCCGGACCGCCCGCGCCTGATCCGGACGGGCGGACAGCTCTTCTCGAAGCTCTGCGCACGCCTCCTCCACACGCCCTGCGGCAATCTTCCCCTGAATCGGAGACAGATTCGACGCCGGTTCCTTCAGGCGGGCCGAGGGATAGAGAATTCCTCCGACCCAGCTCCCGATCCGGTCCAGAAGCCATGTATAAGCAATCAGCATGAATCCGCCTCCGATGCACAGAACTGCTCCGAGAAAGTATAAAATG
Organism: Lentisphaeria bacterium UBA1829; assembly: GCA_002338895.1. Classification (GTDB taxonomy): domain Bacteria; phylum Verrucomicrobiota; class Lentisphaeria; order Victivallales; family UBA1829; genus UBA1829. The sequence continues at coordinate 4,684 of DDJH01000117.1, read as the reverse complement.
ACCGTAACGATCCCCGTTTCGGTTTTCAGACGGAAAAAAATCCAGAGCCCGAATCCGATCAGTGCGCCGCAGACGATCCAGTGTGTCAGGACCGGAAGAGTCCGGAAAATCTTTTTGCCCGAAGCGGAAATCATTGTCGTTTTTAGATGGAAAGATAGTTCTGCCCCGCCTTTTTTTCAAGTTCCTCGAAAAGAAAAAAGACGGGTTTGGAAAAAAATGAAAAATTTTTTCCCCGACGATGTAACTTTTCTTCACTTCCGGCATATCAAAGGTAAAGAATGCTTCAGGAATCCTTCCGCGACCGTTCCGGTCCGGAGGGGCTTTTCCCGGAAGCGTTGAATCCGACTCCTTAATTGTGGTCCGGAAGGTTTGGGGTGAGGGGGGAAAAGATGTCCAGATCCGCGAATGTTGTCTCAACCAAACCTTCCGGACCGCTTCTTTTTTCCGCTTAGAAGAACAGCAGCTTGATCCCGGCAAGAACCGAAAAGATCAGCACAAGGAGGTTGAAGTACTCCTGCGAGAGACGTTTCAGAAGCAGGATTCCGGCAGCCGCTCCCAGAAGAAGAAAGGGGATCATCGCCAGATCCGCCCGGAACGATGCAAGCGTGATGCGTCCCTGAAACACAAAGATCGGCAGTTTGACCCAGTTCATAATCAGGAAAAACCATGCGCCCGTCCCGACATACTCCTTCTTGTCGAGCCTCAGCGCAAGAAAGTACAGCGCCGATACCGGTCCGGCCGCATTCGCCACCAGCGTGGTGAACCCCGCCAGAAACCCCGCCGCCGCTCCGAACGCCCAGTGGGTTGGAATCCGTTTCCCTCCCTTCAGAACCAGATCCCGGACCAGGCTGACCGCGCACAGAAACAGAACAATTCCCCCGATCATTTTTCCCATCGCGAAGTCATCCAGATGGTTGACCACCAGCGTGCCGACCGCCAGTCCGACCGCCGCCGCCGGAATCAGCCGGAGAATCAGTTTCCAGTTCGCGTTCCGTCGGTACCAGCACACCGCCGCCACATCCGCCATGCAGAGCATCCCCAGCTGCAGTCCGGTGGAAAGACGGGTCGGAAACACCAGCGTCAGAAGCAGTACCGGAACAAGTCCGAGTCCCGGAATTCCCGTCTTGTTGATCCCGATCAGCAGCGCCGAGACGATCAGCATCGCCAGCTCAAACGCGGAAAACCCATGAAAGAAAAAATCAAACATCTCGCAATCCTGTCAAAAAGAAACAGGACGGGTCTCCCGGATCGGTTCCCGTCCTGTCTTTCCGTCTTCCGGATTTTTCTTTATCAGTACCGGTAGTAGTCCGCCTTGTAGGGACCGTTGACCGGAACGCCGATGTAGTCCGCCTGCTCCTGAGTCAGACGCGTCAGCTTCGCCCCGAGTTTTTCCAGATGCAGGGCGGCCACCTCTTCGTCGAGCTCCTTCGGCAGCCGGTAGACTTTCCGTTCCAGCTTGCTCTTCGCAATCTTGATCTGAGCCAGAACCTGGTTGGCGAACGAACAGCTCATCACAAAGCTCGGATGTCCCGTCGCACAGCCGAGATTCACCAGACGCCCTTCCGCCAGAAGATAGATGCTGTGTCCATCGGGATAGGTGAACATGTGCACCGGGCACTCGTGCCCCTTGATCTCCGTGATTTTGATTCCCGGCCAGGCTTTCAGACGGGCCACTTCGATCTCATTGTCGAAATGCCCGATGTTGCAGACAATCGCCTGATCCTTCATCTTCGCCATATGCTCGGCCGTGATGATATGGCAGTTTCCGGTTGTCGTCACATAAAGATCCGCGGTCGGAAGAGCATCCTCCACGCGCGCCACCGTGAATCCCGCCATGCAGGCCTGGAGTGCGCAGATCGGATCCACTTCCGTGACAATCACGCGGGCCCGTTCGTTCTTCAGCGCCTCCGCGCAGCCTTTGCCGACGTCGCCGTACCCGCAGATCACCGCCTGCTTTCCGGAGAGCATCACATCCAGCGCCCGTTTGATCCCGTCCGTCAGCGAGTGACGGCAGCCGTAGATATTGTCGAATTTGGATTTCGTCACGGAGTCGTTGACATTGATCGCCGGGAACAGCAGCTCTCCGCTCTCCTCCCGCTGGATCAGGCGGTGCACCCCTGTCGTGGTCTCTTCCGAAACTCCCCTGACTTTCGCCGCAACCCGGCTCCACCGTTTCGGATCTTCCTTGAGGGTCTTCTTCAGCAGATTGAAAATCACCCCTTCCTCCTCCGACGACGGTTTCGCCTTGAGAAACGACGGATTCTTTTCCGCCTGCACCCCATAATGAATCAGCAGTGTCGCATCGCCTCCGTCATCGACGATCTGATCCGGACCGGATCCATCCGGCCAGGTCATGGCGCGGAGCGTGCAGTCCCAGTACTCCTCCAGCGTCTCGCCCTTCCATGCAAAGACCGGCACCCCGTCCTTGGCAATGGCCGCCGCCGCCTGATCCTGGGTCGAGAAGATGTTGCAGGAGCACCACCGGACGTCCGCTCCCAGTTCCACCAGCGTCTCAATCAGAACCGCCGTCTGGATCGTCATGTGAAGACTTCCCATGATCTTGATCCCTTTCAGCGGTTTCTGGCGGCCGTATTTCTTCCGGACCGCCATCAGCCCCGGCATCTCCTTTTCGGCGATGTCCAGTTCCTTGCGTCCGGCTTCCGCCAGTCCGATATCGCGGATCTTGTAATCGGCCGGCGCTTTCACGGCGGTCTTTTTTGTTTTTGCCGCCGTGGTCGCGGCGGTGCTCTTTCTGGAAACTCCGGTGCTCTTCCGCACCGGCTTTGCTGCTGTTTTCTTTGCCATTTTCTGTTTGTTCCGTTCTCGTTATGATCTGTAAATCAGTTTTTGAAAGCGTGCTTTGACCGGCTCCCAGCGATAGGGCGGAATGGAGGCGCCGATCACCTGCACCACTTCCGCTCCCAGGATGGCTCCCATTTTCCCCGCGGTTTCCAGAGAGCAGCCGTTCAGCCAGGCATAGAGAAAGCCGGACTGCCAGAGATCCCCCGCCCCCGTCGTATCGACCGCGGTCACAAGTTCCGATTTGACAAAGACCGTTTCCCGGCCCGCGCGGAGACAGGCTCCCTGTTTCCCGAGTTTCACCGCCGCCACATCGCAGTATTCCTGGAGTGCCGCGGCCGCCTCCTGCGGATCGAACGAGCCCGGATGACCGAGAAATTCCCGGGCTTCGTCCTCATTGGCAAACACCACATCCACATACCGGCGGAGAATGTCGTCCAGACGGTCCCGGAAGGTCCGCACAATTTCGAACGAGGCCAGATCCAGACTCACCGTCGCCCCGTGATCCTTTGCCAGCTTCAGCACATGCAGGAACACGTCCATATTGAACATCATATATCCTTCGATGTGCAGATGGGCGGCATCCCGGAAATCGTCCGCCGTGATCTCCGTCACCTTGAAGGTCGCCGCCGCGCCCAGATCGGTCCGCATGGTCCGTTCCGAATCCGGCGTGATCAGGCTGATGCAGCGTCCCGTCCGCACCTCCGGCGTCGTCTTGAAACGCGAAACATCCCCGCCCATCCGTTCGAATTCGCCGCGGTAGTAATTCCCTTCCGCATCGGTTCCGACCTTTCCGAGAAACGCGGTCGGCATCCCGAGCTTCTGAAGTCCTGCGATGGTGTTGGCCGCGGATCCGCCGATGACTTTCTGGAACGGCGGCAGAGTCCGGATCAGACGGTCGGCTGTTTCCGCGTCGATCATGACCATTCCGCCTTTTTCCCCGCCGACTGTTTTCAGAAAGTCGTCGTCCACATTGGCAAGAATGTCGAGCAGCGCGGAACCCACGCCAAGTACTTTTCCCTTCTTCACTGCCGTCGTCTCCGTTCGGGGTCGTTTATTTCAGATACTCTGCGGCCGCCTTCTGCAGCGCATCGACCATGTCGGTCTTTTCCCACGGGAAGATCGACCGTCCGAAATGCCCGTAGGCCGCGCTCTGCCGGTACGACCAGCCGTTTCTGCCCGGATGCTTCAGGTCCAGTTTCGCAAGAATCGCGGCGGGACGCAGATCAAACACCTTTTCCACCACTTTTTCCAGATCGGCGTCGTTGGCAATTTTTCCGGTCCCGTAGGTGTCCACATTGATGGAGAGCGGCTTGGCCACGCCGATTGCGTACGCCACCTGAATTTCGCATTTGTCCGCCAGTCCGGCCGCCACGATGTTCTTCGCAATATAGCGGCACATGTAGGCCGCCGAACGGTCCACTTTCGACGGATCCTTGCCGGAGAATGCGCCGCCTCCATGGGAACCGACTCCTCCGTAGGTGTCGACAATGATCTTGCGTCCGGTTACGCCGGTGTCCCCGTTCGGTCCGCCGACCACAAAGCGTCCGGTCGGATTCACATAGTATTCGATCTCCCCTTTCAGGAATTCGGCGGGAATCACCTTCTTCACCACATCCCGGACCACCTGTTCGAACTCCTTGATGTCCATTGCGTCGGAGTGCTGGTGCGAAACAACCACCGTTGTCACGGCCACCGGCTTCCCGTCCTTGTACCGCATCGAAACCTGGCTCTTCGAGTCCGGACGCAGATAGCTGTACTTCTCCGGTTCGCTCTTGCGGAGACGCGCCAGCTCCTCCACGATCTTATGCGCGTAGAGAATCGTGGCCGGCATCAGTTCCTTTGTCTCATTGCTGGCATATCCGAACATCATTCCCTGATCGCC
>DDJH01000039.1:11680-11828 GCA_002338895.1 Lentisphaeria bacterium UBA1829 | reverse complement strand
TTGTGAGCAAACTGTTTTTCCCTTCCTGCGCAAACCGTTTCGCACTATACAAAAGAGGGTATTGCGGGCAGAGATACATGGTAGAAGGGAGAAAGAAATAGAATGGGATGGGATGGAAGCGGGGGGAAGAGATTTCGTGCTCCGCACG
>DDJH01000039.1:0-11625 GCA_002338895.1 Lentisphaeria bacterium UBA1829 | reverse complement strand
CCTTGACCCGAGAAAAATGCCGGCGCATTTTTCCGTATTGTTTAGTCGTCCAGTTTTCCGGTGAAGTTTTTGCGGAGCAGGCCCGCTTCCAGCATCTTGTCGGAAAGTTTCTTCATCGTGTCGAACATGGTCAGGAAGCCGTGGAGGTTCATCACCAGGCGCAGGTTTTTCTGCGGGAGGGGGGCTTCCCCTTTCCCGCTGGTATCCGGTTGGAACGTCGCAAAGTCAAAGCGGACCATGCCGCCGGCAAAATGAAGTTGTGTCAATCCATCGGCGTAGAATTCTTTTTTTATGTTCATTGTCTGCCTCGCATTTTCTCAGAAGACTCGGAACCGTGCGCCAAGGGCATTGAAGTCTTCGATGAATTTCGGATAGGTGACGCTGACGCATTCGGCATCCCGGATCAGGGTCTCCCCCGTGGCGGCGAGTCCGGCGACCGCAAGCGCCATCGCAATGCGGTGGTCCTTGTAGCTGTTGACCGCCGCGCCATGGAGTCCGCCTCCTGTGATGGACATTCCGTCGGGGAACTCTTCAACCCTTGCGCCCATTTTCCGCAGTTCCCGGGTCATGCAGGCGATGCGGTCCGTCTCCTTGATCCGGGCCTGGGCAACGTTGTGGATCCGGCTGGTTCCCTCCGCAAACGCCGCCGCAACCGCTATGGCGGGAAGCGCATCGGGCGTCGCATTCAGATCCAGATCCGCAGCGTGAAGCGGTCCGTGAGGACGGATCCGGGTCGCATTTCCGTCCCGGATCACTTCAACGCCCATCCGTTCCAGAAGGCCGAAGACCGCCTTGTCGCCCTGGACATCGTTGAAGTCCAGATTGCGGATCGTCAGTTCGGATCCGGTCACGGCGGCGGCAACCAGCGGAAAAGTCGCCGTCGAAAAATCCGCCGGAATGGTCACATCAAACGCATGGATCGACTGTCCGCCGGGAATCTCGAATCGGGAAAGATCCTTTTCCGCGGTGTAGCGGAGTCCGAGCCGGTCCAGCCAGCCGAGCGTGATTTCAATGTAGGGCTGTTCGTTCAGATTTTCCACCCGGATCCGGGTGTCCTGTTTCGCGAACGGGGCGGAAAGCAGAAGCGCGGTGACATATTGCGACGACTCCCCGTTGACCACCGTCTCCCCGCCCGTCATCGGTCCCTCGACCGTGAACGGACATTTTCCATTCTGCGAAGAGGTCTTGACGTTCAGATATTTCAGGGCCGAAAGCAGATGCCCCATCGGACGGGATCGAAGCGAAGCGTCCCCGTCGAAGGAAACCGGGAAGGAGAGAAGCGACGCAAGTCCTGCAAAAATTTTGATCGACGTCCCGGAATTCGCCATATCGACCGTTTTTCCCGGATTGAGCAGTTTTCCTCCGGTCCCTGTCACACTCCAGCAGGAGTCGTCCCCGCGGTCGACCGAAGCGCCGAACAGCGTTGCCGCCCGGACCGCCGCCATGGAATCCTCGGAAAGAAGCGGCGCATGAATCCGGGTGACCCCGTCCGCCATCATTCCCATGGCGACCGCTCGAATTGTATGGGATTTGGAACCGGGGACAGCGATTTCTCCGGAGAGGTGGTTCGGGCCGACAATCAAATTCATTTCCTGAAAATCCTTCCATCCGTTTTTATACAGTTTTGATCCTGTACTATACACCCGAAAAAGAAAAAAGCATCCGGAGCCTTGAAAAAAAAGATAAATTTTCTGAAAGAAACTTGTCTGCACCGCTCTTTCATGGTATAGTATCGAATATTTCATTTTTTTAAAGGTTCAAATGCGCGAAGGAAACGTCGACATGAAAATTCTGGTGGTGAACGCAGGAAGTTCTTCTCTCAAATTTACACTCTTCAACATGGCGGGCGGCGAAAATTCCGTTCTGGCCAGCGGCCAGGTGGAACGAATCGGCAGCGATTCCCCGAACCTGATTTACAAGCGGCCGGACGGATTCAAAAGCGAAGAAGTCATCCATATTTCCAACCATGGAGAGGCTCTTTCCGAGATCCGCAAAAAACTGCTGGATCCGCAGGTCGGCGTTCTGAAAAATCTTTCGGAGGTCTCCGCGATCGGGCACCGTGTTCTCCATGGAGGGGAAAAGGTCACGCAGCCGGTTCTGATCACGCCGGAAGTGAAGGACATCATCCGCGAATGCTTCCCCCTCGGACCGCTCCACAATCCGGCGAATCTGACCGGGATCGAAGCGTGCGAAAAGGATTTTCCCGGCGTTCCGAATGTCGGCGTGTTCGACACGCAGTTTCATCAGACCATGCCGCCGGAGGCCTATCTCTATGCCATTCCGTATGACTACTACAAGAAGTTCGGCATCCGCAAATACGGTTTTCATGGAACCAGCCACCACTATGTGACGCTCTCCACCGCGGATTTCCTCGGGAAGAAGCTGGAAGAGACGACCATCATCACCTGCCACCTCGGCAACGGTTGCTCGATGGCGGCGGTCAAGAACGGCAAGGTCATCGACACGACCATGGGACTCACTCCGCTGGAAGGACTGATGATGGGAACCCGTTCCGGCGACCTGGATCCGGCCGCGGTTCTCCGCCTGATCGAACTCGGACACTCCCGCGAGGAGGTGGACAAGATCCTCAACAAGAAATCCGGTCTTCTCGGAATCGGCGGCATCAACAGCGGCGACATGCGCGACATGATCAACGCCGCGGCGGAAGGCAACGCGCAGGCGGAACTCGCCATCCGGATGTTTGTCCGCCGCGTGGTGAAGTACATCGGAGCGTACTATGTGCTTCTCGGCGGAGCGGAGGCGATAGTCTTCACCGGCGGAATCGGCGAGTATTCCGTGCCGATCCGCGAACGGGTGATGGAGGGCATCGGCGCTCTCAACATCCGGCTCGACAAGGAGAAAAACAACGCCTGCTTCGGCAAAAAAGGCATCATCTCCACGGAAGACAGCGCGTGGAAGGCCATCGTCATGCCGACCAATGAAGAGCTGATGATTGCGCTCTCCACAATGCGGGTTCTCGGCAAATAAGTCCGCGTTCCCGCCGCTTCCGGCATCCGTCGGCCATCCGCGGACGGACGCCGGTTTTCCGGCTGAAAAAACGGACGGGCGCTTGATTTTTCCGGAAATTGTGACATATTTCCAATAGTTCGTGATCAACTCGAAAAACGAAAGGATTCACAAAATGGTCAACTACAAGGATCTCGGTCTTGTCAACACCCGGGAAATGTTCGCGAAAGCCATGAAGGGCGGCTATGCGATCCCGGCGTTCAACTTCAACAACATGGAACAGCTTCAGGCGATCATTCAGGCCTGTACTGAAACGGAGTCTCCGGTGATCCTTCAGGTCTCCAAGGGAGCCCGCCAGTATGCGAACCAGACCCTTCTGCGCTACATGGCACAGGGCGCGGTCGAATACTCCAGAGAGATCAGCGGCGGAAGACCGATTCCGATCTGCCTGCATCTTGACCACGGCGATTCCTTCGAAACCTGCAAGAGCTGCATCGAATATGGATTCTCCTCCGTGATGATCGACGGATCCCATTTCCCGTTCGAAGAGAACATCGCTCTGACCCGGAAGGTTGTGGAGTACGCTCACCAGTATGATGTGACCGTCGAAGGCGAACTCGGAAAGCTCGCCGGCGTTGAAGATGATGTGAAGTCCGACGAGCATGTGTTCACCCAGCCGTCTGAAGTTCAGGCGTTCCTCGCCGGAACCGGTGTGGACTCCCTCGCCATCGCGATCGGAACCTCCCACGGCGCGTACAAGTTCAAACCCGGAACCGATCCGAAAATCCGTCTCGACATCCTCAAAGAGATCGAGGAGAAGATCCCCGGATTCCCGATCGTTCTGCATGGATCCTCCAGCGTCCCGCAGGATCTGGTCAAGATCATCAACGAAAACGGCGGAAAACTCAAAAACGCGATCGGCATCAGCGAAGAGCAGCTCCGCGAAGCCGCAAAGAGCGCGGTCTGCAAGATCAACATCGACTCCGACGGCCGTCTCGCAATGACCGCCGCGATCCGGAAAGTCTTCAACGAGAAGCCGGAAGAGTTCGATCCGAGAAAGTATCTCGGCCCGGCCCGCGATGCTCTCAAAGAGCTCTACAAGCACAAAGTCATCTACGTGCTCGGTTCCGCCGGACACGCATACGACAAATAAGAGTCCGATCGTTCAATTCGGATCTTATAGAGGGAACTCCGCACTCCGTCCAGAGCGCGGAGTTCTTTTTTTCCCCTTGTCCCCGTTCCGGACGCGGGGAATTTTTCCATGAGCGGAAATTCCCCTTCCCTTGCAAAGAGGAAAAGATGTGGTACATTTCCGGACAGATTTTCCTTTCAAAAAACAGAAACCAGCAGGAAGTGCCGAAGCGATGATCGAACTGAAAAACAAATTTGTTGAAATCCGGATATCCCTGACCCCGTTTTTCCGCATAGAGTCCTTTACGGATTGCAGAAGCGGACGGAACATGCTGACAAGCGGAGAGGTCCGTTTGACGGCCGACCGGGAGTTTCTCTCCGATTTTCAGCTGGTTGACGCCGGAAAGACTCCGGACGGGTATGAGATTGTCTGGAAAACCGGACCTGTGACGCTGACCCGTCATCTGTACTTCTATCCGAATGCACCGGCTCTCCGCTGGTACGACACGTTCACAACGCAGTCCGATTGTGCGGCAATGTACTATTCGACGCTGGTCAAGGTTCATTTTCCCGCGGCGTTTGAGCAGGCGGAGATCATCAATTTCTATTCGTGCAGCGATCAGTCCAATCATCGTCTCCGGAAGGGACCGGCGCGTGCGGGCAAGAATGTGGGAGCCTACTTCACGGGCAACGGCGTGTTTCTCTACAAGGAAGGACCGATGCCCGACTGTCAGCCGATTCCCTGTGAATACGATTTTCTCTGCGATCCGGAATCCGGAAGCGTGGAGATGCTCGGTCTCGGATTCGACAATCTCCGCAGAGGGGAAAACCGCCGGGCCAACGGAGTCGTCATCGGTCTGACGCGCGATTTCGGACTCCAGCGCTACTGGCAGGAACGCTATGCCGACTATCCGCAAACCACCGCGACCGAGGTTCTCTCCAACTCATGGCCGGACCTCACGCTCGGCGTGAACGAGGAAGCCATCGCCCGGGAAATCGAGGCGGCGGCCAGATCGGGCATCAACGTGGTGTTCATCGATGACGGCTGGTTCTCCACCTTCATGGGAGAGATCGACGAAACCAAATTCCCGAACAAATTCACCAAACTTGCCAGACGGGCCTCCGAACTGGGAATCGAACTCGGTCTCTGGTGCAATCCGCTCGGGATGGATTCCCGCGATCCCCGGGTCATGGAGTGGGACGGCGCGGAATGCCACGACACCATGCTGGAAGAAAATCCCTGGAACTGGCTCGCCCGGAACAAGGACTATCATCCGGCGGAGCAGATCGCCGGCGCCGAACGAACCTATTATTCCGCCGATCTGATGAATCCCGGATATTTCAACCACATCAAAAATAAACTCGTCGGGCTGTATCAGGATTACGGAATCCGGCACTTCAAATTCGACCTCTACCGTCTGGCCGCCTATGACACGCTTCTGGGCGATGCGCAGCTCCATTACGAAGCCTACCGCGCACTGCTCGAAGCGCTCAAACATGAGATCCCCGAACTGGTCATCTCCATGGATGTGACACGAAACAGCCGGCCGAATTTCGACTTTGCGCTGGATTACGGCCGTCTGTTTCTTGAAAACCGCGGCCGCAACATTCCCGATCACCGCTACTATCACCCCTACATGGCGCTCGGGAACCTCTGGTACACGCTCCAGTATGCGCCGGTCAGCCACTGCGAGATCGAGATGATGCCGCAGGCGATGGACTATCCGCTGGAATACATCCTCGGGACAACCATTTTCGCCTCCCCGCTCTACTGGGGCGTCATCGACAATACCCCGCCCGAACGTCAGGCGGAAATGAAAGCCTTCTATCAGAAGATCGCGCCGTACCGGAAAAAATTTGCCGCCGGTCTGACCACTGCGGAAGGGGAGATGCCGGGAAAAGGGACCTGGAGCGCCATCGTCTCCGTCGCCCCGGACGGCCGGGAGGGATTCATCGCGGTCTATCGGAACGGAGCGGATCAGCCCGATTACGAATTTTCCATCCCGTTCGGCAAAGAGGCCAGGAAAATCTTCGGCGGCGGTACCGCCCGCATCGAACAGGGAAAACTTAAAGTTCATCTCCCGGAGGAGTTCTCCTGCGCCCTGTACCAGTTCTGATCGCAGGACCTCCGCCGCGATTCCCGACGGCGAAGCCGGAAGACAAAAAAAAAACATCCCTCCGGATCTTTTTGCGGATCTCGGAGGGGTATTTTTTTCCGTTTCAGGGACTCTCGGAAAAACGATCCGCCCCTGTCCGCCGGCTCAGAACCCGACGTCCACTCCGACCGCCCGCAGGAAAATAATGAAAATCACCACCGGAGCAAAGAAGCGGATAATGATCGACCAGAGCGACAGCAGCGTCAGCCCGTGGTTGCGCGACGTCCGGTAAAGCGGCTCCCCGCGGAAGCCGGACAAGAGCGTAATCAGATTCACATCCGGACACGCCTTCTCCGCACCGATCCGCAGCTCTCTTGCCGCCTTGCGCGACCCCCACACCCATCCGATGAACAGGCAGATCGCCACCCCTCCGATCGGCAGCATCCAGTTGGACGTCAGATAATCCAGCATGTCGAAAAAGCTGTTCGGCACATTCTTCTCCCCGAAGATCACCGCCACGGCCTCCCGGACCATCGGAATATGCTTCCAGTGAGAGATGCTCACCGCGGAAAGCAGTCCGAACACCGTCACGCCGCCGAAACAGACCGCAATGGATTTGTATCGTCCCCATTTCAGCTCATCCATAAAGAAGGAAACGCCATTCTGCAGCAGCGCCACCCCGCTTGTAATCGCTCCGATCGAGAGCATCAGGAAGAACAATCCCGCCCAGATCCATCCGCTTCCGCCGGGGAAACGGTTGAACGTGGCCGGAAGAATGTTGAAGATCAGACTCGGCCCCGCTCCCGGGTCGAATCCCATTGCAAACACTGCAGGAAAGATCGCAAGACCGGCGAGAATCGCCGCCAGCGTATCCAGAACCATCACCCAGATCGATGCGGAAAAAATATTCTGCTCCTTCTTCATGTAACTGCCGTATGTCACGGTGATTCCCATTCCGAGACTCAGAGAGTAGAAGCAGTGCCCCAGCGCCTCCAGCACGCCGGAAGCGGTCAGCTTCGAGAAATCCGGATGCAGGAAGAATTCCACCCCTTTCCAGGATCCGGGAAGCGTCACGCTCCGGGCAATCACCGCCAGCAGAAGAACAAACAGCAGCGGCATCAGGATTTTCGACCATTTTTCAATTCCCTTGCGGACTCCGCCGATCAGCATCGCCCCGCACAGCACCATGAACACAAGAAAACAGATGATCACCCGCCATGGAGTCTCCGTAAACAGACCGAACGCGGCGCCGGCCTCGTCCACAGTATTGTAGTTGAGTTCCCCGCAGAAGGAGCGGAACGTGTAGTCGACGATCCATCCGCCGACCACCGCGTAGTAGGAGAGAATCACCAGCGCACCGAAAATCGCCAGCAGTCCGAACGCCGCGAACTGGAATTTCAAAACCAGCAGTCCGGCGATCAGGGAAACCGCTCCGAACCCGTAGCTCTTTGTGCAGAGCAGACAGATTCCGCCGAGAAGCAGTCCTCCGGCAATCACATCGCTGATAATCGAACGCCGCAGCTGCAGGCGTTTGTACGCTCCATATGCATTCAGGCGGGTTTTCCGTCCGATCGTCATTTCACAGATCATCACCGGCACCCCCAGCAGCAGGATGCAGGCCAGATACACAATGACAAACGCTCCGCCCCCGTTCATTCCCGTAATATAAGGAAATTTCCACACATTGCCCAGACCGATCGCGGAACCGATGGTTGCCATGATAAAGCCGAAAGAACTACCCCAGGTTTCCCGTTTTTCCATATTCTGAAACTCTCTTTTATTTCGGTTTTTCAAATTCAAAGATTTCCCTAATCTATCCCGGAAAGCCGAGATTTCAACTTTTTTTCCCGAAATATCGGAATTTTTCATTTGCACCTCCTCTTCCGGAAAGATATAGTACAAGACTCTGTTTCCGTCCGGAAAACGGAAGGAGAATCCCTCCGGGACGGATCAGCAACTCGGGAGATGAGGAAAATGCCGTCGATTTCAGTTCTCTTTCCGGTCTACAATACCAGACCGTACCTGCCCTGCGCCCTGGATTCGCTGATGGCGCAGACCATGCAGGATTTCGAACTGATCGCCGTCGACGACGGCTCCACCGACGGCTCCGGCGAACTCCTGCGCGACTATGCCGCCCGTTTTCCGCAGATGCGCGTTTTCTCCCAGAAACAGAGCGGCAATCCGACCGCGCTGAACACCGGCCTGCAAAATGCGACCGGACGCTATCTGGCCTTTGTCGATTCCGACGACTGGGTCGCTCCGAATTTTCTGGAACACCTCCTTTCCACAGCGGAAAAGACCGGAGCCGATCTGGTCCAATGCGGCTACGCCTGCGTGTATCCGGACCGGCAGATTCTGCGGCAATCCCGCTGGGCATGCAGACGGACCGGAAACGGGGTTTCTCTGAAAGAGTGTCCGCAGCTCTTCTTTCTGGACAACACGAACTGCAACAAGCTCTTTCTTCACTCCATGGTGAAACGGTATGACATTTCCTTCGATCCGGAATTGAAGATGGCTGCCGATCTTCCTTTTTTCTTTGAAACGCTCCTGGCGGCGGAGCGGATCGTCATCACCGACCCGGTCCTCTATTTCTATCGCCAGAACCGCATCGGGCAGACAACCTCTCATGCGAATCGAAACTGTTTCTGCGTGTTCNNGTGTTCCGCGCCTTCGAAGATGTCCGCGAATTCATCGACCGGAACGGATTCGATTTCATCCGTCCCCATCTCCTTCATTCCAAACTGAGTCTTTTTGCCTACATGTACGAAAAACTCGTCCCGGAACTGCGGGAGGAGTTCTTCCGGCGCATGAACGAGGATTTCCGCACCTGCGGAATCCGCAACGACGATCCGATCCCTCCCGGCCCGTGGAACGGCGCCTCCCTCCCCGACAAGGTCCGCTGGGGCATGCTCCGGCTTCTCCATCCCGCCGCCCGGAACGCCATCCTCCGCAACGATCCATCCGCCTATGACCGCACCATCGCAATCCGCCAATTCCTCCTCTCCGCATTCCGGAAATCCGCCTCCCTCCTCAAGTTCCACTGACCCTCACTCCCCCTCCCCTCTGTTTTTCCTGAAAAATTCCCCTTTCCCATTTGCATAAATCCAAAAGAGCTTTTATATTTTCTTATAATAAGAATATATTCCCATAATATAAGAACCAATATTTCCAATCAAAAGGAGACAACCCAACATGGAACAGTACATTGCCGGATTCGGAGAAGTCATGCTTCGCCTTGCACCCGCGGGAAAGACCCGCTTTGCCCAGGCCCTTCCGGGAACTCTGGAAGCGACATACGGCGGAGGAGAAGCAAATGTCTGCGCCTCGCTTGCCATTCTCGGCGAGAAATCGCGATATCTGACCGCCCTTCCCCGGAATCCGATCAGCCAGGCCTTCGCGGTGCAGCTGCGCGGACTCGGGGTGGATGTCGACCACATTCTCTACCGGGAAAACGGACGCATGGGAGTCTACTATGCGGAACACGGAGCCGCCCAGCGCGGATCAAACGTGATCTACGACCGCGCCAACTCGGTAATCTCCGAGTGCGGAGCGGAGGATTACGACTTCGCTTCGATGCTGGAAAACTGCAAACACCTCCATGTGACCGGCATCACTCCGGCCCTCAGCGAAAAAGCGTTCCAGGCAACCCTTGCCATCGTCCGGGAAGCCTCCGCGCGGGGAATCAAAATCTCCTGCGATCTGAACTTCCGTAAAAAACTGTGGCGCTGGAAAAGCGGATGCACCCCGAAGGAACTCGCATCGGAATGCATGGAACAGATTGTTCAGTATGCCGACATCATCATCGGCAACGAGGAAGACGCCTCCGACGTCTTCGGCATCCACTCGGAAGGCAGCTCCGTGGAGAGCGGCAAGATCAACATTGCCGGCTATCGGGAAGTTGCGCGCAAACTCTCCGCGCGTTTTCCGAAAGCCGCCTGGGTCGCCATCACTTTGCGCGAAAGCTACTCGGCGGATCACAACAACTGGGGCGGCATGCTCTACGACAAATCTTCAGACCGGGAATTTTTCGCCCCGCTGAACGGCTCCGGCGAATACGCTCCGTATGAAATCCATAACATCGTGGACCGCTTCGGAGGAGGCGATTCCTTCTGCGCCGGACTGATCTTTGCGCTGAACAGCACGGAATTCAATACGCCGGAGAAGGCGATCCGCTTTGCCGTCGCCGCGAGCTGCCTGAAGCACTCGGTCAAAGGCGACTACAACTACACGAGCAAAGAGGAAGTCACCGCGCTGATGAACGGGAACGCCTCGGGACGCGTCAAACGCTGAAAGGAGCGGGAACGATGAAAATCACGCGAATCGAACCGATTCTGGTCGGAGCGCCGACGCCGGGAGTGGGACTTCTTTCCAGCCGGAACTACCTGTATGTGAAAGTTCATACCGACGAAGGGATCTGCGGACTCGGCGAGGCCACACTGGAAAGTCACGACAACTCCGTGCTCGGCGCATTGAAAGACATCGAATGTCTGATTCTGAACGAAGATCCGCGCCGGATCGAATATCTGACTCAGAAGATGGTCAAACAGCTCTTCTGGAAAGGCGGAGTGATCAAAGGCTCCGCCATAGCGGGCGTGGAACTTGCGCTGTGGGATATTCTCGGCAAATCCCTGAATCAGCCGGTCTACAAACTTCTCGGCGGAGCATGCCGGGATAAGATGCGGGTCTATGTAAACGGCTGGAGCGGGGGTTCACTGGATCCTGTCGTCATCCGGGAGAAAGCGCAGATTGCGATGGCGGCGGGCTACGATGCATTCAAATTCAGTCTTGCCCTTCCGGTCTGGCCGCTGAACGATCCGGTCAATCTCCGGAAAATCCGGAAGGCCGCGGAGACGATCCGGGAGACCATCGGACCCGATGCGCTGCTGATGTTCGACGGTCATGGACGATACGATGCCGATCTGGCGATCCGGATCGGGAAACTGTTCGAACCGCTGGACTTCACGTTCTTTGAAGAGCCGTGTCAGCCGGAAGACGAGGAAGGACTGGCCAAAGTCGCGGCCCATGTCAACATTCCGATTGCGACGGGGGAACGGCTTTCATATCTTCCGGAGTTTCAGCGTCTTCTGACGCGCGGCTGCGCCAGTGTCATCCAGCCGGATCTGGGGCACTCCTGCGGATTCGGAACCGCACTGAAGGCGGCCCGGCTGGCGGAAGCCTTCAATGCGTTTGTCGCACCGCACGGACCGATGAGTCCGGTCATCACGACCGTTTCACTGCATCTGGACGCGATCCTTCCGAACTTCCTGATCCAGGAACGGCTTTTTCTGAACGACTGGCGCAACGAGGTCATCACCGAACCTCTGAAGGTGGAAAACGGCTATATCACCTTGAACGACAAACCCGGCTGGGGAATCGAATTAAACGAGGAGGTCTGCAAAGCCCACCCGCCAATCGAACCCTATACGCCGCG
>DDJH01000010.1:6314-33086 GCA_002338895.1 Lentisphaeria bacterium UBA1829 | reverse complement strand
AGCGTGCGCGGAATGGGCGTCGCCGTGAGGGTCAGCGTATCGACCGAAACGCTCATCTGCGTGAGCTTCTCCTTGGCCGCCACGCCGAACTTCTGCTCCTCGTCGATGACCAGAAGCCCCAGATCGTGGAAGCGGACGTTCTTGCCCAGCATCTTGTGCGTGCCGATCAGAATGTCGATCTCCCCCCGCCGGAAACGCCCCAGAACCTCCTCGTACAGACTCGGACGCGTCATGGAATCGGAATCCATCCGGGCGATCCGCGCTCCCTTGAACACGGAAAACGCCATGGATTCCACCTTCTCCGTGCCCGTTCCCGAATAGCGGATCTGATCCGAACCGCACTGCGGACACCGCTCGTAGGCCGAAATCATCGCCCCGCACAGATGGCACGTCAGGATCCCGAGCTTCCGGTGATAGGTGTACGCCGCGGAACAGTCCGGACAGCGCGCGACAAAGCCGCACTCCTCGCAGATCATCTGCTTGGCAAAGCCGCGGCGGTTCAGAAAAATAATGCTCTGCTCTCCCAGGGAAATCCGCTCCTTCACGGCACGGATCAGTGCGGTGGAGAGAACCGGCCGTTTGCCGTCGTCGTTCTCCTCACAGCGCATGTCGATAATCTTCACTTCCGGGAGCACGATGTTCGGATCGCTCCGCCGGAGCATGCGGACATGCGCGTATTTGCCTGTGATCGCGTTGTAATGCGATTCCAGAGACGGGGTCGCCGAGCCCAGAATCACGGTCGCCCCTTCCAGCTTTCCGCGCATGACGGCCACATCCCGCGCGTTGTAGCGCGGCGCTTCCGACTGCTTGTACGACTGTTCGTGTTCCTCGTCCACCACAATCAGTTTCAGATGGGTGAACGGGGCGAACAGCGCGGAGCGTGCGCCCACCGCGATACGGACCCGGCCGGAATGAACTTTCATCCACTCGTCGTGCCGTTCGCCGTCGGAGAGTCCGCTGTGGAGGACGCTGACCCGGTCGCCGAACCGGGCGCGGAACCGTTCCACCGTCTGCGGCGTCAGCGAGATCTCCGGCACAAGCACGATGGCTTCCCCTCCCTGTTCCAGCGCCCGCGCGATCGCCTGAAGATACACCTCCGTTTTCCCCGAACAGGTGACCCCGTGGAGAAGGACCACATGACGGCCGTCGTTTTTCCCGTCCATCGTTTCAAAAATGACCCGGAGCGCCTCCGCCTGTTCGGGGGTCGGGGGCAGGGGGGAGGTCGGAATCACCGTCGATCCCTTGAAGGGATCCCGTTCATCGACAACGTCTTCCCGGATGACCAGTCCCAGTTTCACAAGCGCATCCAGCGCCCCTTTGCCCGTCCCCGCCTTCAGAAGAAGCACATCCTGCGGAAGTTCATGCTCCAGCATCAGCTCCTTCAGAAGAGCGGTCCTTGCCTTGGAACGTCCGCTGCTGCGGGCGACAAACTCCGCCGCCTGCGTCGCATCCCCCAGACGGCAGTGCGGACGGACCCTGTGACGGATCTTCCCGTTGCGCACCGCTCCCGGAAGAAGATTGCGGATCGCAAGCTCCCGCGGACAGCAGTAGTAGAGCGCCATCCATTCCGCCAGTCTCAGAAGCGGGTCCGGAAGGTTCGGCGCATTGTCGCACAGAGAATCAATCTCGCGAAGTTCCGTGAACTCCGAACGGTCGGTGATCTCCATGACGTATCCGCTGCGCAGAAAGGCGCTCTTCCCGAACGGGACGTTGACCCGGGTTCCGGTTTTGATCTGTCCGCGCAGTTTTTCCGGAATGCGATAGTCGAAAAACCGGTCAAGCGAAAGATCCAGTGCGATGCGGGCGACAGTTCCGGTCATGGTCAGTCCATTGCCAGCAGACGCAGCACATCGTCATGAACGGCTCCGTTCGACGCGAGAATCCCCTCCTCGGGATACTTCTCCCCTCCCGAGAAATCGGTAACTTTCCCTCCCGCCTCCGAAAGAATCACGACGCCCGCCGCAATATCATACACATTGAGCTTCATCTCCCAGAAGAAATCGGCGCTCCCGGATGCCACCGCGCAGAGATCGTAGGCCGCCGATCCGTACCGGCGGATGTCCCGGATCTTCGGCGCAATCCGGCAGAAATGCGGCAGATTGTTCTTCGGCAGCCCCGCACGCAGACAGGCAAATCCCGTGATTCCCAGGCAGTTCACCAGTTCCGTATGCGCTGAAACATGAATCCGTTTCCCATTGCAGAACGCCCCCCTGCCGCGCTGCGCCGAATAGAGTTCGTCCAGCCGCGGGACATAGATCGCTCCCGCATACGGTCTGCCCTCCCGGTACAGTCCCACCGAGACCGAGTAGAGCGGCGCCCCGTGGACAAACGATGTCGTCCCGTCGATCGGATCCAGAATCCACAGATACTCGGAGTGCCCCGTATTGGACATCCCCTCCTCTTCGCCCAGAATCGCATGGTCCGGCCACGCCGTGCTGATCGATTTCCGGAGAAAGTGCTCCACATCCCGGTCGGTGTCCGTCACAAGATCTTTCGGGTTCTTGAAGTGAATCTCTCCTTCGTTGAAGCGCTGCCGGGCTTCCAGTGCAAGGCGTCCGGCGCTTTTCGCCAGATTTTCAATAAAATTCAGCATGAAAAACCTCTGTGCGTTTGTGAAAGTGGCATTTATGCTGTATAATACCGTAACTTTGAGAAATTTCAACCCTCCAACCGAAAGAAAGAATCATGACATTTGACTGCAGTATTCTGGAGAACAGCAGCCGGAAGGGACTCTACCGCCGAATCGTGTTTTCCGCTCCGGAAATCGCCGCAAAAGCCGCTCCGGGGCAGTTTGTCCACATTCGGATCCCCGGACTGCGCGACCGCATCCTGCGCCGTCCGTTCAGCATCTGCGGATACGATCCGAAAACGGGAAATGTGACCGTCGTTTACAAAGTCGTCGGCGCGGGGACCGCCGAACTGGCCGAGATGCTGCCCGGTCAGGCCTGCAACATCATGGGGCCGCTCGGAAAGGGGTATCCCATGCCCTCCGGAGAGGAGACTCCGATCCTCGTCGCGGGCGGATACGGCTCCGCCGCCATGCTGCCGCTGGCGGAACGGTCGGCCAACAAGGGAATCCTGCTGCTCGGAGCCCGCTCCGCCGCGGATCTGATCCTCGCGGAAGAATATGAAGCCGCAGGATATGAGGTGAGGCTCGCAACTCAGGACGGTTCCGCCGGACAGAAGGGGCTCGTAACCGAACTGCTTGACGGCGCAATCGCGGACGCGGAGAAAACTCCCGTCCTCTACGGATGCGGTCCGACTCCGATGCTGATGGCGCTCGGACGAATCGCCGTCGGAAACAACTGGAAATGCTATCTGAGTCTCGACGAACACATGTGCTGCGGAATCGGCGCGTGTTTCGCCTGTGTCGTCAAAATGAAGGATCCCTCCTCGCCCGGCGGATGGCGCTACTCGCGTACCTGCAAGGAAGGACCGGTCTACTCCGCCGACGAGGTGTATTATGAAGCCTGATCTTTCCGTCCAGCTCGGTCCTCTTGAACTCTCCAACCCGGTAATGACCGCATCCGGAACGTTCGGGTACGGGAGCGAATATGAGGAGTTCTTCGATCCCTCCGTCCTCGGCGCGGTGGTCGTGAAAGGCGTCGCGCCAGAGCCCGTGCATGGAAATCCGACTCCCCGGGTCGCGGAGGTCACCGGCGGAATGATCAACGCCATCGGCCTTCAGGGGCCCGGTGTCGACCGCTTCCTGCATGATCCGCATTATCTGCCGTGGCTGAAGGAGCATCACTGCAAGGTGATTGTCAACATCTGGGGGAAGAGTGTCGAGGATTACCGGCTCGTCGCGGAACGGATGGAGGCGGAATCCGATGGAATCGCCGCTCTCGAAATCAATGTCTCCTGTCCGAACGTCAAGGAGGGGGGGATTTCCTTCAGTTCCGATCCGGCCGCCATGGGAAAAGTGGTCGCCGCCGTGCGCTCCGCAACCCGTCTCCCGCTGATTACCAAGCTCAGNNCGCCCGCGCCGCGGCCGCAAACGGAAGCGACATCGTCTCCATGATCAACACGATTCCCGCAATGGCGATCGACATCGAAACACGCCGTCCGAAAATTGCCAATATCACCGGCGGTCTGAGCGGTCCGGCCGTCAAACCGGTCGCCGTGAAGATGGTGTATGAAACCGCCCGCGCCGTCGACATCCCGATCATTGGAATGGGTGGAATCTGTTCCGGTGAGGATGCCGTCGAATTCCTGCTCGCAGGCGCGTCCGCGGTCGCCGTCGGAACCGCTATCTTCGCCGATCCGACCGCTCCGCTCAAGGTCCTGCACGGAATTTCCGCGTATCTGGAACGGCATGGATGCCGCTCCGTCCGGGAGATCATCGGCGCAGTCCGCGTGTAAAATCCGGAAAAAAGGGGTGGGGGAGGGGAGAGCCCCCGTCTCAACGGTCTGCCGGCGGGTCGCACGGATCCGTCAGCAGACGCACCACTTCGGCCGCACAGTGGCAGCCGAACACGGTCGGCATGTAGGAGATCGTCCCCAGAACGGAACGCTTGTTGTTTTCCATCACCTCCGGATCGAACACCGCCGCGGCAATCGGCGGCTCGGTGGAAAACACGGCCCGGCAACCCCGGCCGTCGACGCCGAGTTTACGCAGATTCCGGCGGACGGCTTTTGCCAGAGAACAGTTGAAGGTCTTTTCCAGATCGCCGCAGCGGACGCACTCCGGATTCCTCCGTGCTCCCGAGCCCATGGAGGAGACGATCCGGAGGCCCCGTTTCAGACAGCCCAAAATCAGATGCACCTTCGGAGCAAGCGTATCTATCGCATCAAGAACGCAGTCGTATTTCGCGGCGTCGAGCAGCGCTTCCAGCGATCCGTCTTTGAGAAACTCGTTCCGGACATGCAGCTTCAGAGCCGGATGGATCGTCCGCAGGCGTTCTGCGAGGACCTCCGCCTTCGGCCGTCCGACGGTCTCTGTTGTTGCGACAATCTGCCGGTTCCGGTTGGAGTCCTCCACCACATCGCCGTCCACGATGGTCAGCTCGCCGATCGCGGTCCGTGCCAGAAGCTCCGTCGCGATCCCCCCGACCCCGCCGAGCCCGACGCACAGGACATGGGCCGATTCCAGACGCTTCAGAGCTTCCGTCCCCAGCAGAAGCTCCGTCCGCGACTGCCACGAATCCCCTGTCATTTCCCGAAGACCCGTTTGAAATTTTCCGCAATCTGTTCCTTCAGCGTTTCCACATCGCAGTCCCGCAGTTCCGCCGCCACTTTGTAGATGTAATCAATCGGCAGGGCGCTCTCATCGGTTTCCAGAAAGAAATCCGTCGAGTCGAGCTCTCCGATCACTCCGCGCGCCTTCGACTGCTCTTCCGTGATCGCCTCTCCGAACGAGAGAAGAATCTTATGTTTCAGAAGCGCTTCCGCAGTCTCCAGCGAACTGCGGAACCCGTGAACCACCCATGTCTGCTCCGGTGCAAGACGCTTCTTCACATGGATGATCTCCTGCCAGCTGCGGACCGTATGAACGATCAGAGGAAGATTGTAGCGGAGCGCCAGAAGAATCTGCGCCGAAAACACCTCCTCCTGCACGCTCTGCGGCTCCAGCGCAAATTTGTCCAGACCGCATTCGCCGACCGCGATCACGGAGCCGGGATTGTTCTTCAGAACATCCTCCATGATTTTCAGATCGCGCTGCAGATATTCCGTGTCAATGTTTTTCGGATGAATGCCGATTGTGAAACAGCCCGGCAGATCCGCACCTTCTCCGGAAACGTCCGGAAAAAGATTCTGAACCCGCATGACGCCCTCACTGTCGGGCATGAACGAGTGGGTGTGAAGGTCAATGTAAGACGGAGGTTTGTCCTCCAGCGCATGGTCTTCCTGTAACATGTGGTTTCCTTTGGGTTAAATGAGTCGCATTCTTGCGGCAAATGATCCATCACAGTCCGCATGCATCGGCAGCGTGCGGAGCATTCCGTTGGTCGGTCTCCCGTCCGGAGCCGCAAAGCCTTCCAGGCGGAACTCCGGGTGGCGGGATAAAAATTCCTCTACAATTCGTTCATCCTCCCGTTCAAACAGCGAACAGGTCGCATAGATGAGTACGCCTCCCTTCCGCACTCCGCCTGCGGCGGTCTCCAGAAGGCCGGCCTGAATCCGGATCAGCTCCTCCACCCGGGAGCGCGGCGTGGTCCAGCGTCCGTCCGGATTGCGGCGCCAGCGTCCCGACGAGGAACAGGGGGCGTCCACCAGAACTCCGTCAAAACTCCCCCGTTTCCGCTCCGGAATGCGGACCCCGTCCCAGCCCGAACAGCGGATGTTCGGAAAGTGCCCGCGGCATGCCCGGCGTTTGAGATCCTCCAGTTTGTACTCCCGGATGTCGGTTGCAAACACGCTGCCCTTCCGCTTCATCTGATCGGCCAGCTGAAGCGATTTGCCCCCGCCGCCCGCGCAGACGTCCCACCAGCGCTCCCCCGGTTTCGCCTGACAGGTCCAGCCGATGCACTGGGAGGAATAATCCTGAATTTCAAACTCCCCCCCGAGAAATTCCGGCGTGTGGTACAGGCTCCCGCGCGCATCCGCAATCTTCAACGCATTCGGAAAATTCGCGATGCGTTCCGCCGCAAAACCGCTCCGGTTCAGTCCCGCAATCAGAAGCGGAAGATGGTCGGTCTGGGTCCGGAGCCACAGCGGCGGACGTCTCTGCATATACAGCGGAAGCGTATCCTCGTTCCGCAGCTGTTCCGGCAGCTCCTCCCGGAACCATTCCGGATACAGATCCCACGGATCCGGAGTTTCCGGAAGCTCCAGAAGTCCAGCAAACCGTTCCCCGGGAGTCGGCGCACCGCTCGCACGCAGATAGCGATCCGCCGGGATCCCCGCATCCAGCGCCCAGCAGAGCGCCGTCTCCGAGGTGATTCCCTCCGCCGCGGACGCCGCCGCCAGCGATCGGCTCAGCAGATCGGCAATGCCCGCTTTCCGCAGCCAGCCGTACCAGCGGAAAAAGGCAAACACGGTGTTGGATATGAAGCGGCGGTCATGAGAGCCGATCCGTTTTTCTTTTCGGAAGCGTCCTGCAAGGAAGTGATCCGCCGTCTCCCCGCGTGTCAGAACCGCATCCAGAGCCTCTTTCACAAATTCCTGACAAAAAATCGCCTGTCCTTTGGCGAGTTTCGTGATTCCCATAGTGCGAGTGATGCTCCGTCAGGACTTTTTCGGCTTCAGAATCACGGCTCCGAGCCACGGAAGGCGCAGAGTCACATGACAGGGCTGTCCATGATACAGCCCGTCCAGAGTCCGAAGAACTCCGGTATTCAGAAGGTTCGTTCCGCCATATTCGGAACGGTCGGTATTGAACACCTCCACCCATTCGCCGCGAAGTGGAACGCCGGTCGTATAGTTGTTCCGGACCACCGGCGTCAGATTCAGAATCACAACCGCCGGCTCCGTGTGTTTCCGGTTCCAGCGGATGAAGGAGACGATCGACTGCCGGTAGTCTCCCCCGTCCAGCCACTGAAAACCGTTCGGCGTGAAATCGTCGCTCCACAGCGACTCTTCCGACCGGTAGAGCTTGTTCAGATCCCGCACCATCGTCTGCATCGCCTTGTGTTGCGGGTACTCCAGAAGATTCCAGTCCAGCGGCGCATTGGAGTTCCATTCAATCCACTGCGCAAACTCGCCCCCCATGAAAAGCAGTTTCTTCCCCGGATGCGTCGCCATGTACGCATACAGCGCCCGCAGATTCGCAAACTTCTGCTGATAATCTCCCGGCATCTTGTTCAGAAGAGAGCGCTTCCCGTGCACCACCTCGTCGTGACTCAGCGGAAGAATGAAATTCTCCGAAAACGCATAGAGCAGCGAGAACGTCAGCTTCCCGTGATTGTAGCTCCGGTAAATCGGATCCAGCTCCATATACTCCAGCGTATCGTGCATCCATCCCATGTTCCACTTGAACGTGAATCCGAGTCCTCCCAGATAGGTCGGCTTCGAGACCCCCGGCCACGCCGTCGACTCCTCCGCAATCATTGCAATCCCGGGATGAAGTTCATGCGCCAGCTCGTTGAGTCTCTTCAGAAACGCGATCGCTTCCAGATTCTCATTTCCCCCGTATTTGTTCGGAATCCACTGCCCCTGTTCCCGGGAGTAGTCCAGATAGAGCATCGACGCAACCGCATCCACCCGGAGCCCGTCCACATGAAAACGGTCCAGCCAGTACAGCGCACTGCCGATCAGAAAGCCGCGCACCTCGTTGCGTCCGAAATTGAAAATATACGTTCCCCAGTCCTTCTGCTCTCCCTGCCGCGGATCCGCATGCTCGTACAGCGCGGTCCCGTCGAAGCGCCCGAGCGAAAAGGCGTCTTTCGGAAAATGGGCCGGTACCCAGTCCAGAATCACGCCGATTCCCAGCGCATGCATGTGATCCACAAAATAGGCGAAATCCTCCGGTGTCCCGAACCGGGCGGTCGGCGCGTAGAACCCCGTCACCTGATACCCCCACGACTGGTCCAGCGGATGCTCGCAGATCGGGAGAAGTTCCACATGCGTGTAGCCCATGTCCAGCACATACTGTCCGAGCGCATGGGCCAGCTGGCGGTAGTTGTTGAAATCGTCCCGTCCCTTCATCGGCGTCGTTCCCGGACCCTGCCAGGAGCCCAGGTGAACCTCGTAGATGTTCATCGGCGATTTCTGAATATCGGTGGTCTCCCGTTTCCGCATCCACTCTTCATCGGTCCAGACAAACGCTTCCGGATTTGCGACAATTCCCGCAGTCGCCGGCCGAAGCTCGGTCCGCCAGGCATATGGATCCAGTTTCGTGAACACGTCCCCGTTTTTCGCCCGGATCTCGTATTTATAAACCTCTCCCGGCGCAAGTCCGGGAACAAACAGTTCCCATACGCCGGAATTGCCCATCAGGCGCATCGGTTCGCGGCGTCCGTCCCAGCAGTTGAAGTTTCCCACCACCGAAACCCGTTCCGCATTGGGGGCCCACACCGTGAAGCGAACTCCGTCCGTCCCGTCGATCCGCATCGCATGGGCGCCCATCGCCTCGTACACCCGGTGATGCTCGCCGCTGTTGAACAGATAAAGATCCATCTCCCCGATGGTCGGAAGAAAGGAATACGGATCCCGTGCACAGTACACCGTTCCGTTGGAAAAATGCTTTTCCACCTGATACGGGAAAAACTCCTTCTGCGGAAATCCGACGGCAAACAGTCCCTCCGGATGAATCCGCGTCAGCGGGAGCTCTTTCTGAAAGCCGTCCCCGAAGCGGACGGAAACACGTTCCGCTTCCGGATCAAACACCCGGATCAGGATCCCGTCCGCATATTCGTGCATCCCGAGAATGGAATGCGGATCGGTCATGCGCCCCTTCAGAAGTTCTTCCAGAAGTTTCTCCTCCGGAAGCAGGATGGACTCTTTCTTTTTCATAAGCACCCCCGCTGTCTGTCTCTTCCGATCAGGGATCCACAAGGGCGAACATCATATTGATCTTCGCCACCAGCTCTCCGCCGACCTTGATGCAGCCTTCCCCTTTGCCGAAGCGCGATTTCGTTTCCGGAATCTCCACTTCAAGCACAAGCTGGTCTCCCGGAAGAACCGGTTTGAGAAATTCCGCATGGTCGATGGCCATGAAATACGCCAGTTTGCCGCGGTTGTTTTCGTTCGAAAGCATGATGATCGCTCCGGCCTGCGCCAGAATTTCCGGCTGGACCGAACCGGTCAGCACGGAGTAGCCGTCCGCATAGCGGCGGAACGCGGGTTCCTCCGCGGTCACATTCTTCACGGCAACCACATGCGGTCCGTCGATCGTCGCCACATAATCCACAAACAGGAACGGATAGCGGTGGGGAATCAGCGATGCGATCTTTTCCACGTCCATTGCGCTGGTGCTGCTCTTGTCGAACTCGTTGAACTCCGGCATGACCGGCTGCACGCGGGAGCGCACTCCAAGGGTCAGCTGTGCCTGACACGTCACTCCGGAATTGTTCTCCGCAAGTGCCGAAACCGTGATGGTGTCGGACGTCTCTCCCGCAATTTCCGCCGTCAGACGAATCCGGTCTCCCGGATTGTTCGGTCTCCGGAACTTGACCTTGTTCAGCTCCTTCAGATAAAGATCTCCTTCGCGCTTCGGATCCAGCTTCTCCCACACCGCCAGTTCCGCCAGCTGGAACATCGACTCCACCTGGATGACTCCGGGAACAATCGGGTGATGCGGGAAATGCCCCGGAAAATACCACTCGTTCATGGTCACATTCTTCAGCCCGAGTGCCTTTTTCGAATCGACCAGGCAGGCCCGGTCCAGCAGAAGCATTCTGTCCGTATACGGCAGAAAGTTCAGAATTTGATTGTGGGTCAGAATTTCAGACATCCGGATATCCTCTCTTTCCTCATGATTCTTTGGTTTGATTGTTCGCAGTCCATTGGGCCAGCATTTCCGTCGCAAGTTTCACGTGGGTCGGATGCCCGGCCTTCTCCGCCGTGACTTTCGCATGGACCCGCATGCCGGTCAGAAACAGGTCCCCGACCAGATCCATCATCTTGTGCCGGGCAAATTCCTCCGGATGACGCATCCCCTCCTTCGAGATGATCGCTCCGTCGTGCATGATGACCGCGTTGTCCAGACTCCCCCCCTTGACGAGTCCTGCGCCGATCAGCTGGCTCAGTTCCCGGAAAATACAGAATGTCCGCGAATCGGAAAGTTCCCGCCCGAACGTCTCCGGGGTCACAACGCAGGTAAACTCCTGCCGGTCCAGCGGAGTCACTCCGTACTCCACCCGGCAGACAACTTCAAACCGGTCCGACGGTTCCAGATAAAGGTGACTGTCCCCCGCGTCAACCCGGAGCGGCGCGCTCGCCGTCCAGTACCGCGCCGGCGCGGACAGCCGTTCCAGTCCCGCTTCCTGGATCCCGAAGAAGTATGCCTTCGCGGATCCGTCCGCAATCGGCGGTTCCGGTCCGTCCATCTCCACAACCGCATTGTCCACCTGTGCCGCGTGGAGCGACGCCATGATATGTTCCACTGTCACCACAAAACCGCCTGTCGTCCGGGAGGCGATCGTCGTCGCCCGCCGGACATCGATCACGTTTCCGGCAACCGCCTGGACCTCCGGTTTCCCCGGCATGTCGATCCGGCGGAAAACAATTCCGGTGTTCTCCGCCGCGGGCAGGATCCGCAGATTTGCCCGCACGCCCGTGTGCAGTGTGATCCCGGATACGCAAACTTCTTTCCTTACTGTATTTTGATAATCCATATTTCCTGCGGCATCCAGCCTTTTCTATGGTTTTCTGTTTCTCTGTTCAAACACGGAAATTATAGCTCCATATTTCCGTATATTCAAGTTTTTCCCGAAGATTTTATTCAATTTCCTTTGTGTTCCGGTAGAGGTGGAATAAGACTCCATGAATCCGTCGGCTGAGGATCTTCCGGTATCCCGATGTTCTCAGCATCTCCGCCGAAAACTCCTGTTCCCGGAGAAGAACGTAGTCCGGCTGGATCCTTCCCGCAAGCCAGTCGGGATCGTCTGCAAAAAGACTCTGGCCGCCGCTCAGAAGTCCCAGCTGTTCCCACTCGCTGAAAACGGTCGGCCGAAGGTTGGTCCGGTAGTTCTCCGGATCCGTCGGGCCGCGACGGATCCGGGTCGGCCCCTTGTAGTCGTTCCGGATCTCCTCCGAAATCTGAAGAAGAACCTCCCGCTCCAGTGTCTTCGAGTCCGATGTGTAGGACTTCAGAATCCGGCTTCCTCCATGAAGATAGAGAAGCACTCCGCACACAAGAATCAGAACCGTCGGAAACGCCGGGTGACGAACCCAGCTCAGATGCCTGGACAACGTCGAATAGATCACACACGCTCCAAACGCGCTCCACCCGAACTCCAGCGGCGTCACCGGAAGCAGATAACGGCGCGAAATGTAGAAACAGTGATCCGCGATCCGGATCTGAAGTACAAGAAACAGAAAATGCAGAACAAGCATACTGAAAACAACGGTCTCCACTCCCGTCCATTGCCGCTTGCGGATCCTCAGAAAAATCCCGACCAGTGCCAGAATCGCAAACGGCGGATAAAACCCTTTCAGAAATCCGCTGAAAAATCGGGTCAGCTCTTCATCCTCCCTCTCATCCGCCTCCGCTTCCGCGGGAGTGGAAAAAATTTGCAGCGACGAGAGAAGCGTTCCGGGCGGCGTGAAAAGCGGTTCTGCCGCCACCTTTCCCGTTTCCTCTTTTTTCAGCGGTGCGGAGTCCGCCGACTCCTTCTGCCCGTTCCCGTCGACCGCCTGCGGTTCCAATGGAACAACCTTCTGAAGAATTCTCTCCAGATACACCGCATAACGAGTCTGCGGAACCGGATAGCCAACCGCCTGATTCATGTAGCAGAGCCAGGGCAGTAGAATCACCAGCGCCGCCAGCGCGGAAAGAACGCTCCTCCAGGGAAGAACCATTTTTCCCCGGAACAGTTCCAGTCCAAAGGCCGCCGCCAGAAACATGACCGCATAGACCGGGCACTCCGTCCTTGTCAGTGCAAGAAGTCCCGTCGTCACTCCCAGATACAGAAAATTCCGGATCGGACGCTTCTCTTCAAAAATCCGCACCAGGAAGTACACACACAGAATATACATCAATCCCTTGGTCGAATCCCGGAGTCCCGAGGAGGAGTACCGCAGGGACATCGATGCAAACGCCGTCATCAGAAGTGCAATCCGCGTCGGCACCGGTTCCAGAAACCGGCGGAAAATCCCGTACAACGGAAATATGCTCAGCGCAAAGCTCAGCGATGAAAGCACTTTCAGCGATGAAAAGCTGTCCAGTCCCGTCAGGAACTCGATCACCCCTCCCAGAACCGGCACCAGCGGCAGAATCCGCGGATGAAACGCATTCTCCCAGTCTCCCGTGCAGAACGCATCCGCCATCGGACAGTACCGGTTCATATCCGGCATCGGTATCCTCGTCCAGAACGCGATCGACAAGCTCAGAACCAGCGCCGCTGCAAACATCCAGAACGGATACATCTTCCACGAAAACAGTTGATCCCGGAAGCGCGGTGTGCCGGAATTCTTCATCTGCACTTCCTTTCCCGCGGATCCGGATTCATTCCCCGTCTCCGCTCTTCCGCTTTTTCATCCCGGATCCAGATGCGGTCCGGGCGGATGGTTCCCCGCGGAGTCCCGGCAAGTTCGGCTGTCGTCATGAAATCTGGTATCCTCTGTTGTGAAAAAATGCAATGAAAAACTGTTGTAATATACCATCAGGATTCGATGAATCAACCGTTCAGAATATTTTTCCTGTGAAAAAGAGTCTTTGCTGCTTGCGCTTTTTTCCGTTGATGGTACATTATCCCGGGATTTTGTTCCGCTTGTCTCATGAAGATCAAAAGAATAAAAAAACAGGAAACTCAGGATGAAACGATTGTTCCGGATGCTGATTCTCTTTTCGGTTCTCGCACTGCTTCCCGCCTGCCGGAGCGGGAATTTTTCCTCGTCGGAGGAGGGCGTGCGGAAAGCCAGGATCGTATCGGTCTCCAGCGATGCGCTGGAAAACAAGGCTCGATACGGCAAAACCTTCTGGATCGTCGCTGCCGACCGGAACGAATACAATGAAGAGTGTAAAAAATATCTCGCAAACGGATTGGTCCATCTCGGATTCCGGATGGCGCCCTCCATGGAAAAGGCTGATTTCCTTGCGGAATTCTCCTATGAGTGGATGGACAGAAGACGGCGTGATACGAGTGTCCATATCCGCCTGGTCCGCAACAATTCCAAACGGGATCTGCTGTGGACGGCAACGTCGCGGGNNGATGTCGAAATCCGCGGATTTCTGCCGGGTCTGACCGCCGGCGCGCTGCTGTTTGTCGGCCGCAGCACCCATTCCAGAACCAAACTGGCGAACTATCCGGCAATGGTTCTTGCGGTCGAGGGAAAATGAGTCTCGGAAAACAGGCGCTGATTATCGGGGGCGGAGGCGGAATCGGATCCGCGGTCGCCCGGCGGCTGGCGGCGGACGGGTTCGATCTGGTCGTCTCGTGCAGTCACGATGTCTCCCGGCTGGACGGTCTCCGGAAAAGCGTGGAGGACCTCGGCCGGAATTTCCATGCGCTCGAATTCCGGGTCGAGGACCGGACGGCCGCCGCGGAGGCCCTGCTCGGATTCTTCGGCGATTCCGCTCCTGATGCGGTGATCTACAATGTCGGAATCGCAAGGGACAATCTGTTCGTCTTCATGTCCGGCGAGGAGTGGGATTCCGTGATCCGGACCAATCTGGACGGGTTCTACAACTCCGTTCAGCCGCTGCTGATGGGGATGATGGCAAAACGCAGCGGACGGATCGTCGTCATCAGCAGCGCGTCCGGACAGGCCGGACAGGCCGGGCAGGTGAACTATTCCGCGTCCAAGGCCGCTCTGATCGGTGCGGTCAAGGCGCTCGCGCGGGAGATCGGAAGAAAAGGAATTCTGGTGAACGCCGTCGCGCCCGGATTCATCGAGACCGCGATGACCGCCGAACTGCCGAAGGAGAAAATCCTGCCGATGATTCCGCTGAACCGGGCGGGAACGCCGGAGGAGGTCGCAGGGGCGGTCAGCTTCCTTTGCGGACCGGACAGCCGGTATGTCCATGGACAGGTGCTCGCGGTCAACGGCGGTCTCGTGATCTGAACGGGAGAGTGAGTTGGATAAGAAGTATGATTTTGTCGTGTTCGGAAGCGGCATCACGGGAATGACGATGAGCATTCTGCTCGCGTCCGGCGGAGCCCGCGTTCTGCTGGTCGAAAAAAGTCCCGTGATCGGCGGAAGCATGCAGCGATTCCACCGGCGGGGAATTCCGTTCGACACTGGATTTCATTTCACCACCCGTCTCGACGGATGTATGGGCGATATGCTCCGGGTGCTGAATTTCCAGCCTCCGCTCGCCTGCCACTCCATCCCGACAAAGATTTATCTGGCGGATCAGAACCGTCTGTTCGAGTTCCCCCACGGAGGAGAAAACATCCGCACCATGCTCGAAGAGCTTTATCCGGAGAGCCGGGAGGGAATCCGGAAATATTTCGCGGATCAGAAACGGATTTTCTTCGATACGCGCCTCTTCAATCTGGAAGGCGACTCCTTCAGCGCAATGGCGTTCCAGAAGGAGGATTCCATTCTGCTGAAGGAGTATCTGGATTCGCTGGAACTGCCGGAGAGTCTGCGCTGCATTCTGGCGGGATTCGTCACGTGCCACGGAACGCCGTGCGGAGAAATTTCGCTGGCGAACCACTGCCGGGTCAGCTTCGGACTGATGGATGATCTGGTGCGGGTGGACGGAAGCGGAGGAGCATTCGTCGCGGCATTCCGGAAACGGGCGGAGGAGCTCGGAATCGAAATCCGGACGGAGTGCACGCTGGCGGAATGTCTGGATCTGGAGCACCTGCACTGTCACCGGATGCGCCTGACCGACGGAACCACTCTGGAGTTCCAGAGCTGTGTGATGACAATGCATCCGCTCGAAATTCTGCATCTGCTGCCGGAACGTTTCCGGAAGGGGATTTTCGCCGACCGGGTCCGCGAATTCGAGGACGGTGCCGGTTTCTTCACCGTGTTCGGCGTGCTGGAAGAAAAATCGGATGCGTTCCGCGAAGAGCTGACATCCCATTTCTCCACCTCGAAGGCGGACTGGATCATGGCGCCCGATCATCCGGAGGCGACGGCAACCGGGATCATGCTGACACGCGAAGTCGGGCTCGACGGAAAACAATATGACACCGTCACCGCGTTCCAGAACGTCTTTCGGGAGGAGACCGCGCAGTGGGAAAATTCCACCAGTGGCCGTCGTCCCCCTTCCTATTATGACTACAAGCGGAGAAAATCGGAGGATCTGGCGGAGAAAATCTACCGGATTTATCCCGATTTCAAAGGAAAGCTGCGGCTGCTGGATTCTGCGTCGATGCTCACCTACCGGGACTATCTCTCCCCGTTCGGATCCGCGTACGGAATCCGGCAGAAAATCGGACAGAACAACATCTTCGGAAAACTCCCCATCCGGAATTTCTATGCGGCCGGTCAGAATGCCCTTCTGCCGGGGGCGATGGGGGCTATGCTCTCCGCGTTTCTGCTCTGGCGCAAGATCGTCGGAGAAGAGGCGTACGGACGGATGATCCGGAAAGCCCGGGAGGCTCAAGACAATGGATAGACGGCGTGTGGTCATTACCGGAGCCGGCGTGATCTCTCCGCTGGGAAATACCGTGGAGGAGCTGTACGCCCGGCTGCGCAGCGGGGAGTCCGGGGTGCGCGAAATGCGGGAGTGGAAGGATAGCGGACCGGTGCCGCTCGCGGCACCCGTGGAGCTGGAGGAGGCTCTGGTGAAGAGCATTCCGCGGATGTACCGGCGGTCGATGGGGAGAGTGGGGGTGTTTGCGGCCCTTGCGGCCCGCTCCGCCGTCGAACAGGCCGGAGTCGAAAAGAGCATGCTGACGGATGGACGGTGCGGATGCGTGATCGGATCGACGATGGGGGGATCCGGAAGTATTTCGGAGACGTATCATCTGTTGCTGGGAAACCGGAAGGATGAGATTTCGGCAATGCAGTTTTTCAAGAGTGTGTCGCATACGGCGGCGTTCAATGTGGCGAACTGGTTCGGGATCCGGGGGTGCGTGCTGTCGCCGTCGGCCGCGTGCGCGTCGGCGCTGCAGGCGATCGGGGTCGGACGCGATCTGATCGCGTCGGGAACGCAGGATCTTGTCCTCTGCGGAGGAGCGGAGGAGCTGGCGCCTGAAGTGCCGGTTTCCTTTGAACTGATCGAGGCGTCCGGAGGATTCGATCACGCGCATCCGGAAAAGGCGTCCCGTCCGTTCGACGCGGAGCGGCGGGGGCTGGTCTGCGGGGAGGGGGCCGGAATCGTGATGCTGGAAAGTCTGGAACACGCCCGGAAAAGAGGGGCGGAGATCCTCGGAGAGATCCGCGGATATGCCACCTGTGCCTCCGGATCGGCGCTGAGCCAGTCGGATGCCTCCGCGATTCTCCGGTGTTTGGAGCTGGTCTACCGCGACGCCGGCGTGGAGCCCGCCTGCACCGATTATGTGAGCGCTCATGCAACCTCCACGATCCAGGGGGATCGCGAAGAGGCCGCGGCTCTCCGGAAATTCTTCGGCGATTCGGTTCCGGTCAGCAGTCTGAAGGGGCATCTCGGTCATACGCTGGGCGCCTCCGGCGGAATCGAACTGATCGCAACGCTCGAAATGGCCGCCCGGTCCGAACTGCTGCCGACTCTGAATCTGGAGCATCCCGCAGAAGAGTGCGGAGCCATGGATCTGATCCGCGGGATCCGGCCGCGCGAAATCCGGTTTTTCCTGAAAAATTCTTTTGCTTTTGGCGGAATCAATGCTACATTACTCTGCTCCCGGTATTGCGATTCGTTTTGAGGAGCCTGCGAAGGGGTTGGGTCGGGGAAGAAAGGATGAAGAATGACACGAGAAGAGATTGTTGCGGCTGTGAATCATACATTTACGGAAATGCTCGAGGTGCCGCCGGAGGAGCTGAGCCCGGAAAAAGAGATTTTCAAGGACCTGGGGCTCGACAGTCTGGATATGGTCGATCTGATGATCGGACTTCAGCGCAAATTCGGAGTCTCCCTGCGCCAGAATGAGGAGATCCGGAAAATCGTCACACTCGGAGACGTCTACCGGTTCTTCGAAAAAATGGAGGCTCAGCTCCGCGAAGGTGATGCACCGGCAAAGCAGGAATGAGATGGATATTTCACTGCCCGTCTATACGCAATGCCTGCTGGTGACGGTTCTTTACTGCATCGTTGCTCTTCCTTTTCTTCTGCTGTTTCTGCTTCTGAACTGTTTCAGCCGCGCCCGGATGCAGGAGGTGGTCCGTTTCTTTATTCTGTGGTATGGAAAGGCCGTGATCCGGATCGGCTGCTTCCCGTATCTGCGGATTCATTACCGGAATCTCGCCGGAGAACCGACCGGGGGTGGGATTTATATTTTCAATCACCGTTCCTCTTCCGATCCCTTTCTGGTGGCGGCAACGACTCTGCGTCCGCCTGCTCAGGTGGTCAACCGCTGGCCGATGCGTCTGCCCTTTTTCGGAATCTTCGCCCGCGCGGGAGGGTATCTGGATATCACGTCGATGAGTTATGAGGAGGCGAGGGAGCGGACTGCGGAACTCGTCGCCCGGAACGTGCCGGTGATGGTCTTTCCCGAAGGAACCCGCTCCGGAAGTCCCGTCATGGGGCAGTTTCACGGAACCTTCTTCCGGATCGCAAAGGAGCTGGACTGCAAGCTGGTGCCGGTGGTGATCTCCGGAAACGAACAGGCGCCCAGTCGCGATTTCCGGATGCATCCCGCCCGGATCCGGATCTGCAAACTGCCGCGTGTAGAACAGAAAATCGTACGGGAAATGCCCCCGTTTCAACTGAAAAACCTGGTGAGAAACCGTATCCTGGAGCAGAGCTTGAAGATGGACCGGGAAGGAGGCGGACGATGAACGACTCCTTCCGTTTTCATCCCGCCGATGATTTCCTGAAGCCGGAGGCGCTGAAAACTCTGCAGGAACGGTATCTCCGGGAGCATCTGGCGTACTGCCGGGCCCGTTCGCCGTGGTACAGAAAAAAACTGGCCGGGATTGATCCGGAGAGCTTTTCGATTGACCGGCTCGGCGAACTGCCGATCACAACCAAGGATGAGCTTGCGGAAGATCCGGATGCGTTTCTCGCCGCTCCCTGGAGCGAGGTGGAGGATGTGGTGTTCTCTTCGGGAACAACCGGAGAGCCGTGCCGGATCGCCTATACCGGAAGCGATATGAAACGCCTGGCGTACAATGAACAGCGCTGTTTCCACGCGGCCGGGTTGACAAAGGAGGATCGCGTGCTGCTGACCTGCACGCTGGACCGATGCTTTGTCGCGGGGCTGGCGTATTATCTCGGAGTGCGGGCGCTCGGAGCGGCCGCCATCCGAAACGGTCTCAACAGTATCGAGAGTCATCTGCAGGTGATGAAGAGCCTGCGTCCGACCGCCGTGATCGGGGTGCCGTCCTTTCTGCGTCATCTCGGGCTGGAGGCGAAGGCGCGGAACGCCGACTGCTCCAGCGTCCGCCGTCTGATCTGCATCGGAGAACCGGTCCGCGATGAGCAGATGAGGCTTTCCGGACTCGGTGCGCAGCTTGCCGCCATCTGGGGAGTGCCGGTTCATTCGACGTATGCATCGTCCGAGATCGTCTCCAGCTTCTGTGAATGCACGGCGACGTGCGGCGGACATCTGATCCCGGATCTGGCAATCGTGGAGATCCTTGACGACGAGGGAAAACCGCTGCCCGACGGGGAGATCGGCGAAGTGGTCGTCACCCCGATGCGGATCACCGGAATGCCGCTGGTCCGCTTCCGGACCGGAGATGTCAGTTTCCTGATGCGCGAACCGTGTGCATGCGGCCGGTATTCCCCCCGTCTCGGTCCGATTCTCGGACGGCGCGCGCAGATGCTCAAATGCCGCGGAACCACTTTGTATCCGCGTGTGCTGAATTCGGTGCTCGACGTTGCGCCGGAGGTGGCGGAATATTATGTGGTGGCGAGCGGAGAGGATCTCTCCGATCGGCTGGAGGTGGTGGTGGCGCTCCGGGAGCCGGGCAGTTCCACGGAGGCGCTCGCGGCAAGACTGAAGGCCAGATGCCGCTTGAATATCCCGATCCGGGAAGTGTCGCTGGAAGAGGCGCGGAAACAGATTTTCTCCGTCTCCCGGAAACCGATCCGCTTCCTGGATCTGCGCAGAAAACACGGCCGGATGTGATGGGAGAAAAGCATGAGTCTTTTCGATTACTCCGATGAAGAAATTCAGGCCGTGAAGCCGGGGCATCTCCTGTCCATGGAGATCGAATTCACCCGCCGCTGCAACTACCGCTGCCCCTACTGCTACGCGGTGGACGAATCGATGGACTATTCCACCGAGATGAGTCCGGATGAGATCCGGAACGCAATCGCGCAGGCCCGGGAGCTCGGAGCCCGGAAAATCGTGATTCTCGGCGGAGAACCGCTGGTGTATCCGAAACTGCGGGAGATGATCCGTTTCATCGTCTCTCTGGGAATGGGCGCGGAAATCTTCACCAACGGCGCGCTGATGACGGAGGAACTGGCGGATTTCTTTTACAAACAGGGCTGCCGCGTTGTGGTCAAACTCAATTCGTTCAATGCGGAAGTTCATGATCGTCTGACCGGGCGTCCCGATTCGCTGAAAAAAGCGCGGGAGGCGCTCCGGATGCTTCAGGAGGCCGGATTCCGGACGGCGGAGGGCATGCTCTGCGCGGCAACCGTGCTTTCCACGGTCAATCTCGACGAGGCTCCGACAATCTGGCGCTGGCTGAGAGAACAGGGAATCCAGCCGTATTTTGAATGTATTACACCGCAGGGACGGCTGCTGGAACATCAGTCGCTGCTGCCGGATCCGCTCCGCGTGGAGGAGATCTTCCGGGAGATCGCGCAGATCGACCGGGAATTCGGATTCGAATGGACGCCGCAGCCTCCGCTGGTCGGACAGAAATGTTTCCGTCACCGCTACTCCTGCGTCGTGAACAGCCGCGGCGATGTGACCCCGTGTGTGGGACTTGATGAAGTCATCGGTTCGATCCGGGAAAAGCCCCTCCGGGAAATCCTGGCCGGAAGCCGGATTCTGCATCGTCTCCGGAACTATCGGACATATATCAAAGAGCCCTGCCGGTCCTGCGAATCCATCGACCACTGCTACGGATGCCGCGGAGCCGCATGGCAGATGACCGGCGATTATCTCGCCGCCGATCCGACGTGCTGGAAAAATGCGTCGAAACAGTCGGAGATTCTGACTCTGCCGCTCGACGCGGAACCGTTCATCCCGCACCGGAGACCGGTTGCGATGGTGACGAGTCTTCTGCGCGTCACCGACGCGGGCGGCGACGTGATGGCCGAAATCCGCCCCGACAACATCTTCCTCAACGCCGACGGTTTTCTCGACAATGCCGCCATTCCGGAACTTGCCGCCCAGGCGGTTGCCGCTCTCAACGGCTTCCTGTTTCCCGAAACCATCCGCAAAGGCATGCTGGCGGAAATCAACCGCTTCGAATGCCGGATGCCGATCCGGGCAGGGGAACAGGTGACCGCCTCCTGCCGGACCGAATCGGAATTCCCCCCCTGGTACATGATCACATTCCGGATCCTGGGAGCCGACAACTCCCTCCGGGCCGAAGGAGAGCTGAAACTATGCGTGCCGGACGACGAACCGCAGCCCTGATCGTTTTCCCCCTGCTGCTTGCGCTTTCTCTTTCTCTTCCGCTTGCCGCGGCGGAGAAAGAGGAGATCCTTGCGAAAATCCGCGCGGGAATGCAGGAGGTCCGAACCCTTTCCGCCGACTTTGATCAGACGCGGGAAATCGTCTCCATCCGCCACAGACTGACCATTCGCGGCGAACTGGCGCTGGACAGGGCCGGACGGATGGCCTGGCGCGTCCGGGAACCGATCCGGTATGCCTGCGTGATCGATGGAGCAAAACTCACGCAGTGGGATGAAGAGTCTGGGTCGGTGCTGACGCTGGATGTGTCCAAAAATCCGGGTCTGAAGATTCTTGCTTCGTCGATGGCCTCCTATTTTTCCGGCGATTTTGATGCGATGGCAGCTGAGTTTGAGATCACTCCTCTCGACGAACGGCGTCTCCGTCTGGTGCCGAGGAAGGAGAACACCGCATCCGCGCTGATTCGTGAGCTGGAATTCGAAATTGCTCCGGATTTCTCGCATATCACCCGGGTCCGGATCACGGAGAAAAGCGGAGATGTGACCGCGATCCGGTTTTCCAATGTCCGTCTGAATCAGGAGATTCCCTCTTCCACATGGCGCGCAGAAGCAAAATGACAGCGCGTCCGACGCGTCTGATTCTTCTGGCCGCCCGTCATGCCGCGGCGGTCCGGCTCCTCCTGCTCGGACTGCTTCTGCTGAGCGCGGCGGCAATCGCGTTCGGGCACTTCTCCTCGGACATCTCCCGGATGCTGCCCGACTCCTCCGTCTCCGCTCAGACCTACCGCGCGGTTGCCCGGAGCGGAATGTTCAATTCCGTGGCGCTGCTCTTCCTGCTCCCGGAGGGAAAGACGTTCGCACAGTCCGGGCTCGGACCCTGTCTGGACCGCCTGGCGGAGTCGCTCCGGAACCTTCCGGCGGTCGAATCGGTCGATTTCAAAATCGCCGGCGATTTCTCCGGTTCGATCCGGGAGCTCGCCATACGGATTCCGCAGATCTACCCCGTGCCCGACACCGATCCCGAGACCGCCGCCCGGAAGGTCTATCGCCAGATGATGACCCCCGCCGCTTTCGGACGGGGCGAAATGCTGCAACTGGATCCGTTCGGAGAACTGGCGGACCTGCTCCGGAATCTGGAACGCTTCCGGGAGATCTCCGGAATGTCCGTCAGTCTCAAATACCCCTATCTGGTGGCGCAGGACGAATCCGCGGCGATGATGCTGCTCCAGACCTCGGTCTCCGTGGCGGATTCCGCCGCGTCCGCCGAGCTGCTGCGCTCCGTGGAGGCGGTGCTCCATCCGCTCCCCGAAGGGGTGGAATGCAAAATCATCAGCGCTCATCGGCGCGCGGTCTGCAACGAGAACGTGCTGCGAAGCGATGTGAAAACGGTCGGAATTACATCGGTTGTGCTGTTTGCTCTCCTGTTTCTGCTCTTCTACCGCTGTGATCTGCGCAGTTTCCTGATTCCGCTGATCCCGATTCTGGCATCGACCCTGGTGCTGGCGGGCATGACCCTGATCTTCCGGGAAACGCTGCTGTTTATTGCGGGAATGGGCGGAATCGTGGTCAGCCTTGCGGTCGACTACGGGATTCATACCTATGCGGCCATGACCGGAAAAGGACGCTTCCGGAGACTGCTGAGACTGTTCCCCGCTCTCTGTTTCGGCGCGCTGACCTCGGTGGCGGGATTCGCCCTGTTCCTGTTCTCCCGGACGGAGGGATGCCGTCAGCTCGGATTCTTCGCCGGAGGCAGTCTGCTGCTGAGTCTGGCGCTGACCCTGCTTTTCCTGCCCGCGTTTCTGGCGGGCGGCCAGAGGATCGAACACCGGTTCCGGGCTCCCCGGATCGCGGAACGCCGTCCGGGTGTCGTCCTCGGAATCTGGGGAGCGGGGATCGTGCTCTCTCTGGCGGCTCTGCCGTTTCTGAAGGGAAATCCGGATATCCGTCAGTTCGATGTCTCTCCGCCGGAATTCGCCGAGGAGGAGGCCCTGCAAAGCGCCCGGTTCCTCTCCGGAAAACAGCCCGCCATTCTGCTGATTCAGGAAAATTCCCGTTCCGCTCTGGAACAGAATATGGAGAAGACGGTCGCTCTCCTGAAAGAAAAAACTTCCATTCCGCTGTTTTCCGCACTGGATCTCTGGCCCTCCGAACGGAAACGGAACGAACATCGGGACGAATGGAGACGTCTGCGGGCGGAGGGCGGTTTGGAACAGATGCGAAAGAAACTGGGGCAGTCGCCGCTGGGAGAACGGTTCTTCGAGCCGTTCCTGAAGGCGGTCGAAGAGGGGGTGGAGAACCCGCTGGNNTGTTCCAGAGGTGGAGAACCCGCTGGCGGAACTGCCGGAGTTCCTGGCTCCGGTGGTCCGCCGTCTGATCGATGAGAAAAACGGAACGGTCACGGCGGCGGTTTTCTTCCCCGATACACCCGAAAACCTTCAGACGGTCACTTCGCTGCTGCCGCGGGCGATGATCGTCTCCCGGGAAGGACTGGCGGAACGGATGTCCGCCGATGTGATGGAGGGGATTGTCTCGATCGGACTGCTCGCGGTCGGATGCGTGGTGCTGCTGACTCTGCTGTATTTCCGCTCCGTCGGCGATGCGCTCCTTGCGCTGCTGCCGGTGATGAGCAGTCTGGCGGCAACCGGAGCGGTCTTTGCCGTGACCGGATTGAAAATCAATCTGGCGATTCTGATTGCGGCGGTCATTCTCTGCGGTCTTGCGGTGGACTACGGAATCTTTGTTCTGCACGAGGTGAAGCGGCGCGGCTCGCTCGGAAAAGATGTGTTCAACGCCGTGACTCTTTCCGCCGTGACCTCCATTGCGGGGGGAGCGACGGTGATTTTCACTCGTCATCCGATGCTCCGGGATTCCGGAATCACGCTGATTGCGGGAATCACGGTCGCGTGGCTGGTCGGCGTGTTTGTGATTCCCGCATGGAGCGCCTT
This sequence comes from Lentisphaeria bacterium UBA1829, assembly GCA_002338895.1. GTDB lineage: Bacteria > Verrucomicrobiota > Lentisphaeria > Victivallales > UBA1829 > UBA1829. The sequence continues at coordinate 8,963 of DDJH01000010.1, read as the reverse complement.
CCGGGGCAGGGGGCGTCGGGCGGGGATCCTCCTTTGTGCGATGGCGGGAACGGGGGTGCTCTGTTCCTGCGCATCGGATCCGTTCGAATACGAGATGCCGGAAAAAATCCCCCTTCTCCCTCCGCCGCGTTTCACGCAGGAGGCCTCGATTGTGATGGAATATCCGTTTTTCCGGATTGCCGCACTCGGCGTGATCCGGGTTGATCGGAACAGCGGAAGCATCCGCGCGGTTGCGCTCTCGCCCGCCGGAATGAAGATCTTCGACGTTTCGGGGACCGAAGATGCGCTCGAAGCATGGGAGCTTCTCCCTTCCGAACGGTGGAATGGACGCGAACAGCAGATCGCCCGTGCGATCCTCGACGACATTGCGGCAGTCCATCTGCACAACGAACCGGAACCGGGGGCGGAACGTTCCGGCGGAGAGCGGGAAACGGTCTGGGAGTCCTCTTCCGGAAAGTGGGTGTTCCGGGATCGCGTCCTGCGGGAGAAAACCGTGTTCCGGAAGGACGGAAGCAAGACGCGTGTCCGATACTACGCCTATCGGAACGGAATCCCCTCGAAGGTCGTGCTGGACAATTCAAAATATGGATACCGCCTGATCCTCCGGGCAATGGAAAGGAAGTTTGACCCATGAATGTTTGTGATGAAATCCGAAAATATTTGACGATCCTCCCGGCGGAGAACGGCCGCGCGGAAGGAGAGATCGTTTTTCCGGCCGATTTCCCCNNTTTCCAGGAGAGCCGACTCTGCCCGGAGTCTGTCAGATTCAGATTCTGGAGGTTTTTCTTTCCATCCTCCTCGGAAAGCCGGTTTCGCTCTCGGGGCTTTCCCGGACCAAATTCTTTTCTCCGGTCGCGCCGGGAGATGTTCTCCATCTCTCCGTCGCCTGGAGTTGCGGAGTCTGTCAGATGGAGATTCAATGCGGTTCCCGGAAGGTTGCAAAAATCAAAGGCTTTTCTCCGGATCTTTAAAAAAATCAAAAAAATTCTTTTTTTATGGAACAAAGATATCCTTCTGAATGTCCAAGCTGAAGAATGGGGGAATTTCTGCTTTGTCGTGGGAGCTGACACCGCCATACGGGCGGTGTTCTCATACAAACACCTTCCGGACAGCGCAACACTGCCGGAGGACAGCACAAAAGAGGGGGAATTTATGAGCACAGCAGTCAAGCCTGTGAACAAAACATTTGCCGCCGGCAAATGGATGCCGAAGGATCTGGACACACTGAGCCGCTGGATGACCAGAATCATGGAAAAAGCGGAACAGGATACCGGTCCGCTGAAACCGGTGGTCGAGGAGCTGAAGAATTTTATTGAGAACGACGCGGAAGCGTACATGTTCTTCAATCAGATGTTCAGCGAAGTGCCGAAAGGGAAATCCACATCGCCGACGGGGCTGCCCCAGGTCCGGGACTATCAGCACATGCTCCGGCTCTTCAACGTGATTCTGACGCATGCGCCGGCGTATTCCGAGGACGGGCTCGTCGGATTCCCGTTCAACGCGATTCTGGACTGGTCGATGGCGACGGTCGGCGGATGGGCCGCATTTGTCGACCGGAAAGTCAATGCGCACATCAAAGCTCTGCTGGACGAGTGGGGACGATTCCTGCGCTCGCCGGAAAGCACATCCGTTCTCAGCGACGATCCGAAACACGGCTGGTTCGGCGCGGATGCGAAAAAAGCCATGCCGGATTTCGTCAGCGAATTCGTCTGCGACCCCTCCAAACCGCATTACGGATTCAAATCATGGGACGATTTCTTCATCCGCCAGTTCCGCGAAGGGGTCCGTCCCGTTGCGGAGCCGGACAACGATGCGGTCATTGTCAACGCCTGCGAATCGGCGCCGTTTGCCATCGCGCACAACGTGCAGCTGCGCGACCGCTTCTGGATCAAGGCTCAGCCTTATGCGCTGAAATTCATGCTGGGAAATGATCCCCGCGCGGAGAGGTTTGTCGGCGGAACGGTCTATCAGGCGTTTCTGAGCGCGCTGAGCTATCATCGCTGGCACTCCCCCGTCTCCGGAAGAGTGGTGAAGACCGCTCTGATTCCCGGAACCTATTACTCCGAGGCCCGGAGCGCCGGATACGATCCCTCCGCGCCCAACGACTCTCAGGGATATCTGGCGGAGATCGCAACAAGAGCGCTGATCTTTATCGAAGCGGACAACCCGGATATCGGACTGATGTGTTTTGTCGCCGTCGGAATGGCGGAGGTCTCCACATGCGACATCGCCGTCTACGAGGGGCAGCATATCAAAAAAGGACAGGAAACCGGCATGTTCCACTTCGGAGGATCCACATACTGCCTGATCTTCGGCCCGCACGTGAATCTGGAATTCGACCTGCATGGACAGACTCCCGGACTGGAAAGCTCCAATATCAACATCAATTCCCGTCTGGCGACCGTCGGTCCGCGCAGAAAATAAAACCGTTCCCGGATTCGGGAAAAACTGCGACTCCCCGGAAAAGCGGATTCTCCCGCGGACCGGGGAGTCCGCTTTTCAGCGCAGATGGGTCGATTTGTGATACATCTGCGCATAGGAACCGTTTCGGGCAAGAAGTTCCGCGTGAGTTCCCATTTCCAGGATTCGTCCGTCACCCATGACCAGAATCCGATCCGCGTTCTGAACGGTGGAGAGCCGGTGCGCAAT
>DDJH01000010.1:0-6301 GCA_002338895.1 Lentisphaeria bacterium UBA1829 | reverse complement strand
CCCCCCCGGAAAGACGCGAGCCGTTCTCCCGGACAGAGGTGGAGAGACCTTCCGGAAGAGTCCGGATCAGACGGGTCAGATTCGCGGCTTCGACCGCCCGGAAGATGTCCTCGTCGCGCGCGTCCGGAATTCCGTAGGCGATGTTGTCGCGGATGGTGCCGTCGAACAGGATGGTTTCCTGCGTGACGACCGAGAGGAAGCGGCGGTAGGTGCGAAGATCCAGATCATTCATATCCGTCCCGTCCAGAAGAAGCGTTCCCTCCGTCGGCCGGATGAAGCCGATCACCAGCTGGGCGACGGTCGATTTGCCCGCGCCGGAAGCGCCCACCAGCGCAATGGTCTCCCCGGTCTGCACCTTCAGCGAGAAATGGCGGAGCGCCCACGCCCCCTCCGGATCGTAGCGGAAGGAGACATCGCGGAATTCAAACTCTCCGCGCACGGAGGTGACCTCCTGTTTTCCCTCGTTCTGCTCAATGTCGGGACACTCCAGAACTTCCCCGATCGAACGGACCGATTCCAGTCCCTTGGTCATTGCCGGAAGCACATTCAGCAGCTGCATGACGGCGCCGGAGATGATGTTGAAGTATCCCGCCAGAAGCGTGATATCCCCGATGCCGATTTTCAGAATCCCCTTCAGATAGAGCCATCCCGCACAGCAGAGCGTCAGCAGATTGAACACCATGATGACCGACCAGTTCACCGAATTGAAAACCGCATTGAGACTGTCCAGACGGAATCCGGTCTCCCGGATTTTTTCAAACCGTGCCCCCGCCCGGGAGAGCTCCCGCTCCTCCAGATGATGCGCCCGGGTCAGCGGAATCAGACGGAGCATCTCGCCGACATAACCGGACATCTCCTCCACACTGACCCGGAAATCCCGGTTGCGCTGCGCCATGCTCCTGCGGATCAGAAGAAACAGCACCACCGCCACCGGAACAAGAATCAGATAAAACACAATGAAAAGCGGCGCCCGGACCGCCGTCACCGCAATCGCCACCGTCATGGTCATGGTAATGTTCGGCAGATTGTCGACGAGCATCCGGGTGAGCGTTTCCACATTCTCCACATCGCGCAGGACCTTGGTCTGAAGCACACCCATCTTGTTCGAGGTGTGATAGTGCATCGACAGATGCTGAAGACGTGTGCAGAGCGCCGCCCGGAGATTGCGTTCCACCGCCCGGCTGACACAGCTGAAGGTTCTCGCATAAAGAATATGCGTCGGGATGTTCTGAAGAATCACCACCGCCCCGAAGATCAGCAGTCTGAGAATCTGCCGTCCGCTCCCCGGCGGATCGCCGGAGAGAAGGTTGATGATGTCCGCCGCGATCACCGGTATGATATAGGCGGGACTGGCCTTGATCAGAAAGATCACAAGGACAAAAATCAGTTTCCAGCGGTAGGCCGCATAAAAGCTGCAGTAGGTTTCCAGCGTCTTGCGGTTTCGGTATTTCGACCAGAGAAGTCTATACATGGAACAAGATTCCCTCAATCTGCTGGCAATACCCGGGCTAAAACAGCCTAGAATGCTGACTANNATTCCCTCTATCTGAAATGGAATGATCGGCTTTCCGGGGAAAATACTATCTTTTCCGGCGAAATCAACCCCCGGGAGGAAATATTTTTGTAAAACGGCGCGGGAATGCTATATTACCGATGTCCGGAGAAAGACTTCTTCCGGAGAGACCGCTTGCAAAAAACAGAAAACAACTCCGATCCAGGGAAGGGAAATCGTATGGTGAAGTTTTTTAAAACGAGAATCTGGACTCTCCGTCTGGCGGATTATCCGTTTATGACCCGGTCGCTGATNNNGGTCCGCTTTTTTCTGAAGAATCAGTGCATGCTCCGGGCGTCCGCGCTGACGTATTATACGCTTCTGGCTCTGATCCCGGTTGCGGCGCTGGCTTTCGCCATTGCAAAGGGATTCGGTCTTTACACCCGTCTGGAAGCGTGGCTCCGCCGCTCCATGGTCGGTCAGGAGGCGGTCGCGGAGCGGATTATCATGTTCTCCTCCAATCTCCTGGAGCAGACCCGGGGCGGACTGATCGCAGGAATCGGATCCTTCGCCCTGCTGGTGATCACCATCCGTCTGATGATGCAGATCGAAAACTCGTTGAACGACATCTGGGGGATCAAAACCGGACGGACGATGATCCGGAAGGTCAGCGATTACCTCTCCATTGTGATGCTCTGTCCGCTGATCATCATCGCGTCGACCGGAGTGACCGTGTATGCAACCGTGCGTCTGAGCGGAATGGTCGACGCCATTCCGGGACTTTCCGCCACGATGAACCATCTGCTGTTCCTCTCCTCGCACGCTCTTCCGTTTGTCGCGACATGGCTGGTGTTTTCCTTCATCTACATCTTTATCCCGAACACGAAGGTGAAAGTGCTTCCGGCTCTGGCCGGCGGATTCTTCGGCGGACTGCTCTACTATGTCATTCAGACCCTCTATATCGCAGCCCAGTTCAACGTGGCAAAATACAATGCGATCTACGGAAGTTTCGCTGCGCTCCCGCTGTTCCTGATCTGGCTCCAGATGAGCTGGACATTCATTCTGTTCGGTGCGGAAGTCGCATTCTCCTGCCAGAACGTCAGCTCGTACGAAGGAACGCCGGGAGACGGATCCGTCGGCAATCTGCGCAAGCTGGTCTATGCGCTGAAACTGGTGAGGGAATGCGCGGCGAATTTCAATTCCGAACAGCCGCCCTGCACGGATACCGCCCTCTCTGAAAAACTCCAGATCCCCGTACGGACAACCCGCCTGATGCTCTATGAACTGACACAGGTGGATATCCTTTCCAAAGTGATTTACGAGGATCGGTACGAAGGATACCAGGTGGCGCTGCCGCCGGAGCGGATCACCCCCGTCCTCATCATGAAGGCGTTCCAGAACGAAGTTCACGACGAAGGACTGGATACCTCCGACCCGGTCTATCTGCAAATTCAGAAAATCTGGGCCTCGGCGGACGCCTCCGACGCAAACCGTCCGATCCTGGAACTGCCGGAACCTTAAGAGATTCAAAACAGGAACTTTTTGCAAAAATACAGGTCTGTTACCCCTGACAACACTTGAAAAAACAGCACGGAAGAAGTACCTTATAGAATGATCGCGGAGAAGTCCCCCATGTCAGAATCAGAGAAAAATGATTTTCCGGTCATGCCCCCGCCTCCTCAACGGGAAGCTCGAACCGTGCGCGAATATTTTGACCGGATCCCGGAAGAATCGGAAAAAACTCTGCTGGATAAGAAACATGCCGCTCAGGAGGAGGAGCAGGATGCGCTGCGAAGCTATTTCCGCGAAATGGGGGAAATGCCGCAGCTCTCGCCCCAGGAGGAGTTCGATCTCTGGGAGCAGATCGACGGGAATGTCTGCCAGCTCCGCCACTGCATCTATCAGTTTGCATTCGTCTATGACGAGCATGTGAAGCTGCTGGCCAATCCGGAGGAGGATCTTGCGGATATCTTCCCGCCGTCCTCCCGGGACAATGTCCCGCTGCCCGACGATCCCGGAAAACGACAGGAATGGGCGTCCGGAATCTCGTCCATCGTTGCGGAGATGCGGGCCGCTTTCCCCGGAATGCCGAAGGCGAAGTTCGCTCACCTCCGGGAAAAAGGATTCGAAATTCTCAATACCCATCCCGCCGTACTCGAAAAACTCCTCGAATGGAGCGATGTGGCAAATCGGTATCTCGAAAATTACAACGCCGGCCGCCTGACCGCTTCGGAAATCGAACGCATCATGCTGATGAGTATCGAGGAGATCATCCGCCTCAGCCGGAAAATGGGCGAACTGCGAAGAGAAATCGACCGCTGGAAGGTGCGGATGCTCGAAACCAATCTGCGTCTGGTGATCAATATCGCAAAGCATTATCAGCATAAGGGGCTGCCGTTCGGCGATCTGATTCAGGAGGGAAATCTCGGGCTCATGAAGGCTCTGGAGAAGTTCGATTACAAGCTCGGGCACCGTTTCTGCACCTATGCGTCCTGGTGGGTGCGTCAGGCGGTTGCAAGGGCTCTCTCCGCTCAGTCGCGCGTGATCCGGCTGCCGATCCACATGCTGGCAACAATTCGGAAAATGAACATCGCCGAAAAGAATTTTATTCAGCTCAACGGAAATGAACCGACGATCGAAGAGCTCGCTCAGATCATGGAAATGCCGAAGGAACGGATCAGCGCCATCAAGAAAATGTCGCTTCAGTGCATCTCCCTCCAGGCGCCGCAGTCGTCGGACGATCCCGATTTCACCATCGAGAACTTCCTCAGCGACAAGGAATCCGATGATCCCATGAAGTCCCTCGCCAGAAAAATGATGAAGGAACGGCTCGCCGAGGCCATCAATCAGCTCTCCGAACGGGAAAAACAGGTGATTACCATGCGCTACGGTCTGGATGGCGGTCCCTGCAAAACTCTGACCGAGGTCAGCGCCATCTTCAATGTCACCCGGGAACGGGTCCGCCAGCTCGAACTCAAAACTCTTGAAAAGCTCCGCAAACATTCCGACAGCGGAAAATATCTTGAGGATTTCTTCCTCTGATCTCTCTTGATCTCCTGTTTCCTCTTCTTCATCCGGAAACAAACAGGAATCCCCTGAAACAGAAAAGACCTCTTCACCCGAAGGTTCCGAGGTCTTTGCTTTGCTGTCGCACTTGTCCGCCGATTACCGGCTTACGAAGTCCGCGTTGTATTCAATGACATCCGTTGCTTTTCCCGCAAACCGATTCTGTTCCGGCTGCGGCTGAACCGGAGAAAGAAGGGAATAACCGAGCGCTTTGCAGATCTTGACAAATTTAACCGTTTGCAGTTTGGTCCCTTTGAAACGGACATTGAATCCTTTTTCCGTGTTTGCGGTCCGGAAGCTGCCGGATGGAATTCCAAGGCTTTGAATCAGCGAGCGGAGGTCTTCCCGGAAATCGGACGAACTTGTTGTCGGTACGCTCCAGACCTGTGCCACCTCATCGGGAATCGGAAGAGCGGTATTTTTACTTGTCGTTCCGGAAGGATAAATCGGAGTGTCCGCAGAATTGGAAAAGCTGACCGTGCTGAGATCCGTCGCATCGATCATTCCCCGTTTCAGCGGATCCGGGCGGTCTGGCGCCCCGAGTTCTGCGGCGGTTCCGGCGCTTTGTGCGATTCTCGGAGTCAGCGTGACCGGCTGCGACGATGTGGAATAGTCATCCCAGACCATGTATCCGACCAGTGCCAGCACGGCGATCAGGGCGGCTGCCCGGGCAAAATGCAGTGTTCCCGGATGAATCGTGAATTTCCGTTCCCGCGCTTTTTCCCTGTCATGGAACCCTGCAAGAATCCGTTCGGAGAGATCCGCCGGCGTTTCCCGTTCGAGGGCGAGCTTCAAAGCCCGTTCGAGTCCTTCCAGTTCCTTCAGGGTTTTTTGACAGATTTCACACTCCCGGACATGGCTCAGCACCGCTTCCTCCGAACATTCCCTGTCAAAGACCGCGGAAAGCGTTTCGAAGGATGGACATTTTTCTTTTTCCGGAATGGGGGATTCCATAATTTCGCTCCTTGCAACTGTTTTGTTTCACAACCAGAATTCCGCCGGATCTGGAATCATGGCCGGGCGGAGCGGTCGAGGTTCAGGAGATACGTCTTCAGAAGTTCCCTTCCGCGGGCAAGACGCGATTTGACTGTTCCCACTTTGCATTCCAACTGCTCCGCAATTTTTTCATACGGCATATCATTGACATGCCGCAGGATCATCGTTTCCCGCAGCGATTCCGGCAGAGCCTGCAACCCTTTGAGAACGTTTCGTTCCGTCTCTTCGTTTTCCAGTCTCGTATCCGGACGCAACCGCTCATCGGGGAGAGCGATCTCCTTTGTTTCCCCGGTTTCATCAACCGTTTCCGAAATACTTGTCATCAAACCTTCTCCGCGCCGCCTGTTCCAATGAAACTTGTTGCGCGACAGGTTGATGACAATTCGCTGCATCCAAGTTTCAAAACTGGAATCTCCGCGAAAGTTGTCCAGCGCCCGGAACGCCCGGACAAACGCATCCTGAACAACCTCTTCCGCGTCCTGCTTCGAACTCAAGAGCCCGTATGCCGTCCGGTAGAGCTTCGGCGCATACAAGGTGACCAGACGGTCGAATGCCATCTTGTCCCCCGCCTTGAACGTCTGAATCAGCTGCGCGGTTTCGCTGATGATTTCATCATTCTTGTCTGCTGCTACTGGCATAAGACATTCCTCCGTCAAAAAAGTTCCCGTCTCCCGATATTTCTTCCGGAATTTTCTTCCTCCGACGGGATGTGCGAGATCCGTCCTTTCGAACCTCATCAGTAGAGGT
>DDJH01000203.1:25732-31354 GCA_002338895.1 Lentisphaeria bacterium UBA1829 | reverse complement strand
GATATTGAAACTGGCAATGATGCGGCAGGCATGTTCCGTATCAATCCGGAGTTCCTTCAGAATCTCGTGCACCTCTTTTCCCAGAGCGGAGCAGAAGATCGCGTCGACCGGAGCCCCGAGGCTCATCATGTGCCGCAGAGTATCCAGACATGTCGTCGGATCGCGCAGAAACAGATTCGGATCCAGATCAGTTCCGGCCCGTTTCCGGAACTCCTCCCGGAACAGCTCCGTCTGATCCCACTGCTCCAGCATCGGAAGAAAGACGATCCGTTTCCTTTTCTCCTTCACCAGAAGATCCACACACTCCTTCCGGAATTTCGTGTGGTTGAAATAGACCGATGGAATCTCCCGGCAGCTCGGCAGCGTGTGATCCGGAATGCTCAGCACAACCGGAAGTCCGCTTTTTTCGAGCCGCAGCACCAGATCCCGGTCAATATCGCACGAGCCGTGCCAGATCAGCGCATCCAGACGCTCGTTGAGAATCTCCTGATACATGATTTCCGGATTCGTCGAACTCAGAAAAACAAAATGGACCACCGCCGGCAGATCCGTCGTCTTGACCATCAGGCTGGCAAGGATGCGGCTGTGGTATCCGCTGTAATGGAGAAGACGGCCGTCTCCGATCAGGATCCCGACCGTCGGCTGGCCCTGGAGCCACACCGCCGCTTTCGCCGGATTCGCAAACGCGCCGATTCCCCGTTTCCCGATGACCAGTCCTTCCGCAGTCAGTTCCTTCATCGCCCGGCTGACCGTCGGCGTGCTGACGTGAAACTGTTCCGAAAGTTCCCGGATCGAGGGGAGCGGCTGCGCTCTCCCTCCTCCCTTCTGGACCAGAGTCAGAATATACCGCCGAATCCGGATGTAGCCCGATACCGATGTGCCCGGTTTTGTCATAAAACTCCGAAAATTTAGTATTTGTTAGTATCTTGGATATATTATAATATATTTTTGTTTTTTTGTCAAGAGGGGATCCCGAAAAAAAAACAGGAAACTCTTTTCAGGGAAAGCGGAGGGCGAGGAAGGTGTCCGGGAATCAGAGATCCGGAAAAACACCTTCCGGAAGGTCGTCAAGCTCCGCCTGAAGCACGTCATGAAGAATCCGGAGCTGCTGTCTGGTGTAGATGCGTTTCCGGCTCTGCTGGGAGAGAAGAAGTCCTTCCTCCGCAGTGCGTTTGAGTTCGAGCAGTCCCTCTTCCAGAGCCGCTCTCTGCTGCGGAGAAATCGTCTTCCGGGAAAGAATCCGGCAGAAGACCCGGAAGAAATACCGGATGATATCCACATGCAGATACAGATGCTGATACTGGTAACGGCAGTTGCGGACCGCCTCCTGCCACCAGGTCCGACAGGCGGGAAGATGCGGATTCTGTTCCATGTGGAAACGGAAAAGGGTTCCCATTTCCATCATGCAGTCCCTCCGCAGACGAAGCGGAATTGCCTGATCCAGCAGAACTCCGATAAATCCGCGGTCGGAAACCATGAATTCCAGTCCCTGATCAATCTGCTCAGGCGTGTAAAGCAGGTAGCCCAGTTCCGGATGCGAGAAAAAAGTCAACAGATACTCCAGAACCAGTTTGGAATCAAAATCATACAGGAAACACTCCCCGGAATACCAGGGCCGTTTCCGGTCAACCGGATGACCGAATGTAAAGTTCATCCAGTCTGCAAACGAGTAATTCGACAGATCAACCATGGAATCCCCCCTGCATTAGATTGCGCGGAACCGGACGGAAAATTCCCCGTCCGGCCCCGTCAGACACGGTTTGAGGATCAGCGCATCAGAAGCGTCATGATCGCCTTTTGAACATGCAGACGGTTTTCCGCCTGATCGAAGACAATCGAGGCTTCCGAATCCATCACATCATCCGTGATCTCCTCTCCGCGGTGCGCAGGCAGGCAGTGGAGCACTTTCGCCTCCGGTTTCGCCCGTCTCAGATTCGCCATGTTCAGCTGATACGGCGCAAGAATCTCCATTCTTCTTCTTGCTTCCGCTTCGAAGCCCATGCTGACCCAGACGTCGGTATAGATGAAGTCCGCATCACGGAGCGCCTCCACCACATCGGTCGTCCATCTGGAGTGTCCGGCTCCGCCGGTCCGGTTCAGAATCGACTCCACGGGGGCAAACTCTTCCGGCGCGGCAATGGTCATGTCCACTCCCGCCAGCTGCGTTGCAAGCATCAGCGAGTTGGCCATGTTGCTTGCTCCGTCGCCCAGATACGCCAGTTTGAGTCCTTTCAGATTGCCTCGGGAATATTCCCACATGGTGAAAATATCGGTCAGCGCCTGGCAGGGATGGAATTCGTCGGTCAGCGCATTGATCACCGGGTAGCGGGAGTTCTGCGCAAGACCCTCCACATCGCTCTGCTTGTAGGTCCGGATGACGATTCCCTGAAGGTAGCGTTCCAGAACATGGGCGGTATCCGGAATGGTTTCTCCGCGTCCCATCTGCGTCTGGCCCTGGTCCAGAACCACGGGGTAGCCGCCGAGCTCCTGGATCCCGACTTCAAAGGAGACTCGTGTTCTTGTCGAGGACTTTGCAAAAATCATTCCGATGCTTTTTCCCGCAAGCGGTTTGATCGCTTCCGGTGTCCCGCGTTCCTTTTTCAGTTTCTGCGAAAGTTCAATGATCGAATTCAGATCGTCTACCGTCAGTTCGGCGCAGGAGAGAAGATCCTTTTTCATAGTTCAGTCCTCCGATTATTTCCTGGTGTATTCGGCAAGCGCCGCATCAATGCACGAGACCGCCTGATCGCAGTCCTTTTCCGTAATGATCAGCGGGGGAACCAGCCGCAGCACGGTCTCCCCGGCGGAGAGAGCAAGAAATCCCTTTTCCCGCAGCGGACCCAGCAGTTCCGCCGCCGGGAAATCCAGCACCACGCCAAGCATCAGTCCCTTGCCCCGGACATCCTGGATGCAGGAATATTTTGCTTTCAGTTCCATCAGGCGCTTCAGCAGATATTCTCCCATTTTCCGGCAGTTTTCCAGGACCCCGCCTTCCGTCAGCGTGTCAATCACGGCACAGGCCGCGGCGCACGCCAGCGGTGTTCCGCCGAAGGTGCTTGCGTGGGTTCCCGGCGTGAGAACATTCTCCAGCTTGCGCTGGGCCACAACCGCCGCAATCGGATAGCCGTTGCCGAGCGCTTTCGCCAGCGACAGTGCATCCGGCATGACTCCGTAATTCTGCCATGCAAACAGCGTTCCGGTCCGTCCCATTCCGCACTGGACTTCGTCAAACAGGAGCAGGATGCCCTTTTCGTCGCAGAGTTTCCGGACCCCTTCCAGATATTCCTGGGTTGCGGGAATGATTCCTCCTTCTCCCTGGACCGGCTCCAGCAGCACCGCCGCGGTCTTCTCGGTCACCGCGTCGCGCAGCGCCTCCAGATCGTTGAAGGGAACATGCTGGAAGCCGAGCGTATCGGGTTCAAATCCTTTGCGGTATTTGCTCCGTCCCGTGGCGGCAAGGGTTGCGAGGGTCCGCCCATGGAACGAATCCGCCATGGCGATGATCTCATATTTCCCGCCGTGGCTGGAGCCCCATTTCCGGGCGAGTTTGATCAGTCCTTCGTTGGCCTCCGCTCCGCTGTTGCAGAAGAAGCAGACACCGTCAAATCCGTGGCGGATCAGTTTTTCCGCCAGTTCCGGCTGCCGCTGATTCATATAAAGATTGGAAACGTGAACGAGGGTTCCCGCCTGTTCGGCGATCGCCCGGGTGACGGCCGGGTGGCAGTGGCCGAGGCTGCAGACCGCGATTCCGGCTGCGAAATCCAGATATTCCCGTCCGTCCCCGTCCCACAGTCTGCATCCGGAGCCCCGCGTGAAGAGGATGTCTGCCTTCGGGTAGGTCTTCATGACGTACCGGTCGTAGAGATCAATGCTTTTCTGGGTCAAAGCCGTATGCATTTATAAGATTCCCTCCATAAAATAATGTTTTCCGTTGCATCAGTAGCAAACCATTATAATAACACGGATCGTGGAACTTTCAACCGTCTTTTTTGATTTTTCCGCGTTTTTTTGAAAAAATTTACTTTCCCCGCTTGACAATCCCCGGAAACAGCATCATCTTAATAAAATATGGACCGACGGAAAACAATGCATGCCGCCGCGCTCCGGTGCGGATGGCGGATCTTATGTGGAGAACGAATATATGCCGGATAAACTCGTCNNCCTGCCAAGGCCAAGACCATCGGGAGGATTCTCGGAAAGGATTATGTCATCAAAGCCTCCTACGGACATATCCGGGATCTGCCCGAACGCGCGTTCGGCGTGGATATCGAACATAATTTCGCTCCACAATATGAAGAGTCCAAAAGCCGGGGGAAAAATCTCGCAGAGCTGAAAAAGACCGCCAAGGCCGTCAAGGAAATCTATCTCGCGCCCGACCCGGACCGCGAAGGTGAGGCCATCGCGTGGCATCTGCACGAAGTNNGAAGTGCTGAAAAACTGCAATAAGAAGGCCGCATTCCACCGCGTCGCGTTCCACGAGATCACCCGGAGCGCGATTACAAAGGCGTTCCAGCATCCCGGAGATTTGAACATGAATCTGGTCGATGCCCAGCAGGCGCGGAGAGTGCTCGACCGGATTGTCGGATACATGATCAGTCCGCTGCTCTGGTCGCGGATCGAACGGGGGGTGAGCGCCGGACGGGTCCAGTCGGTCGCTCTCCGGCTGGTCTGCGAAAGAGAGCGCGAAATCCTCGCGTTCGTCCCGAAGGAGTACTGGAACTTCCTCGCACGCTTCTCTCAGGGGGAAAACTGCGAATTCACAACCCGTCTGGCCAAAATCGACAATGGAAAATTTGAGGTCGGAAGCCGCGAAGAGGCCGATCGGGTTCTTGCGGCCGTTAAAGGCGCCCGGGCGTGGAAGATCGCGTCCATCGAGACGCAGCCGCGGAAACGTCATGCGCCCCCGCCGTTCATCACCAGCACGCTGCAGCAGGCGGCCGGATCGGCTCTCGGTTTTTCCGCGAGCACAACCATGCGGTACGCTCAGCAGCTTTACGAGGGCGTTGATACGCCTGCCGGTCATCTCGGACTGATCACCTATATGAGAACCGACTCCGTGGCAATCGCAGTCGAGGCCCAGAACGCCTGCCGCGATTTCATCCGCTCCAGCTACGGAGCGGAGTTCGTGCCGGAAAAACCGAATTTCTACAAATCCAAATCCAATGCGCAGGGCGCGCATGAGGCGATCCGGCCGACCGATGTGACGCTGACGCCCGAATCGCTGAAGGATACGCTGGATGCAGGGCAGCTGAAACTCTACCGCCTGATCTGGCGCCGCTTCCTGGCTTCCCAGATGGCTGCCGCCGAACAGCTTCGGACAACGGTCGATGTGGAGGGCAGCGGAGCCGACAGCCGTCTTTACACCTTCCGCGCCACCGCGACCGTGACCACGTTCCCCGGTTTCCTCAAGGCCTACAATATCGAGGAGGAGGGCTCCGCCCGATCCGAGGATGAGGATTCCAGAGACGCCGACGCCCTGGGCAGACTCCGGGAACACGCCCCCTGCACGCTGATGGATACGCAGGGCGAACAGAAGTTCACGGAGCCTCCGCCGCGCTTCTCGGAGGCCACGCTGATCAAGGAGCTGGAATCCAACGGGATCGGACGGCCGTCGACCTATGC
>DDJH01000203.1:4194-25696 GCA_002338895.1 Lentisphaeria bacterium UBA1829 | reverse complement strand
CCGATCTGATGCAGGTCGGCTTCACCGCGGATATGGAAAATCAGCTGGACGGAGTCGAGGAGGGCAAAATCCAGTGGACCGCAATGCTGAAGGAGTTTTACGAGAAGTTTTCCAGGTGGCTTGCCGATGCGAAAAACGCGGGGGCTCCCGATGCGGAAAAGGCGCAGGCCGTTCTGAAGCTCCTGCAGGAGGTCCGGAACTGGGAGGCGCCCGAAAAAGGATCCAAACGGGTTTACGACGACAAGAAATTCTATACTTCGGTGCAGAACAAGGCGGAAAAAGGGGCCGGGATCTCGTCGAAACAGTGGGAGGCGCTTCTGAATCTGGTCATCAAGTACGCCGACCAGCTGCACGATGTGGACCGCTGCGCCGAGAAGTATCATCTGACGGACGATATTGAAGCCGCCCGCGAACGGGTCGAAAACATCCGGAAAATGCGGGAGGAGATTCAGCAGCGCAGAGAGGAAGCCGTGAGCAAGGCGCCGCCGCAGGAGAATGTGCTCGCTCTGTTCCGGGCGATGGCGAATATTCCGTGGAATCCGCCGGAAAAGCGGGGCGCCCGCGTATATGATGACAAGAAGTTCTTCGATTCGCTGAAGGAACAGGTGGAATCGGGCAAGGTGCTGTCGGAACGGCAGACGGCCGCTCTGGCGAAGCTCGCGGCGCGGTATTCCGCATCCATTGCGGAGTATGAGACACTGATGAAAAACCTCGGAGTCGAGGTCCCCGAGCCGAACGAGGAGAAGGCCGGAGCGCAGGACGAGGTGAAGCGGATTCTCAAGGCGCTGTCCGAGGTGAAGGAATGGGCCGCTCCGGAAAAGAAGGGGCGGCGCGTGTATGACGACCGGGAATTCTATGAGTCGCTGGCGAAACAGAGCGCGGCCGGCCGGGTCCTTTCGCCGAAACAGTCCGCTGCGCTGATGAAACTGGCGGCAAAATATAAAATCGTCTGACGCCGGGAGTCCGGAAACATCTTCCGAAGAGGGGCCTCCGGAGAAAATCCTTCCGGAGATTCCCGCTTTTCTGCAGAATGCGAGAAAGGAAAAATATCCGGATGTCACATTTTGTATACTTTTTGCACAAAAAGAGTTTTTTTATCCTGTTGAATTTGCCGTTTTTCTAATTACTGTATTTTGCAGATCAAAAATTCGCCGGAAAGAAACCAATATAACAAAGGAGAATTTCAGATGGCGCTCGATAAAAGTGTAGGAACCCAGTCTCTTGCAATGGACTCAAAGAAAGAGGAGTACAAGGGGAAGAAACTTCGCGTGGCGATTGTCGGATGCGGAGGAATCGCGCAGACGCATATGGAGGCCTACAAGGGGATTCCGGAAGTGGAAATCGTCGCGGGCGTCGATATTCTCCAGGAAAGACTGGATGTGATGGAGAGCAAGTGGGGACTGCCGAAGAAGGCGCTCTTCAAGGACTGGAAGGTCATGCTCAAGAAGATCAAACCCGATGCGGTGGACGTCTGCACGCCGAACGGCGTTCATGCTCCGGCCGTGATCGATGCGCTCAACGCCGGCTGCCATGCCATCACGGAAAAACCGATGGGAATGAACGTCAAAGAGTGCGAGGAGATGGTGAAGGTCGCCAAGAAGAACAAGCGCAAACTCTCCGTCGGATTCCAGCAGAGATATCACAACAACACCGAATTTCTGCTCCGCGCCCGTGACGAAGGGCAGTTCGGAAACATCATGTTCGTCAAATGCCGCGCTCTGCGCAGAAGAGGCATTCCGAACTGGGGAGTGTTCGGACAGAAGGCGCTGCAGGGCGGCGGACCGATGATCGATATCGGAGTGCATCTGATCGAAGTGGCGCACTTCTTCATGGGAGCGCCGAAGCCGGTGGCGGCGTCGGGAAATATCTGGACCTACATCGGCGACAAGCCCTCCGAAGTGGTTTCCATGTGGCCGAACTGGGATTGGAAAACCTTTACCGTCGAGGATCTTGCAATCGGGCAGATCCGTTTTGCGAACGGCGCGATCATGCAGATCGAATCCTCCTTCTCCGCTCACATCAAGGAGGATGTCTGGAACTTCACATTCATGGGCGACAAGGGCGGCGGTTCGTGGTCCCCGGCTGAAATCTATCGCGACTGCGCCGGAACCATGATCAACGAGGTGCCGGGATTCCTGCCGGGCAGCGACTGGAACATGCTCTTTACGGCAAAACTCAAAAACTGGGTCAGCGGATGTCTGTACGGGACGGAGCTGCGGGCGCCCGGCGAAGCCGGTCTTGCCGTGCAGAAGATCCTGAACGGAATTTATGATTCCGCGGCGGCAGGAAAAGAGGTCGTGATTAAGTAATTAATCCGGCATTCGGATCGAATGGGAAACGGATGTCCGCGGCGGAAAGGCGGGCATCCGTTTTTTGTTTTCGGCGAATGGAAGAACGGGATGGAAAAGGGTGAAGTTGATGGAGCTGCTGGCACCGGCGGGGTCTCTGGCGGTCGCGCTGGCCGCATTTGATGCGGGGGCGGACGCGGTCTACTGCGGAACGAAAAAGTTCAATGCACGGGAGAGAAGTGAGAATTTCAGCGTGGAGGAGCTGTCGCGTCTGATCGCGTTTGCGCACAGAAATGGACGGAAGGTGTATGTCACGTTCAATACGATCGTCCGGGAGCGGGAGATCGAGGAGGCCGCCCGTGTGCTGGCGGAGCTGGATGCGCTGCGGCCGGATGCACTGATCGTTCAGGATCTCGGTGTGCTCCGGATGATCCGCGAATTTTTCCCCGCTCTGACCATCCATGCGTCCACTCAGATGGCGCTGCACAACTCGGAGGCGGTCCGCGCCGCCGCGGAAATGGGGGCGAAGCGGGTGATCCTCGAACGGCAGATTTCGATGGAGGAGCTGGAGAAAATTGCGGCGGATTCTCCGGTGGAGCTGGAGGTGTTTGTACATGGGGCCCTCTGCGCGTGCCTTTCGGGAAGCTGCCTGTTTTCGTCGTGGCTCGGAGGAGGAAGCGGGAACCGGGGGAGGTGCAGACAGCCGTGTCGACGTCTGTTCCGGGCCGATGGAGGGAAAAACGGATTTTTCTTCTCCACGCGCGATCTCGCGGCGTTCCGTCTGATCCCGAAGTTCCGGGAGATGGGGATTGCTTCGCTGAAGATCGAAGGTCGTCTGCGCGGCGCGGATTATGTCTCAAACGTGGTTGCCGCCTACCGGAAGGCGATCGACGGTGCGCCGGAAGAGGAGGTGCTCGAGATTTTGAACCGCACCGGATCCCGGGAACGTTCCCTCGGTTTCTATACAAAGGAGTCCATGCGGAAACTGATCCGCTCCGATGCTCCGGGAGGGGTCGGGCAGCTCTGCGGACGGGTCCGCCGCGTTTCTGCTTCTTTTTTTGAGGCGGAGCTTTCCGGACGGCTCCATATCGGCGATGTGATCCGTGTCCAGTCCGCCACGGGAGGGGAGGGGGAGAATCTGACTCTTCTGGAGCTCTCCGTCGGCGGACGGTCCGTGAAAAAGGCGTTTCCCGGTCAGGTCTGCCGGATCGCGTCCCGCGGGAAAACAATCGCCGGAAACGGCCTCCTCTACCGGATTGGCGAAACGCACGATTCGATGGAAAAACGGTGTGCGAATCTGCCGCTTCAGGGCGCAATTCTGGATCTTTCCCTGCATCTTTCCGCATCGGAACTGCGGATCTCGGTGGATGGAAAGGAGTGGTGCGCGCCGATTCCGACCGAACCGGCGGGAAATCGTCCGTTTTCCGCGGAAGAACTCGCCGCATTCTTCCGGACTCTGCCGGAGACTCCGTTCTCCGCCGGACGCATCGACGCGGAAACCGAAGGTCGTTATTTTGTCCGCCGGGATCACCTGAAGTCGGTCAAACGGGCGTTCCTGGAGTGGCTGGTCCGGACTCTTTCTCCGGAACAGATTCGCAGACGGTCACTGGAACGGGCGGAGAACCTTCTGCGCTTCCACCGTTCCATGGTGCCCGCACGTCTGCCGGAAGGGCCGGAGACGACCGTGTTTCTGCCGGTCGGAGCGCCCGCTCCGGAGGAAAGTTCCCGCGCGGCGGAAGAGCTGAGCGACTCTCCGAATCCGGAACGCGAGTGCATTCTCCCGTTTTTCACGCCGGAAACAGAACTGGAACTCCTGCGGAAACGCATCGACAGGGCGATTCGTGCCGGGGTACGGGTTTTCCGGGCGACGTCGCCGGCCCATTTTCATCTTCTGAAGTCCTATCCCGGGATCCGGATCCGGACGGCTCCGCCCCTGCCGGTTGCCAACTCTTTTGCGGTGGAGGAGCTCAAACAGCTCGGAGCGCTTTCCGTTCATGCGCATGTGGAGCTTTCCCGGGAGGATGTGGAGGAGCTGGCGCGTCATTCGCCGCTTCCGGTGGAGTGCTGCTGTCAGGGCCGTCCGCTTCTGCTGGCAACCCGGGCGGAGACGGCGTCCATGCGGAGCATCCGCGATTCGCTGGGACAGACATTCCTTGTACGGAAAAACGAGGACGGACTCACTCTTCTGTATCCGGAAGCCTCTTTTTCCGTGGAGCCTCCTCTTCCGCTGGACCGGATCGCGGATCTCCGGGTCCCGGGCCCCGCGAAGGAAAGCTCCCGGTTCAACTGGGAACGCGGTCTGGACTGACCCGGGGACCGCATTCCACAGTTCGTTCTGTTTTTCAGAGCATCAGAACTTCAGAACCATCAGCCCCGAATACGGAATGGAGACTTTGGCAACGCCGACGGCCGCCTCTCCCGCCGGAACCGGCCGCCCGAGGGTGTCGAAAACCTCGACGGAGAGCGGCGCGTTCTGGAGATCGATGTAGACTTCCGAACGGCCGGTCGCATTGACCAGGAAACAGGTCTTTCCCGGTTCGCAGGCGATTTTGACGATCTGCCCGTGATTGTAGACGGCGATCACTTTTTCCTTTGCCGTTTCGGAGGAGACGATCGGATAGTTCAGATCCGGATGGAACGGCTTCAGATAGCCGTGCAGCAGAACATCGCGGTGAAGCGCGATGAAGTCCAGCCAGAAGCGGAGCATCCGGCGATGGTTTTCCGGGATGGCTTCCAGACGGACCGAGATCTGCGGGACGCTGAAGAGAACATTCAAGAGCTGAAGAGCGGCGGTTTCCGCGGAGTCCTCCTCGTTCCACTCCAGCATGTCGGAATGGACCGCCGTGTTGCCGGAGGTGAGGCGGAGATCCAGTGTGCGGACCCGGTTGGAGAGAATGTCGGCGGGGCAGTCCGCGGCCCGGAGCATATTGCCGTATTTGCGGATCGCAGGACCGATGTAGCTCTGACGGAACTCGATCAGGATATCCGGTTTCAGCGCGCGCAGACGGCGCATGACTTCGGAAAGAAGGAGATCCACCGCTTCCGGAAGGGATTTGATGTCGCGTCCGGCATAGTTTTCCGCAACGGCGGGATCGTCGCCGCCATTGAAGCTGAAGCTGTCGATGAAGTCCAGTTTGAATCCGTCGAGATTCCATTCGCGGATCGCGGTCTCATACGTGTTGATAAGGTATTCGCGCACCTCCGGGAAACGGGGATCCAGAACCGCTGTGTTCAGACGGGGAAGCTCGTATAGAAACTTCCCCTGAAATTTCTGGTACAGCCTGCTTTTGATCCCTGCAAACGGAACCGAATACCAGATGATGTATTTCATGCCGAGCGCGTGGATCTTCTCCACATGGGCGCGCATGTCGGGGAAGCGTTTCCGGGCGATTTCCCAGTCGCCGCACCAGGCGTAGCCGCGCTGATTGTCCTCCGTCTGCCAGCCGTCGTCGACAATGATTCCGTTCAGTCCGAACTCCTTCGCCAGCGCGCACTCCTTCTCCAGTTCATGATCGAAAAGATCCTGATGGTAGCTGTACCAGGAGGAGTAGATCGCTTCAAAGGCCGCGTCCGGCGCCCGGGACGGCTTGTATTCCGGGAAGGAG
The DNA here is from genome assembly GCA_002338895.1 of Lentisphaeria bacterium UBA1829. Taxonomy (GTDB): domain Bacteria; phylum Verrucomicrobiota; class Lentisphaeria; order Victivallales; family UBA1829; genus UBA1829. The sequence goes on along the minus strand of DDJH01000203.1, from coordinate 19,803 downwards.
GCAAACCACTCGGAAACCGCACGGATCGCATCGGCGTAAAAGATGCTCCGGCGGTCGATCCGCAAAGTCACCTCATAACTGCGGATCGGCGCTTCGGGACGCATGAAAAGCGTGAATTCCCCCTTGATCCGGTTCGACTCCTCGTTGACTCCGCCCGAAAACTGGACAAACCCTTTTGCTTCGGAAACGGCCAGTGTCAGCCGGTTCTGTCCTTTCAGATTCAGAAAGGTCTGCATGGGAATGTTGGATGCCAGCTGAGAACTCTCCTTGCCGCTCCAGTCGGGCGGAAGATTGCGGCGGAAGATGCTGCCCGAGGTCCAGCGTGTCTGCATGTCAATCTGCGGAACGCTCCAGAGAAAACTCATCTGCGGCGGCGGAAGCTCCTGATCCGACTCCATTTGAATGCGGATCTCTTCCAGATCCGGTTCCAGAATCGTTCCCGTGTGCGTCAGCTGCCAGCCCGCAAGATTGCCCTCGAGCCGGATTTCTCCGAGAATGGATGGAATGATCATGATTTCAAATCTTTCTCTTTTCGGTTGAAATAGTGGCGGGAATCCCCGTGCTGATCCCACAGAATCTCTTCCCCGATGGAATGAATTCTCCGGATGAGATCGTCACGCGACTCCTCGGAATTTTCGTCAAGATTGGGCTTGTCCGCATACAGCTGGTAGCGCCGGCGGTAGGAGGGATCGGTCACGTTGGGCATGATGACGTTGGCTCCGGCCAGAAGTCCCCGTTCGCGTCCGTCGTCCGCAAGCGCCTGAAGCGCCGTCGTCGATGCAATATTCACATCCTTCAGAAGAAGACGGGTGCAGGCGATCATTTTGAGCCCTTTTTCCAGCTGTTCCCGTTTGTATTCGGGCGTCATCCGGATGTCTTTCCCCAGCGGCGTCTCCGCGTGCGGAATGTACGGACCCATCCCGATCATGTCCAGATCGAATTCCTCGAAGAAGTGCAGATCGCGGATCAGCTGCTCCGTGGTCTGCCCCGGAAGACCGATCATCACGCCGGAGCCAACCTGATAGTCCAGTTCCCGAAGACGGCGAAGGCACTCCAGCCGCGCATGATAATCGTGATCCGCCGGATGCAGTCTGCGATAGAATTCCGGATCGGAACTCTCGATCCGAAGCAGGTACCGCAACGCGCCCGCCTTTCTCCAGCGCTCATAGACCTCCGCGCTCTGTTCGCCGCAGCAGAGAGTGATTCCGAGCTGTCCTTCCGAGCGTTCCAGAATCTCCCGGACCGTTGATTCGATGAATTCCGTGAACTCGTCCGACACCACTTCGCCCGACTGCAGAACCACCGACCCGTAGNNCTGCATCCGACCCGTAGTGATGGCGGAACGCCCACAGCGCCGAAGCGACAATCTCCTCTTTCCCCACCCGGTACCGTTTCAGATTCGTATTTCCCGCCCGGATGCCGCAGTAATAACAGTTCTTCCGGCAGATGTTGCTGATCTCCACCAGTCCGCGCAGACTCACATTCGGCCCGATGCAGCGCAACTTTTCCTGATACGCCCTGGCGTACAGTTCAGCAAGTTCCTTCGGATCCGTCAGTTCCAGATACTCTTTGAGTTCCGTATCAGTCATCATCGGACCTCCTCGATCAGGCCGCCGCCGAGCAGCAGGTCGCCATCATAAAACACGGCGGACTGCCCCGGGGTCGGCGATTTCTGTTCCTCATAGAACTGCACCGTTGCCGAGCCGTCCGGATTCGGCGTCACCGATCCCGCCGTTCCATTTCCCATCGACCGCACCTTGATCCGGACGTCATACGGATGATCCGGGACGGAAATGCCGCTCCAGTTGAGGTCCGTCACCCGCATTTCGGTCTTTTTCAGCATCGCCTCCGGCCCGACGAGGACCCGGTTGTTCTCCGGATCCAGCCGGACCACATAAAGCGGATGTTTCGCCGCAACTCCGAGTCCGCGCCGCTGCCCGATCGTGTAGTTCCAGAATCCGTTGTGCGTGCCCAGAATCCGTCCGGTTTCCGCATCCACGATCTCGCCTTTCTGATCGTTGCGGAGAAGCAGTTCCCGGTAGTCGCCGGAATAGAAATCCTGGCTGTCCGGACGGTCGCTGACCGGCAGTCCGTTCTCCTCCGCGATCCGGCGGATCTCCGATTTCCGGTACTCCCCGAGGGGAAAAAGAACCCGCGAAAGCTGTTCCTGGGTCAGACGGTAGAGAAAATACGACTGATCCTTCCCCGAATCCAGAGCCCGCAGAATCTGAAACCGTCCGTCCTGTTCCCGGAGGCGCACATAGTGCCCCGTGGCGAACCGGTCGAATTCAAAACCGGCCTTCCGCGCCGCTTCGGGCAGGAAGCCGAACTTGATCCGGCTGTTGCAGCGGATGCACGGATTCGGTGTGCGTCCCGCATTGTATTCCTCCTGGAAGTTCGCCAGAACGATTTTCTCGTATTGTTCCGAGCAGTTGATCTCGTAAAAGGGGATATCGACCGCTTTCGCCACCTGCCGGGCGCTTTCGACGTTTTCGATCTCCCGCGGACCGTAGCATGCCCGGCGGTCTCCGCCCTTCCACGGGTTCCGATCGTTCCAGAGAGTCATGATTGCGCCGGCCACCTCGTGTCCGGCCTGTTTCAGCAGAAGGGCGGTCACGGCTGAATCGACCCCTCCGCTGAGTCCCACCAATATTTTCATCTTGCTCCTTGCAGAATTTTTCATCAATGATCCGGTTGTAAGATGCCACGTCTTTCAGGGATTGCAAACTGCAACATCAAAAAACAGGCTCTTTTTCCGGTTCATTCATTTTAAATCCGCAAAATGGAGGAGTATGTTACTCTGCGCTTCCGAAACAACCGCAAAAGGGGAGGGCGGAAAAATGACATGGCTGAAGAATCTGCAGACGGCTCTGGAACCGTATCCATGGGCCTACACACTTCTGGTTGTGCTGGTTCTGGCGGGAATCACGCTTCTGGTGAATTTCATCACGAAATTTATTCTGTATCGCGGACTGCGGAAATTCCTGAAGGCGCATCCGCCGGCGGGAAGCGAGGAACACTGGGCGTGCCTTGCGATCATTTCCCGTCTGGCGAACATCATCCCGGCCGTGGTGCTGGCCTCCGGCGCGTCGATGATTCCCGGAATCCATGCGCTGACGGCCACGCTGATCCGGAATCTCAGCAGTGCATTCATTGTGCTGGCCTTTTCTCTTGCCCTGAGCCGGGCTCTGGACCTGCTCGACCTCTTTTACCGGAAACGGCCGGATGCCGCAGAACGACCGATCAAGGGGTATCTTCAGCTGGTCAAAATCTGCGTCTGGACCGGTGCGGTGTTCCTGATGATCGCGATGCTGATCAACCGCAGTCCGCTGATCCTCTTCTCCGGACTGGGAGCCATGGCGGCGGTTCTGATCCTGATCTTTCAGGATACGATTCTCTCCGTCGTCGCGGCCATGCAGATCTCCTCCAACGACATGGTGCGGATCGGCGACTGGATCGAAATGCCCAGCCAGAATGCCGACGGATGCGTCACCGAAATCGCGCTCCACACCATCAAGGTCCAGAACTGGGACAAGACCATCTCCACGCTGCCCATCCGGAAACTCATCACCGACTCCTTCAAAAACTGGCGCGGCATGTATGAATCCGGCGGACGACGCATCAAACGCTCTCTCTACATCGATCAGCGAAGCGTCCGTTTCCTCGAGGAGAGCGAGATCCGGAAACTCGAAGAGTTCGTCCTCCTGAACTCCTATCTGGAAGGAAAACGCCGCGAACTTGCCGAATGGAATGCCCGGCTCGCCGCCGAAGGCGCAAAACCGATCAATGGACGAAGAATCACCAATCTCGGCTCCTTCCGCGCCTATGTGGAACAGTATCTGCGGAACAACCACCGGATCAATCAGGAGATGCTCCTGCTGGTTCGTCAGCTTCCCCCCGGCGTCACCGGAATTCCGCTCGAAATCTACTGCTTTACCCGCGACGTCCAGTGGATCGCCCATGAGGAGACCCAGTCCGACATCTTCGATCATCTTCTGGCAATTCTGCCCGTCTTCGGCCTCCGCGTCTTTCAGCAGTGCAGCGACACCTCCGGAATGGTTCCTCTCCCGCCCCCCTCCGGATCCGACTGGCGCGAATTCCTCCATCCCGAGGATTCCGGCCGCAGCCATCCATAAAAAACGCGCCGCACAGAGTTTGCTGTCTGTGCGGCGCGGAATGGAAAATACGCATTTCCCGTTCGGGAAGAACGGCGCGTCTTATTCTCCGAAGTACTTCTGATCCATGAGTTTTTGTTCGATCAGACGGATCTGGGTTTCCATCAGCGGAGCGGAGTAGATGGCGCGTTTTTCGCCGATTCCGCCCTTTTCCATCGCTTCGCCGAGGAAGCGGTTGGCTGCGAACAGATCGTCCAGAGACTCGCGGACATTGAAGCGGCCGGGGGTCGTCGGCAGCGGGGGCCATCTGGAGTCGGAAACGTAGGCGGAGGTCACCGCCTTCATCGCCTTTTCCAGTTCCGGCGTGTTGCCGATGTGTTTGCGGACCGCGACGATGCCGTCGTAAATCATCCGGCAGACCGGGTCGAAGATCAGCGAGTAGCTTGTGTTCGCCCATGCCTTGTAGGTGCCGCCGTGCCATGCCGCTCCGTTTTCAATGCGGTCGATCAGATCGTTCGAAATCAGCTCTTTGGCGCTGTTGATGACCTCTCCCGGAGTGGTGAGTTCGTAGCCGATCTCCTTGGCCATGTCCAGCAGCTCCTTGAAGCGGCGGACGGATTCCGGTTCCGGTTCGAAGAAGCGGGCCTGGTTGAACTGTTTCACATAGAAATAGGCCGACGAGCCGATGTATTCCGCATCCTCCGCATACGGCATGATGAAGGAGCCGGTCTGCGCGATGCGCGGCTGCCACTTGAGGAACATCTCTTTGATTTCATCCAGACTGACCGGCGTTTCGCGGCAGCCTTCGGTCGCTCCCATCAGATACCAGAGCATCGGATTGGCCATGCAGTCGGAGCGGAAGACCATCCGAAGTCCGTTCGGGGCAACGGAGGGGTTCGTCAGATATTTGAGAAATTCCGGCTTGTCCTTGATGTACTCTTCGATCTTGAAGAGGTGGTTCTTGTTGGAGTGCCCCTGAACGTCGTATTTGAGACCGGTGGCTTTGCGGATCTCGGGGAAGGAGAGGAAGAAGCTGTCGGCATCCATCACGAGGTTCTTGTACCCCGCCTCCTTGTAGATCTCGGGAAGATACGAGGCCCAGCCGCACTCCGGGTTCCAGCCGGTTTCCGGACGAACGCCCGTGTATTTCTCCCAGGCTTCCAGTCCGTGTTTGAGGGTGTCCAGACCGATCTCCGGCGGAACGTTCGCAAGCATCACGTGAATGAACGGCGACGCAACCGGTTCGATCTTCCCTTCCTTGACCAGCTCCTTCAGAAGCGCCAGGACGGCAGGCGCCTCCTGATCTATCACTTCCAGCGTCCGGCCGGAGGCCTCGAACGCGACTTTGTAATCGCCGTCGCGCACCAGCTCGAACAGCGGACGATAGCAGTGTTCGCAGACCCACGCACGGCGTTTCGGGTCCAGCTGCGAATACTGAATATTCGCATGCGGCATGAAAATGACTTTCGGTTTATTCGACATGAACTGTCTCCTTTGCTGTTATGGTTTGGATGATGGTTTTTGTGTTCGGATGAATTGAACGATTTCCGCTTCCGAGGTCCAGAAGACCGCTCCTTCATGGCCCAGATCGGGAAAATCCATGATCTGCTTCTCGCCCGCATACGCATTGTATGCGGCGTAGACCGAGGAGGGAACCGCCGCGGCGTCGGAAAATCCCACGGTGAACAGCGCCTGCGCTTTCGCCCGTTTCCCGAACGTGGCTCCGTCGCAGTAGAGCGCGTTCCGGTTATTCCGCAGTTCGGGCTTTTCCAAACTGACCGTGAACGGCCAGCCCGGGGTCCGTCCTTCCAGCGCCCCGGCCAGATTGCACATCGCCGGCGCATTCGGAATAATCAGCGAGACCTCCGGGTCCAGTCCTGCCGCGGCAAGCGCCTGGTATCCGCCCTGACTTCCGCCATGGACAATCAGTGTTTTCCCGTCGTATTCCGGACGCGACTTGATGTATTCCAGCGCCCGGACCACCCGCAGGGTCATGCGGACGAACAGCGACTCTTCCGGTTTCCCGTAGATGCGGGCCGGATAGTCGGCCAGGCGGCGCGAGGCCTCCCGGTAGAACTCCTCCGACTCCCGGTTCGGCAGTCCGTGCGCGTTGACATTGAATGCGATCATCCCGTGCGCCGCCCACGGGAGCGGCTGAAACGCGGGACGCACCCCGGCTCCATGAAAGAAGACATAGGCCGGGAGGGTGCCGGGCTTCGCTCCGCACGGAATCGCGAGAATTCCGGAGACCGGTTCTCCCTCCGTGCAGGCAACCTGCACATCGTAGCAGTCGACGACCCCTTCATAGGCCGGATCGTCAAGGGGGATCTTTTCCATTCGGAGAACGTCGGCGGGGATCTGTGCCAGCTTTTCCTTCTGAGCGGTCCAGAACGCATCGAAGCCTTCCACTTCGGGTGCGGGCCGGATTTCCAGCGGATCGAATCCCGCTCCGCGTGCCGCGGTCAGAGTGTCCGAGGTGACGGACAGGCGGACAAAGCCGGGCCGTTCCAGCGTCGTTTCCACAAAGACCGGTTCGTCGCCGGAGAGAAGATCCTTCTCTTCATCCGGATGAAAATCCCTCTGGATTCTGCAGTGGAGTTTTCGTCCCGGGACCGGTTTCCCGTCCCGGAGAAACTCGATGGAAAAACGGACCGTTTCTCCGCATTTGCAGGTCCCGTCCGGATGATCCGTTTCAAGGGAGAGACGCTCCCGGGGAGGGGGCGTCTCTTTTAATTTCCATTCCGGGCAGAGGGCGTCATAGGCCGGCTGCTGGTTGATTCGTATCGGATGAAATTTCATAAACGGCGGCTCATTTGGATTTCGGCGCTGCGATTTTATAGCTTCTGGCACCGGGAGATTTTTTCCGATGTCCGGCGCTCTGCTCCGCGGTGAGCTTGCGTTCGCAGGTCATGTTGTTATACATCGCGAACTGGCTGGAGGCCGGGCAGACCCGGTCGCCGAGACCGATGTAGAAGGTGACCGGACACTGAATCCGCTTCGCCTGATTGACAATATCGAAATAGTCGAGCGCGGGCGTATAGCCGGGCCGCCATCCTTGGAAGCGTCCTTTGGTGACTCCGCCGAGGTCCGCACACCACGGAATCGCCGCGCTGACCGAGCTGACCGCCGGTTCCTGTCCGGCAATGTTGATCGCCTGAAACGCTCCCATGCTTCCTCCATCCACCTGAAGCGTTTTCCCATCCCATTCCGGACGGCTCTTCAGGTATTCAATCGCGCGAAGGTCGCGGAGGATCATCAGATTGAAATCGCAGTTTTCCGCGTTCTGATTGTTGCGGAAACCGAAGCTCTTGTAGGGTCCTTTTCTCTGTTCTTCGTAGAATGCCTGCTCCCGTCCCTGGGGCAGTCCGTGGCGGCTGATCGACAGGGAGAGATAGCCGCGGGCGGCCCACTGATCCTGCATCGGAACGGAATGGAACCCGTAGCCGTAGACGGCCACTCGCGCTTTCAGCGACCTGGGTTTGGCTCCTTTCGGCATGGAGATGTAGCCCGTCGCCGGATATTGACCGACCGACGGAATTTCAAACATCCAGCAGTCCACGTTTTTGTGCTTGCTTTCCACCGGCGTCAGTTTCGCTTTCATCGGGATGGCGGCAAGACGCTTTTTCTGTCTGGCCCAGAACGCATCGAAATCCTTCGGCTCGGGCACCGTCTGACGGATTTTCTCCACATCCGCTCCTGCCGAAACGCTCAGAACGAGGGCGTCTTTCCGCGCTTTCCCGTTCGCATCCAGGGCCTTGGCCTCCACGTAGACAAATCCCGGTTTTGCCAGTTTGGTCCGGATCACCAGCGGTTTCGCCGGATCGGAAACGGCTTTTCCCTTTTCCCGGGTTCCGTCCTCTCCGAACAGAGTCCATTCCACCGGAACGCCGCTCAGCGGTTTGCCGTCTTCCACCAGTGTCAGACGGAACACAATTTCCTCTCCGCAGCGGTAGGTGAGGGGGTTCTTCTCGGAATCCCCCTGAAAATAGATCTGGCCGGCGAACAGCGCCGCCGCACAGCAGAAAAGAAGAAGAGTCAGAAAACGTCTCATTGCTTCACCTCATTTTTCTTCAGAAATTCCAGACTCCGTTTCATGCCGTCTTCCACGTCGCCGGGAAGTTCATATTCGATCATCGCGGGACCGGAGTAATCTTTCAGCGTGTTCAGCAGGCAGTTCCAGTCCAGCCGTCCCTCTCCGCAGGCGGCGGGAAGGACTCCTCCTTCCGTGTCCCGGAAGTCCTTCAGATGCAGATACGCGATTTTTTCGCGGAACTCTCGGTAGAATGCGCACGGCGCACAGCTCCCGACCGCGGCAAGATTCGCCGGATCGTAGGTGCAGGATACTCCGGTTTCCAGAATCTCCTTCCAGAGATCCGTCCGTGTCGTGGCGCTGTGGAAATGATGAAGCGATCCGTTCTCCAGAGCGGTCACTCCTCCGTGGGTTTCCACGCAGAGAAGAACCTGTTTCCGTTCCGCGTGCGCCTGGACGGTCCGGAGGGCGTCCAGCATCCGGGTTTTCCTCTTCCCGCAGACGACGCTGTCCGACTGGAATCCCGCGAAGATCCTCAGAAAGCGGATCCCCAGTTCCGCCGCAATGTCGATCACTTCCGTGACTTTCCGGATCTGGTCTTCGACGTCATCTCCGGTGAAGTCGTTTCCCGTGCATCCGCACTCCAGACGGATTCCGTATTTCCGGAACATCTCCTTCACTTCGCGGATCTGCTCCGGTGTGGCTCCGATCTGAAGCGCATCCTTCTCATAGTTGGCAATGGAGAACTCCAGCAAATTCAGTCCGAGTCCGGACGTGATCCGCAGCTGGGATTCCAGGGACTCCTCGCGGAGTCCCCAGGCGGCAAGACCGTACTGCATCAGAGATCCCTCCAGTCAAAGAGGATCTTGAAGCAGTCCATTCCCTTCCGGGACTGATATTCGAACGCCTCCGCAGCCTTCCCGGCGGGCCAGATTTCGTACGGCAGATGCGACGTGTCGATCTTTCCTTCCCCGATCCACTGCAGAATCTGCGCTTTTGCACTCCATTTCATCGCGCAGGTCATCGACATGTTGGCATTTTTCACAAACCAGCGATGGTAGTGGTCGAACAGCAGTTTTTCCGGATAGTCGCCGTTCAGATGGATGTATCCGGGTTCATCGTCGTCCTTCCATCCGCCGTCCTTGAGGTAGCGGTAGAGCATGCCGGGAACGGTCGGATTGCCGGAGCATTCGATGATCTTGTCCGCCTTTTTCCCGTTGGTGATCTCTTCGAGCTGTTTGATTCCCGCCTCGTCGGGCGTGATGACAAAATCCGCATAGTGCCGTGCGATCGACTGGCGGTACGGATGCGGTTCCGCAAGAACGATGGTGGCCTTCGGCGCTTTGATCCGGATGATCTGTGCCGCTCCGATTCCGTTCATTCCGGCGCCGAACACCAGAACCGTTCCGGTGAAGTCCTCCGTGAGGCCGAGACGCTGNNTTCCCTTCAGCGACACGCAGAACAGATAGGCGAGAACCGCCTGTTCATCCGTGACGTTGTCCGGCACCTTGCAGAGCGGATCGCCCGCGCCGCCCGCGTTGACGGAATCCTTGTGGACCAGCAGGGTTCCTCCGCCCCACGCCGCGCACACATCCTGATAGATGCGGCATTCGTTGATCATCACGCGGTCGCCCTTCTTGAGTCCGGGAGCATAGGCCCCTTCCTCCAGGATCACGCCCATGTTCTCATAACCGGGCACCAGCGGGTAGTAGCACTGTTCCGGGTGCTGCATGCCGTGATAGGTTTTCATATCGGTCCCGGTGCTGATTGCGCTCATCCGGGTTTTGCAGACGACGGTGTCGTCCCGTTTCGGGGTCAGGGTCACTTCACGGAACGCCGCTTCTCCGGGACGTTCAATCACTGTTGCCATTGTTTTCACGCCAGACATGATTTCTCCTTCCGTTCTATTCGTTGGATTCAGGGGGGGGCTTTCCCCTCTCATATTTCTATGGTTATATTATAGAGTCGTTTATGCTCTTGTCAAGAGTTTCGCCTCTCTTTTTCCCTCTTTCCGTATGGTCTTAATTTGATTTTTTGAATTTTCGGTGTATGGTCTTATTCCTGCTCTCCGCTCCCCGGAAAAACTCCGCGGACGTCTGGAGCTCGGACCCTCGGACGGAAGGAGAGGAAACATGGTGGAATATAAACAGCCGCAGATCGCCGAAGAGTTGAAGCGGAGAATCGCAGAAGGTATTTACAGCGACCGGATCCCGAGTTCCCGTCTGCTCGCTGACGAGTTCGACGTGAACATCAAGACGGTCCACAAGGCGGTCCGCCAGCTCGTGGAGCAGGGACTTCTCGAACGGAAAAAACGCAGCGGAACCCGGATCGTCCCTCTCCGGCGCGACCGCTTTCCCGAACGGATGATCGAAGTGATTTTCGAAGGCTTCACCACGATTTTCACCCATCCGTTCTGGAGTGAAATCTGGGAGGCGATGATGCAGCATCTCAGCGCAGCCGGGTACCGGACCATCCTCAACATGCTGGAGTCCGATCCCGGGACCGGACTGCTCCGGCTGGACCATTTCTCCCTGTGTGCCTCCACCGGGAAAATCGTTCTCGGAATCGGGGAAAAACTGCTGCTTGACCGTATCGCCGCTTCAAAGGTCCCCTTCATCACCGCCTGTGATCCGATCGATGATCCCGCCATTCCGCAGGTGGCGTTCGATTTCTCCGAGGGAATCCGCGACGCGGTCGACTGGCTCGTCGCCCGCTCCTGTCCGCGAATCGCCTTCATCGGTCAGACCAGAAGTTTCGTGAATCTGCAGCAGATGCGGAAATTCGATGCGTATTTGAAAGCCGTTCAGCGGTATCGGCAGATTGAACCGGAACTCATAGAGGATGTCCGTCCTCTGGCCGGCAGCGGGGCGCCCGCGGTCGAGCACCTGCTGCTCCGCACCCGGCCCGACGCGCTGATCGCGGCCTACGATCATCAGCTCCCGGAAATTCTGGAAGCTCTCCGGGTTCGCGGTCTGGGGGACCTGCCCGTGATCGGATGCGATGGACTGACTCTGCCTGGAATCCCGCGGGAACGTCATGTTGTCGCCGTTCCCCGCCGGTTGTGCGGAGAGGAGATCGCCTCCCGTCTGATCCATGCAATCAATACGCGCCGGAAACCGCGTTCGCTGCTGATTCCGGCGCGTTTTCTCTGAGACTCGTCTCCGGAAAAGGGACGAATCAGTATTTCAGAATGACCGCCAGAACTTCCAGCGTCTCATTGCCGATGTTCTTCAGATAATGGGTCTCGCCGTTTCCGGTGATGCTGGAATCGCCCGGATGCAGAACGGCGACCGTGCCGTTGTCCAGCGTTTCCGCCGTCCCTTTGAGCACGTAGAAGATCTCCTCCTCGTTCTCGTGCATGTGACTGCCGATGGAGGTGCCTGGCTCAAGAACCAGTTTTGAATACATGCGGGTGTTGGATTTCATCTCGGTTCCCGGTTTCCAGATGGCGGAAAAGAGAACTTCGCCTTCGCCGCCGCGGGCGTTCTTCCGGATCTCTCCGATGAATTGGTCGGGATGTTTGATCATGAGCGGGCTCCTTCTTTGATTCGGCCGAACATGTTGCCGTATTTTTTCGCGTTCAGGGATTCGACAAACGAGGAGATCTTGGTCAGCGTGCTGCACGGATCGGTGGTCGGATCCATGCAGTCGCCGTCCAGCGTGAGAAGCGGAAGACCCACATTGTCGAGCTCCTCCCGCAGATGTTTCGCAAAGCAGCTGTCCGACAGCGAGCAGCGGCCGAATCCGTGGTTGTAGAGAATGCAGCCGTTGAGCTTCGCCTTCGCCGCCGTCTGCACAATATACCGCACGCGCAGTTTCGGATCCAGATATCCGACCGTCAGAAGTTTCCGCGCCAGCGACCGGAACGGATCCGACGGATCCAGCATCTCCCAGTCCACAAAGTTGACCTCTTCAAAAACGATCGGCGCATTGCAGGTCTTTTCAATGTAATCGAGCACCTTGGTGTCGTAGAAGGGCGGCAGGTGCAGCCACAGAAGACGGTGCGTGTCGTCGATTTTGTACCGCTTTTCCGCCCACTCCTTCTTCCGGCAGAGCTCTTCATAGAACTGATTCTGAATATCGATCAGTTCCCGGCGTCCCCACAGCTGGGAGAAGAGAATTGCGCTGTACACCCCTTCCGCGCCCCGGATCAGCGGCGGACTCGTCCACCGCAGTTCATTGCACCGCTTGGAGATGACGGCCGCCTCATTCGAAAGTTCGCACGCCTCCGCCAGACGGGCCGGATCCAGTTTCATTCCCAGCGCTTTTTCCATCAGATACACCGCTTCCTGAAGACCTTCGGCAATCTGATCGACCGAATTGGGATCGTCGGCGCTGATCGGCGTGTGCAGTGAATAGAAGCGGTCGGAGAAATTGTACTGCCGCGCGAGATCCTGGAAGATCCGTTCCCCCTGCTGGCACGGCTGCGAGGTCGACACGCCGAACGCCGGTTTCGGCAGATCGGTTCCTTCCAGCACGCGCAGGAAGGAGCAGGTCTCCCCGGCAAATCCCTTGTAGGCGGCAATATCCAGCGCTTTCTTGGTCCGCTTGTAGTTGCGGGCGAAGAGCGCGGCGTAGGTTTCCAGAGTCAGCATCTTGACGCCGAGGGCGTTGAGGAGTTCCGTCGGGAAGAAGAGGTTCCGCCAGACCATCGGTCCGCCTTTCGTCTTCGAGAAAAACTCCCGGCGGGTATTGTTCGCCCGCATCGAAACCGAGCGCATCGGCGTCGGCTCATACTGGATTTTCTCCATGTTGAGCGAATCCTTGAGCGCGGTGTATTTCCGGGCGATGCACGCCGCTCCGAGAGCTCCCATCACCTGATGGAACTCCGGAATGATGATGTTGTTTCCCGTGATCTCCTTCAGATAATACGCGACCGCGCGGTTGGAGGCCACGCCGCCCTGGAAAATGATATCTCCCTTGTAGTTGAACAGGAGCTGTCCGACTCCGGAAATGATCGTGCGCGCCTGTGCCCGGCAGGCTCCGCCGATCACCTGCCCGAGCGGCATGCGGTTCTTGAACTTGTTGATCGAGGTGGCGCTGAGAACGGCGCAGACCGACGAAAATTCCAGATCGGTATCGTAATTGGCCTTTTCCGCCATCTCCTCCACGGGAACGCCGAGTTTGAGGGCGACGCTGTCGAGGAACGCTCCGGTTCCCGCCGCGCAGATCCCGCTCATTTTGGAGGTCCACATTTCCATCTTCTCGTTGTAGATCATCGCCTTGCTGTCCTGCCCGCCGACGTCGAGAATCGCCCGGACATGCGGGTAGTAGTGCAGCGCTCCTGCCACATGTGCGGAGACCTCGCTGACCTGGAAATCATAATGGATGAACCGTTTCGTCCCTTCGACAATCTGACTGCCGGTCACCACCGTGCAGCGGATGTCCTCCGGCGTCATTCCGGCGTCCGCCAGAAACGACATCACGGTCTTTTTCAGTGCTCCGAGATTGCAGTTCCCGCATTCCGAACATTTGCTGCTGCATGTGACCCGCCCGGATTCCACCGGTTTGGTCCGCTGATAGGTCACATGTTCAACTTTTCCGTCTTCCGTCATAATGACGGCTTTGAACGTTGTGGAACCGATGTCGATTCCCAGATAGTGTTTTTGCTTTGCCATATCTTCCGATCCTGCATTGCGAACTATAAAAATTTCTGATAATATATCCCAAAAATTTCTTTTTTCAACTCTCTCTTTTCTGAAATATTTATTCTTCTGAAGAGTTTACAGTTTGGAAAAAATGAGTTAATTTCTGGAATTGTTCCACGGTGACGCGTTCCGCCCGGATGTCCTCGGAAAGACCGATTTCGCGATAGGCGGCCTCCACATGTCCGCGTCCGAAGACGGAGGCCAGCTGCTTGATCATTTTTTTCCGTCTCTGAGAGAACGCCAGGCGGGCCACCTGGGAGAGTTTTGTCCGGAACTCCATCGGCGGCAGATCCGTCCGCTTTCTCATCCGCAGGACGCACGAGTCCACCTCCGGTTTCGGATGAAACAGCTGCGGCGGAACCATGCGCAGAATTTCCACATCATAGACGGTCCGGGCGCGGACCGACAGCGCTCCGTACTCCTCATCCCCCGCATCCGCCGCCAGACGCAGCGCCACCTCTTTCTGAAGCATCACGATCATCTCTTCCGGCGGCACTTCCAGATCCAGCAGTTTGGCCACCACCACGGTCCCCGCGGAGTAGGGAAGGTTGGAGATCAGGCGAAACGGCGTCCCCGGCGGAAACAGCTCTGCAAAGCGGACCTTGCACGCATCCCCTTCCACCAGACGCAGTCCTTTCGGGACCAGCACCGACCGGAGCCATTCACAGATCCGGTGATCGAATTCGATGGCCGTCACATTCGCTCCGAGGGCGAGCATCCGGCTGGTCAGCGCGCCGAAGCCGGGACCGACCTCCACGATCGTCTCTCCTTCTGCCGCGCCGGATTCCCGGACGAGCCAGTCGAGAAAATTGTCGTCCACCAGAAAGTTCTGGCCGAGTTTCCGGCTGGGTGCAAGTCCGATGGCCGTGAGCAGAGCGGTCAGTTCATTTTTTTTCATGTCACCCCCGATGATGTCCGCATCCGGCGTGTCCGCATCCGCATCCGCCGCTTCCCGCGGCCGGGCAGAAGGCCTGCGACGGGCAGCTCCGATTCTCCCCCGCCGACGGCGCAAAGCGGGACAGTTTCCTGACTATTTTCTTGTTTTCTCCGCATTGGGGACAGGTCGGATGTTCCGTCGCGTTCGGAAGAAGTTTTTCAAACTCTTTTCCGCAGTTTTTGCAGACATATTCAAAAATCGGCATGGTCGGTTGCTTCCTTCCTCGTTCTGTTTGAGGCGTTTTCTGTATCGGGTAATTTACACCTTCATGGAGGGTCTTGCAAGAAGGTTTGTTCAATTTTTCCGGATGGGCCTTCCCGGAAACCGTTCCGCCGGGACGGGGGAAGATGTTGACTTTCCCGGAAGGGCGTGTACAGTATCCTTCTCCGCTTCGGAAGGACGGGACGGAGAGAATTGTGGTTCCGGAGTGAACGAGGAGGTCTGAGTCAGAAATGATTGCGGGGATTGCTGCAGGGTTGCTGTGTGCGCTGCTTCAGGCGCTGTCGTATGTATGCAGTGCGGGGTTTATGCGGAAATATCATTCGTCGCTGCGCCTGGTGATCTTTTCGCAGCTGGGAATGGGGATGTTCTCTCTTCCGCTTCTGCCGTTTTTCTATCCGCGCGGACTGGGGGAGCTGGCGGCGGAGTTCTGGTTGTGGGTCGGGATCTGGGTGGTGGTGTTTGTGATCGGGCAGGTCGCGTTTTTCAATGCGCTGCGGAGCATTGAGGCCAGCCGGATGTCTTCGCTGCTCGGGCTGAAGATCATCGTGCTTTCCCTGATCGCGGTTGTTGTTCTGCGTCAGGAACTGAATCCGCTTCAATGGGCGGCGGTTCTGATCAGCACGGTGGCGGCGGTGGGGATGAACTGGAGCGGCGGGG
>DDJH01000203.1:3414-4189 GCA_002338895.1 Lentisphaeria bacterium UBA1829 | reverse complement strand
TGGAAAGGGATCGGATATCTGGCGGCGGCGCTGGTGTTCTATTCGCTGACGGATATGGCGGAAACGCATCTGGTGAGACTGCCGCGGGAGATCGGGATCTTTCAGGCGGCGATCGGGATGGGGGGGGTCTGTTACGGCGTGCTCGGGGTGCTGACTCTGCCGCTGCTGTGGCGTTTCCGCTGGACAAAGAGGCAGTTTGTGCTGGCGCTGCCGTTTGCGGTGACCTGGTTTTTGTCGCAGGTGGTGCTGTTTGTCTGTTTCGGACTGCTTGGGACGGTGTTCGGCAATGTGATTCAGGCCAGCAGGGGGCTGATCTCCATCGGGATCGGAATCGTTCTGCTGCGGTTCGGACTGGGAAAACTGGATGCGGAAATCAGTGGAGAGATGTGGATCCGCCGGATTGTCGCGGCGGTGCTGATGACGGCGGGAATAGTGCTGTACTCTCTTGCGTCCGCCTGACGGCGCTTCCGGAAAAGAGGAGCGCAAAAGGTTTTCCGCAGGGGTTGATAAACGAAAAAAAACGGTTATCTTACATCTGTATTCAAAATACATTTCAACTTTCAACAGGATGCTCTGCCATGAAAAAAACTGACTGGTTTACGACGGCCCGTTTCGGGTTGTTCCTGCACTGGGGGTTGTACTCCATTGCCGGACGCGGCGAATGGACGTATGCTCAGGACCGCTGGGAAAAAGGGGTGTATGAAAAGCTGATGGAGCGTTTCAATCCGCTCGGGTATGATCCTGCCGAATGGGCGCGGATGGCAAGGGAGGCGGG
>DDJH01000203.1:0-3353 GCA_002338895.1 Lentisphaeria bacterium UBA1829 | reverse complement strand
GGCTTCTGCCTGTTCGACAGCCATTATACCGAGTATAAAATGACCAATACTCCGTATGGGAAGGACGTGGTCCGGATGTATGTTGATGCGTTCCGGAAGGAGGGGCTCCGGATCGGATTCTACCACTCGCTGCCCGACTGGACCCATCCCGGGTTTGCCGACCGCGAAAGTCCGGAATTCATTCAGCGCGGGGAACTGCACACCCCTTCCGCGGAGGAGCACAAGGCGTTTCAGGATCTGCTGTATCACCATCTGGAACAGCTGATGACGGAGTATGGTACGATTGATCTGCTGTTTCTGGNNTGGAAGGCGGAGGAGGATTATTTCGACCGGGAGAGACTGCTGGAGATGATCTACCGCTGTCAGCCGGGGATCCTGGTGGACGACCGCCTCGCGTATTTCAAGGACAATGTGCGCGATTTTGATTATTATACGCCGGAGATCTGCGTGCCGAATCAGCCGCAGATTGTGAAGGGACGGGAGGTCCCGTGGGAGACCTGCGCAACGATGAACGATCACTGGGGGTTCTGCCGGACCGATTCCAATTACAAATCGTGGGAAACGCTGTCGGCCGGTTTGATCGGATGCGTTTCCAAGAACGGGAATCTTCTTCTGAATGTCGGTCCCGATGAGAACGGATGTTTCCCGGAGGAGGCGAAACGGCGTCTGCGGGAGCTGGGAGAATGGTTCTCGTTTGCCGGAGAGGCGGTGACCGGATGCGGCGCATCNNCCGGCCGCCGTTCGGGTGCGTCTATACGCAGAAGGGGAAGACGGTCTACTGTTATTTCCTGATCCCGCCGATGGGGGATGTGATCCTGCCGCAGCTCAAGGGAAAGATTGATTCCATCGTCCTGCTGCGCTCCGGGGAGAGCGTGCCGATGATCGACAACTGGGGATTCGAACTCCTCCGGAACGATGAGCAGAGGGTGCGTCCGAAAGGGGTTCGTACCGGAGATGTGATGAAGATCGTGCTGAACTGAAACACTGCGCCTTTTCTGCCCGGGAAAATCCCGGAAGAGGGCTTTGATACAAAAACAGGGGAAGGATGAGGGAAATGTCGGACAAGAAAAAGAAAAAAGAGTTTGTCATTCTGTTTCAGGGGGATTCCGTCACCGATGCGGGACGCAATCTGGCTAAGGAGTTCAATCAGGATCTCGGACTGGGCTATCCGTATCTGATCTCCGCCCGTCTCCGCTGCGACCACCCGGAGAAGAACTATCGGATTCTGAACCGCGGCATCAGCGGAAACCGGAGTGTGGATCTTTATGCCCGCTGGAAAATCGATGCGCTCAATCTGAAGCCGGATCTCATCAGCATCCTGATCGGCGTCAACGACACCTGGCACGAGTTCGGTTCCGGAAACGGCGTCGAACTCCCCCGCTACGAGCAGTTCCTCCGCATGCTGATTGAATGGACGAAACAGGCTCTTCCGAAAACCGGAATCGTTCTGATCGAGCCGTTTGTCCTTAAATTCGGCGCGGTCTCCAAAGAGTGGCTCCCGGAGATGAAGGCGCGCGGAAAAATCGTCAGGAAGCTGGCGGAGGAATACGGTCTGCTCTTCATCCCGATGCAGAGTGTTTTCGACCATGCGCTGAAAAGGGCTCCCGGCGAATTCTGGCTGAAGGACGGCGTGCATCCGACCACGGAAGGGTTTCAGCTGATGGCGGATACCTGGATTCAGGCTGTGAAAGAGTTGATCTGATCGGAAAATGGAACGCGCAATGGGAAGGAAAGAGTGGATTGAGAAGGCGGAACAGTGTCATCCCGGAGTTCGACGCTGGAAGGTCCGGCCGGTATCTCTGGTGAAACCTGTTCGGGACCCCGGGGCGTGGCAGGAGTGGCGGATGCAGGAGCTGCCATCTCGGAAACCGCTTGCGGAGCGGGCGTTCCGCAACGGCGGGCGTCTGATCCTGGATTTCGGAGAGGAGCTGGTCGGGAGACTGCAGCTGACTCTCCGCTCGGAAACAAACTATAATGATTCGCCGGTTCGTTTAAGACTCGTTTTCGCGGAATTCCCTCTGGAAATCGCCGACCGGAACCGGAAAGGTTCGTTTTCGCTCAGCTCCGCATGGATTCAGGACGAGATCGTGACGCTCGACGATATGCCGCAGACCTATACTCTGCCGCGAATCTATGCCATGCGCTATGTGTATATCGAGGTGATGGCAACGCCGAATCGTCTGGTGTTTGAGGAGATCTGTTTCCTGGCGCAGTCCGCGGTACGGAATCTGCTGCCGCCGCTTCCCGGGTTTTCGCCGGAGGAGGCGGAGCTCGACCGGGTCGCCCAGCGGACTCTCCGGAACTGTATGCAGGGGGTGATGCTGGATGGCCCGAAGCGTGACCGCCGTCTCTGGCTCGGCGATCTCCGTCTTGAGGCGCAGGTCAATGCGTGCACCTTCCGGAAGTTTGATATCATTGAGCGGAGCATCTATCTCCTTGCCGCCTTCCCGATGGAGGACGGAAGGATTCCCGCTTGTGTGTTCGATCGTCCGAAGCCTTACGGATCCGAGCGCTGTTTCCTTGCCGATTATGCGTTTCTTTTTGCGGATCTGCTCTGGTTTCATTATGAGCAGACCGGAAATGAAATGTTGTTAAAGGAGATGTATCCCGTTGCAAAGAAACAGTTTGAGCTGTTCCGGCATTGTTTTCGGAGGGGGATTCCCGATGCCGACCGGCCGCTCGGGGGATTCATCGACTGGTGTGCCGAGCTGGATCGGTCTGTCGCTGTGGAGGGGTGTTATGTGTTCGGGCTTCGGAAGCTCGCAAAAATCGCCCGTTCCCTGGGAAAGAGCGATGAGGCGGAAGCTTTCGAAGCAGAGGTGGCGTTCCTTGTCGGAGAGTTGAAAAAACAGTGCTTGGATGCGAAGACCGGTCTGTTCGTCAGCGGGAAGAACAGGCAGGTCTCCTGTGCGTCGCAGATCTGGATGGTCCTTGCAGAAGTCGTGGTCGGGAAAGAGGCGAAGCTCCTTCTTGAACGGATGGATCGGATGGATCCGATTGTCCGGCCGGTGACTCCGTATCTTCATCATCATCTTCTGGAGGCGTATTCTGTTGCCGGTGCGGAGGAGCGGATGAGGGCGCATTTGCTCCGTTACTGGGGGGCAATGGTGAGGAAGGGGATGAATGTCTTCCCGGAAGTCTTTGTCGAGGATCAGGAGTTTTTGACTCCTTATGGAAGGGATCCTAGAATCAACAGTGCCTGTCACGCGTGGAGTTGTGCTCCTGCTTATTTCCTTCGCAGGGGGCGGTGAGGTGTTTTTTTGGTGAGGAGGGGGGTTTTTTGTTGGAGGCTTCTCGCCCCCAACACCCCTCGGCAGGACTCACAGAGCCCTGCACCCATGGTACTTTATTTT
>DDJH01000042.1 GCA_002338895.1 Lentisphaeria bacterium UBA1829 | reverse complement strand
GCTGAAATAACTATCCCGGAACTGATGGCGGACGTTGATGACAACCTCCGCCGATTCGACTATCCGGCGGATCTTCGGGAGGAGGTCGTCAGGAAATTTGTCGCTGCCCTGCTTTATGCCTCGGATCACCCGGACTGGGCATGGTGCTATTTCTACCGGGAATTCGGCAGAATGACAATTCAAAAGACTGCGCAGCTCCGCAATATTTCACCATCAAACGTCAAACGTCTGCTCGAAATTCGAGTTCCGGCGGAGATTTACGATCTGCTCCCGCCGGAGCCGAGGGCGAAGGGAGAATAAATGCAAACGAATGAAATCAAAAGCACAGACTGCTGCATTTCCTGCATTCATCACACGGGAACCCGCTGTGCAAAAACGGGATTCCGCCGAAAAATCACACGCCCCAAATGCAGAAAATACCAGATCAATCCGATTTACGAAGAACCCAACGAGAAAGGACAGGGAAAATGAAAAAGAGAAACGTTCAGACAATCAAACACGTCATCGGCGTTCTGACCGCCGAGGGAAGCGGAAACGAAATCATCGATCACTGCGTCCGGGAGCTGGCTGCGCTGATCGAGAAAGACGGCTTCCGGGAATATGTCCGCCTTCTGGCCAGGGAAACGGCCCGGGAATTGCGTCCGAATCTTGAGGCGGTGAAGAATGCGACGGACATCGCTTTATGCAAGGAAGAAGCGAATCCGCCCCCGGAAACGCACGCCGAAACGGTTGTTGTTGACAGCCTCTCCGCTCTGGCAGCGGAGCTGAAACAGTTCCTCGTCGGACGACTGGAAAATGACGAGCGGGAGATTCTCGCGGCGATCTTCCGGAAATTCGATTGCAAAAACGTCGACCTGGCAGAAATTCTGGGAGTCGTGCCGAACATGATCGCAAAGGTCAAGAGGGGGTCTCATTCGCCCACACTGGCCAATGCCATCCGGGAATTCATGGAGGGTGGAAAATGACTGTTTTGCAGGACAATCGAAAATTTCAGGCCATGACCGTTGCAGAAGCAGACGCGATTTTTCAGCGAATCGCCCTCCTCGAAGCAACGATTAAACGGGAATCATTCGCAGCCGACAAGAAAAAGGCGGAAATCGCAATCGCCCTTCAGGAAAAAATCGCTCCGGCTTTGGAAGAGCGGGACGAGCTGGTCGAAACTCTGACGTTCTACATTCAGGCAAATCCGGATCGTTTCATCAAACCGCGTAAGCACAAAGTCGGCGAGATGGGGTCATACGGGATCGAAACGGATCCGGCAAAAACGGTTATCAATGACAAGCTCGCAGTTGTCGACTATGCGAGGGAACATGGCCTCGACGATTTGTACGAGGAGGATTTCAAAATCAACAAGAAGGCGGTCGAGACGGCGATTTCCGTCGGACACAAAATCCCTGGAGCAAAAATCGTTCCGGCGGGAGACGTCGCAAAATATAAGGTCGCGCAGAGCTATATCGAATCTCTGCTGAACAAGTGAGGCAAACATGATTGATATGGAAAAACTGCTCTCCGGGTCGATCCCGGAGAGTCTGGAGGAAAAAACCGAGGCAGCCGGAGCGATTATCCGGATCGCACGCCGGATCGTGCCGGTGACCTCCCTGCTGATCGCCTCCGCCCGCCGGGACCATTTCGGAAAATCCGTCACCGAATGGACCGCATGGTGTTCTGAAAATTTCGATCTCGACGGGGCAGAGCGGGATCACCGGAGAGCCATCGGCGACCTGCTTCTCGCGGTCCGGGAAAATACTGATCTGTTCGCGACGCTTTTCGCTCTGTCATTCGATAAACTTCATGCGTTGACGAGAATTCCGGCGGATCAGGTTGCCGCATTTCTTTCTCACCTTTCCGCCGATGTCGCACGGATGAGTCGTGATGATCTCCGGGATGAGGTCAAACGCTGGCTCGGTGAAACGGTACAGGATCGAAAAGGTGGAAGGAATCCGGATCAGCCGGAACTCCCCGGATTTTCCGATGCCGTCGGAGCTATCCTCCGCATGCAGCCACAGCAGCTTCTTGATGAAGTCACAGATAACGAGAGTGCGAAACGTCTGCTCGACGGCGGTTTCCGACTTGTCGGATCCGCGTTGGAATTCAAAAAGCGCGAGCCGGTCCCGGATGTCGCATTTTTACAGAGCGTCAAGGCGGCTCTGATTCAGGAAATCGAGGAGATCGAATCCGCGATTGCAAGGGCAACGCTTGAATAAAGGATTTTGAAAAAATGGGCGTTTTCAATTTCTCCATAAAACATTCCTCACCTGTTATTATGAATAATAACAGGGAAAATGCGGTGAATGGTGTAAACACCAATGCGCAAACCGTTTTAATATCAGACAAAAAATCATACATGAATGGTGTAAACACCAATGCGCAAACCGTTTCAACAAATCCGATTTTGAAATTTCAGGCGGGGAGCGTCCCCGTCCCGGTCGGCGACGCCCACGCTGTACCGGTCGCCGTGGACGCTCTCCCTGCCGCTGTCCGGGCAAAAGCTCTCGAACGGTTGAGTTTCGTCCGCCTCGTCCAGTCAACGATTCGGGAGCGCTGCTGCAAAGCGCCGGACGCCGTCCAGTTTGTCGCCGTCAACCATGCCGGAAAATTTCCCATCCTCCGCGAATCCGGAAAGGAAGGGAAATCCGCTCTCATCTACAACAATTTCCGAAACTGGCGGAATCGCATCCGAGGCATCACGGATCCGGATACGGCACTCCGATCTCTCTGCGACGATTACCGGCGCGGCGAGCAGGTCAGGAAAGGATCGGCAAAATTCTGGGAATATCAATTTGCATTCTACCTGAACCGAAACAAGCTGACAATTCGTCACGCCTACAAATTAGCCTGCGCAAAAATGCGCGAGATCGACCGGACAACTCCGGTTCCGACGTATGCGCAGGTGCGCTACCAGATCGCGCGTCTGGACCCTTCCACGGTCATCCTCGCCCGTGAGGGGGAGGAGGCGTTCAAAAACCGCTGTGTCGATTTCATACGCCGCGACTGGTCGCAAATTCTTCCCGGCGAGTGCCTGATCGGCGATTCCAGAACATTCGACACAAGAGTAAAAGTCTGGGACGAGCAGAAACAGCGCTGGATCGCCGTCCGCCCGAACATTGCGGGGCTTCTGGATGCGAGGTCGTGGTATCTCGCCGCCTACTGGATCACAACGGAGCCGGTCAACTCTCTCACACTGATTGACACGCTGCGGCTCTATTTCCGCGTCTCCGGGGGGACGGCTCCGGCCCATATCTATTTTGACAATGGAAAAGACTACTGCGCAAAAGGATTTTCTACCGATTTCGACGCCGAGGGAACGCCGCACAGCATTTTCCGGGAACTCGGAATCAAACTCATTAATTCAATCGCATACAACGCCCGCGCCAAAACGATCGAGCGCGCATTCCGGGACATGATGCAGCAGTTCGACAAGCTGTTTCCGGATTACCTCGGCTCGCGGCCGGGGGAGCGGACGCTGGCGGCGGATTATTACGACACCCACGCGGAGGAGCTTCCGAGCTTGCAGCAGTTCTGCGAAATTTTCGCCCGATGGCTCGCCGACTGGCACAATACGCCGAAGGCCGGTCAGATTCACAAGGGAAAAAGTCCGGCGGAGATCTGGGGAACCCTTGACCGGACAAATGCGCTTTCACCGGATCGCCTGCGCATGGCGTTCTACAAACCGGAAGCGGTTCGGAGTGTCGGGCGAGGTCCGGCCGTTTCATGGAACAAGAAAAATTTCTACTCGGATTCGCTCCGCTGGGGGGAGAAAGTCCTTGTCAAATCCGATTCGATGGATCCGGATCACGTTCTCTGTTTCCGGACGGACGGAGCGTTTCTCTGCGAGGCGAGGACGCGAGACCGGATCCGCGCTCTGGCGCTGGACGACGAGGCCGCGCGCAAACAGATCTCCGATTCGATCGCGCGGCAGCGCCGCCAGATCCGCGACGCCTTCACGATGCTCGACGACCTGACCGGCGGACGGCATCTGGCCTCTCCTCTGGAATTGCTTCTCGCTCCCGACGGTTCGGAAATTGTCAGCGGAGAGACGATCCGGAAGGTCAAGGGCGCTTCTCATCGCTATACGCATCACGCAATACCTGGAACAATCGAACCGCCGGAGCTGCCGCCCGCTCCGGACGAACCGCGTCCGGAAGGAGAATTCGATTTCCGCGAAGAGGAGGACGAGGAGAATCTGGGCGAGGTCGCCGAGTTTGCAAAGCGGAAGCACGAACAAAAAGAAGAGGAACCGGAAATTTCAGAAGTCTATGACTTCATAACCAAAAAACAGAAGGAGGATTTTTTCGATGAGTACCAATGACAGACTGGGGGGAGTTTCATTTGAACGGTTTCAGGAGAGTTTGAAGTTGTTTTCTCCGGAGGACCGCGAGCGTCTCGAATGGCTCTGGGGCTATTTCTGCAATGTCCTGAACAAGAGCAAGTCCGCACTCGAACAGGAAAGCGGGTTGTCAGCAAGCGACCTGCGCTGTCTCTTTGACGGGGTTGCTCTGTCAAAAATTCAACACGATGAGCTGATGTCGGCAATCGACAATTTGATCCGGCGCGTCCGGAAGAGTCGACCGCTCGTTCGGACAGTGATAACCGAACGAATTCTCGACGCTCTTGACTACTGCCGTGACAATTCGACCATGGTTTATATTTCAGGACCGACCGGACGCGGGAAAACCTATACAGCTGAATACTGGGCAGCGCAGAATAACCACGGTCGGACAAAACTGATCCGAGTCCCCTCCGATTGCACGAGAAAGACCCTCGTAACGCTGCTCGCAAAATCCTGCGGGATTTCATCGCAAGGTTCAGCGGCTGACCGGGAATTGCAGCTGCAGCGCTATTTTTCGCCTCGAAATGTTATCATCATCGACGAAGCCGGACACCTGCTCGGAAAATCCGGACGGCCGGGCGGCCCGATCGAATTGCTGCGGGATTTGCATGACATCTCCAAATGCGGTGTCGCCCTGATTTTCACAGACGTTTACCTCAACGAGATGAAACGCGGGAAAAACGCAGACTATTTTGAACAGTTTCTCGGCCGGCTTGAATTTCCAGTCGAGATACCGCAGGTCCCGCGCAGAGACGAGGTCAGAGGCGTCATTCGATCGTTTATCCCGGACGCGGACGAAACGATTGTTGATTTTGCTCTTACACTTGCCAGAGCGCGCGACGGAAAACTCCGGACGCTGTTCAAAGACCTCTACCGCGCGGAGGAATTCGCACACAGCAAAGGCCGGGAAATGAGCCTGACCGATCTCCAGATGATGGTCAAGTTCAGGAAATCGGGTGGCGCTTGGCCGGAGGACCGCTGATGGAACTCAAAATCAGAAGTTTTTCATACGAGTTCAACGGAATTCGTATTAAATTCATGCTGGAAGATCTTGCTGCGAAGTCAAAAAGACATAACTTGGACACGTGGTTTGATTGCTGCCGGAAAATTGCCGTGGACATCAAGCTGAGCGTCGAATTCCTGGTAACTTTCGAACCGACAATCGCCGATCCGAAAAAATTCGGAAACCGGATCACCGCGATCTTCCGTGATCAGGGAGATCCGGAAGATCGAACGGTCCCGGTCTGCCGGATCTGGCGAGGGCGTCGCAAAGGCCTCGGCTGGGTGGAAGGCCAGCTCGTTTTCGATGGGGATGATATGTTTATCATGACCCGCGATCAGAATGCGGGCTGGTGCTGGTTTGCCGTCGATCAGGTCGAGTCGCTAGGGTGAAAAATGGAAAAACAGACGGAAAAGACACTGCGCAACCGCCTTCTTGGTGTGATACACATCAAGAAAAAACGCCTCAGAATAACGGAGGAACAATACCGAAATTTTCTCTGGGAATTTTTCGAGGTAACCAGCGCTTCTCAGCTTTATGAAGACGGCCTTCAGGCAATTATCCGGCTGCTGGATCGGTGGGATAAAAAACCGGCGAAGCGCAGCACCTCCCGATTTATCTGGGTGCTGTGGAAACAGTACCTCTGCCCGCTTCTGCGGCCGGAAGAGCGCACGGACGAGTATCTTACGGGGCTGGCAAACAAAGCCGCTCATACGTGGCTGGAAATACCTGATTTTGATGTTCTCAAGCCGGACGAGCGGTACAAAATCATCGAGGCTCTGAAAAAACGGATCCGGCAAAATGGAGGTGAAGTGCCATGACCTAGAACAATAAATAGAGAACGGGAGAAGCGCCGGACTGCAATCCGACGCCTCCCAGCATGCCCCGGCGATTTGCGCGCCGAAAACCTGCCTTTTACCGTTCAACAGGCAAAGGCAAAAATAGCAGGTAAAACCAGTTTGCGCAAATCGCCGGGGCTTTTTTTTTGAAAAAAACTGAAACAGAAAGGATTATGATGACAAATTCGATTCGTGCTCCGTTTCCGTGGTTCGGCGGAAAGGGCAACCCGAAAATCAAGAATTTTATTTTGCAGAACCTCCCGCCTCATATTCGCTACATCGAACCGTTCGGCGGCGGTGGTTCGATTCTGATATCGAAAAAACCGGCAGAGGTCGAGGTTTATAATGATGTTAACCGAGGCGTAGTGAATTTTTTCCGAGTGATCGCATCGCGTGACTATTTCGGCCCGTTCATGGCGCGGGTCCGGGACATGCCGTATTCGCGTGAACTTTACGAAGAATGCCTCCGTACATGGCCGGCAATCCACGATCCGGTCGAACAGGCTGCACGCTGGTATTTCGTCATCCAGCAGAGTTTCGGCGGGTTGTTCGGCAATGCCTGGGGAACAGGTGTGACAACATCTCCAACAGGGCGCTGGCGTTCGAGTTTTGACAATCTCCCGCTAGTCCATGAACGGATGCAGAAAGTCCAGCTTGAATGCTGCGACTGGAGAGATGTTCTGGATCGTTTCAGCGGCCCCGGCTGGCTAGCATATTGCGATCCGCCGTATGTGATGGGGTCGCGCAAAGCCGGCGGATATGAGCATGAGCTTCGGGATCGAGATCATGCGGAACTGATCGAAACGCTGCTCGCCTACGACGGCGCTGTTCTGCTGTCCGGCTATGACAACCCAATTTATGCGCCGCTTGAAGATGCCGGATGGGATCGGCTCGAGGTGGATGTCGTCTGTTCTGCTGCGGGGCGGACACGTTTCAGCGGTTTGCTGGGATCCGGATCCGCGAAGGAAAGGCAGCGCCGGACGGAAGTCCTCTGGCGCAATCCGGAGGCGCAGCGCCGTATCGCTCAATAAATCAAAAAACAAACAGAGCCGGGATTTTCCCGGCCTTTTTATTTTTCCGCACAAAGATCCGCACAATGCCCGCCGTTGTCAAAAAACCGGATCCGCACAATGCAATTTGCCGTTTTTGAGTAAACAT
>DDJH01000095.1:14498-15774 GCA_002338895.1 Lentisphaeria bacterium UBA1829 | reverse complement strand
CCGCCGGAAAAAAAGAATGAAAAAAACACCCTTTTTGATGAAGAAAATTCTCCGGCCTCTCCGTTCCCTTTTTCAGAAAATCCCTCTTTTTGTTCTTTTCGGGGGTTGACAAAAAAGAAAAACATGGTATAATTTACAAAGTGGTCCGAAGCGGTCCGATTCTTTTTAGTACTTGTTCATTTTCGGAAAGACTCTTATGCGCGAAACATTGAAGATCCGACATTATGTCATCGGGATTATGTACCATGCGGGGGAACACCCGGTGCAGATACTCTCCTCCCGTCAGCTTGCGGCACATTTCGGGATGGCGCGGAGCACAGTCTCCCTTGCGCTGAAGGAGCTTGTGAAGGAGGGGTATCTGATTTCGGTGCGGGGGAAAGGCAATTTCACCAATCCGCAGAAGCACCTGGCACCGAGTCCGGAGAAGATGCCGCCTCTGATTCTCCTGATCCATTCCGACGGACGCAATTTCTATTACGGAAAGCAGGAATGGGAGAGCATCAGCACGATCGGGAAAGCGGTGACGGAAGCCGGATACAGTTTCCGCCAGCTCTCCCTCACCTCCACGGACGAGGAGGATCTGTTCAAAGAGATTCTGGGAGCGCAGGCGGACGGACTGATCTGGATTGATCGGCTTAATTACAACGAATCGCTGCTCCGCCGTCTTTCGGAGGAGGGACTTCCGGTCATCTGCGACGGGATGGATGTGCAGGCGGTCAATACGGTGTTTTTCGACACGGCATCCGCCTGCCGGGAAATCGGGAAACATCTGGCCTCGGAAGGAAAGACACGGATTCTTTACTGTCTGGGAAAATGGCATCAGATCCATGATCTTGCAGAAATTCAAAAAGAGATTCAGTCCGAAGGACGGGAAATGGATGTCACGCTGCTGGACTTTCCCGAACCGGCTGCGCTCTCCGAACACCTGCTCTCCGAAGGAATGCACAAACAGTGGGATGTTCTGTTCTGCAATCCGCACCAGCTTCCGCTCTTGAAAAATCTGTTTTCGCAACTGGGACAGGAAATGCCGGAAGCGCTGATCCGTCTTTCTCTCAGGAACACACCGGAAGAATCGGAAAGGTTCTGTTTTCCGTTCCGGAAGCGGGCGGAGGCAACCGTCCGGCGGATGACGGAGCTGCTGAACGGCGACCGGACGGTACGGCAAATTCAAATTCCAATGGAACGAATAAAATACAACCCCAAAGAAGAGAGGTCATCCAATGCGTAAAAACAATAGAAAGAGGGTGGAAAAATTTACTCTGATTGAACTTCTTGT
>DDJH01000095.1:7400-14474 GCA_002338895.1 Lentisphaeria bacterium UBA1829 | reverse complement strand
AGTATGCGGACAGCTGCAATGACTACATTCCCACGGCATGGGCGAACTCCGAAGGCTGGAATTACTGGTTCACTTATCTGAAAATGGCCGGTCTTGCCCCAGGACTGAAGAATGGATATGATGCGACGACAAACCCGAACTGGCCGCGCGGGATCTGGGAATGTCCGACCGCCCGCGGCGTGCAGACGGCCAACGGCACATTCACGCATTACGGGATGAACCGGTATGGCAACAACTGGAATTTCTGGGTTCGGCGGGGACAATGCAAACAGCCGTCGATCACGGTAATGCTGTACGACACCTCCGTTACTCCGGCATTTGACAACTATGTCGGCACCAAGGATCTCTCGACAACAAAAAACATAAACGCCAACCGCCATGGCAATGGAATGGGACGCAACTACTCTTTCGTGGACGGTCATGTTCAATATGCGTTGAAAACCAAGGTTGCAACACCTTATGTATTTATCTGGCAGATCTATGATTCCGTCGGTCAGGTTCGTCCGGAAAGCGACATCGGCCGCTGGAGTCTTTGAATCTCATCAACCACACAGGAAAGGTCTATCATCCATGAAAAGAAAACTGTTTTTTGCCGCGCTGACGGCTATCGGAATGAGTGTTCCGCTTCTTGCTGATGCGCAGAATGCGGCAAAAGCCCCGAAAAAGGAGAACACGGTCTTGCAATTTTCGATTCTCAAACACGGAAACTACGGAGACGGCGCCGTCACGGGCAATGGAGAAAAAGGTTTTTCCATGTCTCTCAAAAACACCGCGCCGAGAAATCACGTCATTGCCCGTGCGAACTTCCGCCAGAACGCCGCGGCGCAGGAAAAACTGGTCTTTCTGCTGAAAGGATCCGAGAAAAACGGGAATGCTTTTCTCAATATCGGCTTACTGTATGAAAAAGGGAAAAAGTGGATCGAAGCCTCCAGTCCCAGAATTCTGCTGCGCAACAGGGAATTCAAGACGTATGTCTTCGGCCTGGATACCGATTTCAAACTCGGAGACGCGGTCTATCCGCTCCGGCAGATCAAATTCGTCATGAACGGAGATCCGAATCCGCGGGGAAGCGTTGCGGAAATCGAGGTCCGGGATGTGCGGATTGTTTCCGCCGATGAAATCTCCCGGACCAGTGCGGATCTGACAATCGTCCCCTTCCCGGTTCCGGCTCCGCGGACAAAGATTTCCGGGCACGCTCTGAAGGTCTATTTTGATTTTGACAACGACGACCGATCCCCCCTTGTCAAGAGCCGCGTTTCGCATGGAAAATTTCAGGACCGGATCTCTCCCTGGAGCTACCGTCAGCTCCTTCTGGAACATGCGGATGGACTCATTCTGGATGCCGAAACGCCGGAAGATGCGGATGTGATCGTCTACTCCCGCGCGGGGAAAGGAAAACTGGCCGCCCGAATCGCCCGGGCGGTGCAGAACGGAAAACGTCTTATTCTCTACGGAAAACCGGCGGATCCGGAAATCGCCGCACTGGCTCCGGCGGAACTGAAGCCGATTCCGCAGAAGGGGTTCTCAAAACGGCAGAGTCTGAAAGTCGCCGCAGGCGGTCACTCTCTGCTGAAGGGGATCCGTCTGACCGGGAACTCGTTCGGCGTCTACAACCGCGCCGCCTTGAAAGAGGGGGCGTCCGCCGTGCTGACGTTCGCCGACGGAAGTCCGTTTCTGGCGGAACGGAAAAACGTCATGCAGATCAATGCCGGGATCGGGAATCGCCTGGATGAGAGCGAATCGGTTTTCTACGACCGTTTTCTTCTGCGGGCGATCGCCCTCTCCTCCCCGGAACTCGGGAATGAACTGGATCAGCGGGACCACGCCGTGCGGAAAAACCGGATGCGGGACGAACAGAAACGGGTACAGACCGCTGCCGAAGCGGCCGGACTCTCCGCTGCCGAAGCGGAAGCATGGCGACTCGGGCAGTCGTCCGAAAACATGGGACGCTTCGGCTGGCTGATCGGGGAACCGCTTCTTGTGGAGAGCCTCGGAAAAGATTTGAGCGTTTCCAACGACACCCAGCAGTACTCCTTTGCCACCGACGGCGTCACGGATCTTCCTTTCCGGCAGTGGAGCAGAAAAGCCGTGCAGGGGAAGATCACCTTTTCCTCCCCTGCCACCGAAGATGCGGATCCCTGTGAAGCGTGGGACGGAATCGGAATTGTCGAATACGAAACCTCACTGAAAATGGATCCGTCCTGGAAAGGGAAAAGCCTCCTGTTCGAGGTCCGGGACGGCATCGACGATGTGGACGAATTTCTCCTCAACGGCCATCCGGTCGGCAAAACCGTAGTGGAAACGCCCTACNNTAGGTACCGGATTCCGCAGGAGCTGATCCGGTGGGGAGAAGAGAACCGCTTCACCGTCCGCGTGCAGAATCTTCGCGACTCGGCGAAAATGAACTCCCGTCCGATCCTCCGCATTACCGACGGAACGCCGAAGGAGCTTCTCTCCGTCAGCCGGATCAACTGGACCGGGAAAAGTTACCGCATTCAGGGGAAAAACGGAACACGGGAACTCACCATTTCGCTTCTGACACCGTTTCTGCGCTTCCGTTTTCCGGGCAGAGAGACCTTTCTGAATCTGGAAAACATCGCGGAATTCGCCGCATATCAGACCGCGCAGGGCATCCGGATCGTTCCGCTGAAGGAGACCGGAGTCTTCTATCGGAAATCGAAAGACGGTGTCTGGAACGCGCCCTGGCTTCTCCTGTTCCGATCCGGGAAACACCATCCGCTTCTGGTGGTGTTTTCGAATCAGCCGGAAGAGCTGAGTGTCCGCACCCGGAAAGGGAACGTGGAGGGGATCGGGATCCGGAGCGGGAAAGCGATCGGGACTCTTGCGACGGGACGGCCATGGGGTGCCCGGGAAGTGGATTGCGGAAACGGGAAAACTCCTCTGAGCGCCGATGTGGTCAAACAGATTCGTCTTGCCCTGAATCTTGCGCTGAACTACCCGGTATCCTGCGAGGAGATTTTCCGCATCGACCGGAAAAAGAACGTGGTGGACATCCTCAATGTCTTCCAGTTCGAGCGGACCCGGGACGAATGGAACACTCCGGTCCGGGAATTTGCATTTCTCCCTCCCCTCTGCGGGTTCATGGCGCAGGAAAAACGTCAGGTCCGGCCGCAGGGAACGCTCACCGACTTCGGGATTCCGACCGTTCACGGTCCCCTGCTCGGCGTGCTCGGCAGACGGGCGGTCCGCTACACGCTTCCGCTTCCGCCGGAGGATGACCTCATGCCGGTCGGAGTCCGAGACGAAACGCTGCTTCCGGCCATGAACCACAGTTTTCAGGGAGGTTCGCGCTGGTCGTGCGGCGGACGGGTCCCGGTCGGAGCGTGGACACCGGAATATCCGGCGGGGAAGAAGTCCGAACTTCGGAATGTGGATCCGTTCGCGTGGAATTTCGGGATCTGCTCCGCGCTTCAGGGGGCGCTCTTCCTGAGCGGGGAGAACCGGATCCGTCTGGAGGAGCGGACAAGACTCCGGTATCTGGAGCCGCTGGAGCTCTATCAGTACAAGAACTTTGCGCGTCACCGGGAGGAACCGTTCTCGCATCTGCGCTATCCGATCCTCTTCAACAGTTTCTATCCGAATACCGTAACCTATTCCGGCGAGATGGGATCGACGGTGATCTACGGGGATTCCAACGAAGCCTGCACCGTGGCGGTCTGGATCGCCCGTCAGCTCGCGGACGGCTTCGGTCAGGCGGATCCGATCCGTCTGAACTGGAACTACCTGCAATACGCCATGCGCTATCAGACCTGCATCGACGACTATGCGTTCCTT
This sequence comes from Lentisphaeria bacterium UBA1829, assembly GCA_002338895.1. Lineage (GTDB taxonomy): Bacteria > Verrucomicrobiota > Lentisphaeria > Victivallales > UBA1829 > UBA1829. Next base: position 10,679 of record DDJH01000095.1, on the reverse strand, counting down.
TCCGGCAGCTGCCGGGAAACCGGTGTCGGCGCCTGGGTGGATATGCTCAACGGGGAGTATTCCGGCATGCTTGCCTACGCCCGTCTGGCACAGCTGAACGGCGACTTTTCGGAACAGGACCGGGCGCTCTATCTTGCCGCCCGGAAAGCGGTACCCACCCTTGCACGTCTTTTCTTCCACCGCTACTTCGAGACCATCCGTCCGGAGTTCGCCGGGAAGAAGGACTATCAGATCGTCGGCTTCGGCGAGGACGGCGCAAAATATATGCGCTTCCCGAACAACAACGGCAACTTCTTCGCCGCCAACGATCTCTTCGACTATTCCCAGGGCTTCCCCGGACAGCTGATTCTTCTGTATCAGAAGGAGGGGGAACCGGAGGTGGAAAACCATCTGAAACTCCGCGCCATCCCGCTTCTGATGAAAGACAGGAAGAAAATCCGCAACGACTACATTCCGGCACTGGCGGTGTTTGCAAAGGAGTTCCCGCTGATGGAACAGGCGAAGAAAACCCTTTCCAACTATCCCGCGACCGGAGACTGGCCGGGAATCCGGGTTCCGGCTCAGATCGGGATGGTCCTCTGGAACAGGGAGTCCCGGATCTCCCTGCGCGACTGGCGGGAACTGAACATCCACTCCGCCTGGTATGATCCGGAAACGCGGACTCTGACCCTTTCCGCCGAAGCTGGTCCGCGCTCTTCTCTGGTCTTCTCGTCGGAGAAATCCCCGCGCTCCGCCCGGAGCAACGGGAAAACCATTCCGCTGAAGAAGCAGAACAACGGCTGGGCCGTCCCTCTGACCGATGGAGAAAACCGGATCCGGATTGAGTTCTGAGCTTCTTCCATTTCTCCGGAAAGAGTCCGCTCCCCATTTTCCACTTCCCGCCGGAAAATGGGGAGCGTTTTTTTCAGGGGAAGCGATGGGGAAATACGGTAAGTCAATTTGATTTTTCAGGAGAAAAGAGCTATCTTATCGAATATTTTCATCTGGAAATTCCCGGATTCGCCGGGAACCGGACAAACATTTCCCCCCTGCCCGCGAATCAGAATCCCGCATGAATCCGTTGTGCGGACTGCGGCGGAGAAGGAGGGATGGGAGAACGTTGGAAATGTCCCGCGCCAAACTGCAGTTCGGACGGTTTGATTATGCCGTCTTTTCCGCCTCGATCATCGAGAGGNNCATGTATGCACTCTGCTCGCTGTCGATTCCGCTGATGATTGTGGCAATCGGGCAGGCGCTGAACTTTCCGCTGGATCAGGGGGGAATGGCCGCGGGAGGGAGTCTGCATCTGACCCGCAGCATCACGATGCTGGTGGCGCTGATGCTCTGCGGGACGATCTCCGGGCGGATCGGGAAACGACTCTCGATGGGCGTTTCGCTGCTGCTGATGGGGCTGGGAATTTTTCTGTGTGCCTTCGCCCCCGCTTACTGGGTGCTGATCCCCTGTCTTCTGCTTGCGGGATTCGGAGAAGGGATCTGCGAGGGAATCGCCACGCCGTTTGTACAGGATCTGCATCCGGACGCGCCGGAGAGATACGTGAACATCACGCACTCATTCTGGTCGATCGGGACGGGAGCGGTCGTTGTGGTCGTGGGCGGACTCTGGACGCTCGGAATGAACTGGCGGTCGATTCTGGGGGGACTCGGAATCCTGACCCTGCTGACGGCGCTTCTGTTTCTCTGGCGGGAAAATCCGCAGAAACGTTATCCGGAACGCAGTGCGGGAGTCGGCTTCCGGGAGGTGTGGGAGTATTCGGTGCGGATCGTGCGGGTTCCGCGCTTCTGGCTCTGCTGCCTGATGATGTTTTTCGGGGCAGGAGCGGAATTCGGACTGACCTTCTGGTCCGCGGCATACGTCCAGCTGAATTTCCATACCGGAGTGTGGGTGGCGGGGCTCGGAACGGGAGCCATCGCACTGGGAATGTTTCTCGGACGGACCGGATTCGGGTATTTCGCCCGTCCGGAAGATCTGCGCCGGATTCTCCTCTTCTGCGGACTGTGCACGATTCCGGTCACGCTGGTTCTGGCGTTTCTGGAACCGGGGATTCTTCCGACTCCGCTGCTGTTCACGCTGCTGTTTCTGCTGCTGATTCTTTCCGGAATCGGCGTGGCACCGTTCTGGCCGACCGCGCAGGTTTACGGCGTCACCAAAATGCCGGAACTGGATTCCACCATGCTGTACATCTACTTCTCCGCGATGGGAATTCCCGGCTGCGGAATCTTCACCTGGCTGATGGGGTATCTGGGCGACCACTTCGGTTTGAAAGGGGCGATTCTGGTGGTTCCGGCTTGCCTGGTTCTGTTCTGCGCGGTGGTCTACTGGGAGTGCTGGGTTCTGGAAAAACGCAGATCGCTCCGCCAGACCCGCCGGGCGGCAAGGGAAGAGGAACGGAACTCCCGCGGAGAAAACCCGGAAAGACGCTTGAAAAATTTTGAAAAATAGAATTCGGAAGAGAAATTCAGACTGTCCGCCACCGATTTGACGGACTCTTCCGGATCCAGCAGCATCTGAGCGGCTTTCCGAAACAGCAGCTCCTGCAGGAACTGCTTCGGGGTCCGCTGAAACACCGCACGGAAACTCCGGGTGAAATTCTCCGGGGAGCGGTGGATTTTTTCCGCGATCTCCTCCACCGTAAGCTCCGCACTGATGTTGTTTTGAATGAAATGCAGGATCTCTTCGAACGGTTTGATCTTCTCGGGATGGAAACCGGAATGAGCCGGCCAGTGGCGGAGGCAGAAGCGCAGAGCGAACTCCTGACATCGGGTGCACATCCGGACCGGATCCGGATCCGAGAAGATCTCTTCGGCCTCCCGGCGGAACTCCGGCAGATTTTCCGTGATGCGGTCGGCGACTCCGCTGAAGACGTCCACCCCCGGATAGAGCTCCAGCTTGAAATGAATGCCGTAGCGCTCGTTCCGGGTGGTATGACAGTACTCCTGCGAGAGGTTGCAGGGGATCAGGGAGATGTCATTTTCCTTCATGGAAAAGCGATCCCCCGTCTTCAGATTTTTGGACACCGACGCATCCGTCCCCTCGGAACGGAGACAGATCGAGATCATATTGAACGGCAGCGTGTAGTTCCGAATGAACTCCTGCGATTCATGGAAGACCTCCACGAGCCGGAAAACCGGCTGTCTCTGCACCGGGAACGGATGAAAAAAAGCCTGCCGGCTCATATATATAATCCGCCGTTTCTCAGCGCGGACGGAGCTTTCTCAGAAACGCCAGGGAGCGCTCCACCGCATCAACCGGCTCCTTCTCCATCTCATATTCCACGACGG
>DDJH01000095.1:0-7389 GCA_002338895.1 Lentisphaeria bacterium UBA1829 | reverse complement strand
GTCCGCCCCTCCGTTTCGCACCAGGAGAGAATCTTTTCCCACGGCAGATCATCCTCTCCGATCGCCGGTTCATATCCGGCGCTCTTCGAATACGGCTTCAGATGGATGCTCTGATTCCGGCCCGGATACCGGCTCAGCGCGGCGAAAACATCCGCTCCGCCGCACATGGCGTTCCCCGTATCCAGCTGCAGGATCACCTGCGGAGAGGTGTTCTCCGCCACGATCTCCCACGGGATCCTCCCCTCCACTTCCTGATGATCGTGCGCATGGCTGTGATACCCCGTTTTCAGTCCATACCGGGCCAGTTTTTCCGCGACCGCATTCAGACGGTCCGCAAACGCCTTCCACCCATCGACCGAATCCGCCTTGAAGTAGGGCACACAGATATACCGGTTGCCCACCGCCAGATTCCGGCGGAGCGTCTCATCAAAGTTCTGTTCAAGCGCATCGATTCCGGTGTGCCATCCGGCACAGACCAGACCGGTCTCTTTCAGCAGAGCGGCATAGAGATCCGGCTGAAAATGAGTTCCGTAGAATTCCACGCCGTCATATCCGGCGTTTCGGATGGCCCGGAGAGCCTGAAGCGGGTTTTCCTCGAAAATCCGGCGCAGAGAATACGCCTGCAACGCGATCGGAAGCTGAATCATACCTGAAGTTCCTTTTTTTTAGTTCCCTTTCTTCGAAATCGGGATTGAGCTACTATACACCGGACCGGAAAATTTTTCCAGTCCGGTTTTCAGGAAACTTTCACCGGGAGGCATTTTCCCGGAAGAGGGAGCTCAGCCGATGCCCGGGAGACTTTTTCTTCTGCGCAGACGGGAGAAAAAGCGCCGCAGCGTATGCTTTCTGGGCTTGGCCGTATCGTGCACGAAGATGAAGTAGAGAGCGGGGATCACATAGAGTGTCAGCAGGGAGGCGATTGTCAGACCGCCGACGACGCCCATCCCGCAGCTGGACCGCAGTTCCGATCCGAGCCCTGTTCCGAACGCCATCGGCAGCATTCCGGCCACGGACGCGATACTGGTCATCACGATCGGACGGAATTTCGACTGTGTCGCCTGCAGCATCGCCTTGTGGGTCGTCATCCCCGACCTGGTCAGCACGGCGCACTCATCCATAATCAGGATCGCGTTGTTGACCACGATTCCGATCATCATCACGCCGCCGAGCAGCCCCATCATCGACATGGACATTCCGAACGCCCAGAGCGTCGCATACATTCCCAGGAATCCGAGCGGCACCGTGAACATGATCAGGAACGGACGGGTCCACGATTCCATGATCGCCGCGATCAGCAGATAGGTCAGGATCGCCGCGAGAATGATCACCTGAATAAATTCGCGGGCGGTTTCATTCATCAGCTCCACGCTTCCGCTCATACGGACACCGTATCCGGGCGGCAGGGCCTGACGGGCCATCTCTCCGATCGTATTGGAAACGGTTCCGAGCGCCATGCCGGGCGCGGTATTGGCATAGAGCCACATGGTCCGGACCTTGTCGTAGCGGTTGACCACGACCGGGCGGGTATCCTCGGTGATTTCGGCGACGACCTCTGTGCTGAGGGGGTTGTTGTCCTTGACCGTCGGAGCGGCGNNAGCGGCGAGACGGAGCTGTTCCTCCCCGTACTCCTTCTGATTTTTGACGCGGATATCGAAAGTCCGCGCCCCGGAGCGGTAGTCGCCCACTTCGATTCCGTCCAGCGTTCCGAGCAGGTATTCATACACCTCGTTGGCGGAGATTCCCAGATTCTGCAGAACGGTCCGCCGGGGCGTGATGTTGATGTTCGGTTTGCGTTCGCGCCGGCTGGAGTCGAGGTCGCGGGTGATTCCGAGGGCGGGGAGCTTCTCCATCACTTCCATCTCCGCCGCTTCGAGCACGTCCAGATCCGGACCGTTGATCACGCAGCGGATTTCCGCACCGCTGCCGCCGAAGGTCGCAGGAATGGAGAGCGTCACGCGGCAGTTGTCGAGATAGGCAAGCTCCTTGCGGAGGATCGCCTGAAGGTCGTAAATCGACTCTTTGCGTTCGAATTTGTCGGTTGTCCGCAAGTTGATCTGGCCGAGGTAGACGGCGGAGCTCACCTGTCCGCTTCCGCCGTCGGAGTCGCCCACCGAGATGGACATGCCGCGGATGAAGTCGTATTTTTTCAGATGATCGGCCGCCTCCTGGATCAGACGGTTGGTAGTATCCAGATTGTAGTTGGTCGGGAACTCGAATTTGATTCGGATTTCGCCCTGGTCGCAGAACGGCAGGAAGGAGAGTCCCACCTGCGGCACGATCAGGAACCAGACCGCAGCGGCGAGTCCCAGCACCACAAGCATCAGCGTCTTCGGATAGCGGGCGGTCCATTCGATGCTCCGGTTGAACAGACGGCAGAGCCAGTCATACCCTCGGTCCCACGGAATGAAGACCTTCTGCAGAAATGTCAGCTTCTCCTCCTGCGATTTTCTCTTCCGTTTCAGCAGGACGCATGCAAGAATCGGAGTCAGCGTGAAACTGATGAACAGCGACACCAGCGTCGCACCGACCATCACGCCGGCGAACGGCACCATCATACTGCCGATTCGAGTTGTCATCATCATCACGGGGACGAACACCACCACGTTGGTCAGCGCGCTTGCGGAAACCGCCGCGATCACCTCTCCGGTTCCTCGTTCCGCCGCCGCCTTGATCGGCTCTCCTTTATCCAGATGCTTGAAGATGTTTTCAATCACCACAATGGAGTTGGTCACCAGCACGCCGACCGAACACCCGAGCGAGAGCAGCGTCATAATATTGAACGAATACTTGAAGTACGCCATCACGGCGAAAGTCACAATCACCGAAATCGGCATGGAGATCATCACAATGAAGGTGGATTTCGGTTCATGCAGGAACAGGAAGAGCAGGACCGCGGTCAGAATGATACCGGTCAGAATGCTGCTCCAGGCATCATCGACGGAGGCCTGGATGAATGCGCCGGAGTCGGTGAACCAGACCAGCTTCATTCCGGTCGGCAGTTCCCCGTTCCGGATCATGGCGTTGAAGCGGTCGCGGATTCCGTTGATGACCTCGATGGCGTTGGCCTCGCCCTTTTTGATGATCCGGAAGCGGGCGGCGGGTTCGCCGTTGACGTAGGCTTTGCTGCGGACCTCGCGGCTCATGAATTTGACATCCGCCACATCGCGCAGATAGATGCGTTTGTTTTTGAATTTGCCGATTTCGAGAGCCTTGATCTGTTCGAAATCCTTGAAATCGCCGTCGAAGGTGACATTTTTCTCGCCTTTGTCGAACTGGATTCGGCCGAGCGGCTTGCGGACATTGTTCTCCTCCAGCTTGCGGACGACGTCGTTGATCGACAGATTCATCGCGGTGAGTTTTTCCCGGTTGAGCAGCACATGGATCTGCATTTCGTTGGCACCGTAGACGCGGACTTCGCCGACGCCGGGAACTGAGGAGAAACGGTCTGCGATCACATCATCGGCATAGTCGTAAAGATCATCCTGCGTGCGGTCGCCGACGAGGAAGACCTGAGCCACCGTTGTGGCATTGGTGTCGATTTTACGAATGGTCGGCTCTTTTGCTCCGTCCGGGAAGTCCTCCCGGATTCGGTTCAGGGCCTCCCGGATGTCGGTTGCCGCCACATCGACGTCGATGCCCATGTTGAATTCAAGCTGGACTCTCGCTTCGTCTTCGATCGAAACGCTGGTGACATGTTTGATTCCGTCGAGCGAGGAGACCGCATCCTCGATGCGTTTTGCGATCTCGACCTCAATTTCCGACGGACTTGCCCCTTCATATTCGCAGCGCACCAGCACCGTCGGGATCTCCATATTGGGCAGGAGATCGATGCTGATCCGGGGATAGAGACTGATTCCGATCATCACCAGAACGATAATCAGAGCCGTCATCGCAATCGGCCGCTGAACAGACCATCTGCTTAAAAACATTGGCGACCTCCGTTATTCCTCGTTCACAACCCGGAGAAGCGAACCGTTGTTGACAAAGGTCTGCCCGGTCACCACGAACCGTTCCTTCAGCAGCTCCGGCGCATTCACCACTTCGCAATACTTTCCGTCCACGATTCCGCGGACCACGTTGAAACTTTTCGCCCGCTTGTTTTCATCAATCGCATAGACGATGTAGCGGTCGTTGGCGCGCAGCAGCAGAGCATCCGTCGGCAGTCCGTACGCCTCCTTCTCCGTGAGAATCAAATTCAGGTTGCAGAGCATTCCGCTGACCAGCGAAACATTTTTCGGAACCAGAATTTTCAGTTTGAATGTACGGCTTTCCGGGTCGATGCTCGGGGCCTTGTAGGTCACAACGCCGCGTCCTTTTGCCTCGCCGTCCACGGCGAAGTTCACGGGGGTCTTCCCCGGGATCACTTTGTCGTAATAGACTGCGCTGATGTAGCAGATCACTTCCAGAAGTTTCTGATTTTCCAGTTTCAGAATATTCTGTCCGGCGGTCACATATTCATTCTCTTCAATATATTTATCCGTGACGATGCAGTCGAACGGTGCGCGGATCACGGAGTCGTCCAGATTTTTCCGTGCGATGGTCAGATTGCTTTCCGCCTGCTTCAGCTGGGCCTCCGCGTTGATGATTGCCGCCTTTGCACTGCGGACATCCATTTCCGCTTTCTTATGAGCGGTCTCATAGCTTTCGAATTCCGCCTGACTGGTCGCCTTGGACTGCCAGAGACGCAGGAACCGTTCATAGTCCAGCTCCGCCTTCCGCTTGGAGATTTCCGCAGTGTTCAGCGCGATCCGGGCGCTCTCCACTTCGGCGGTCTTGACCTTGATTTCGTCTTCGCAGACGGTCACCTGATTTTTCAGGATCTGCCGGTCGATTCCGAAGAGGACGTCGCCCTTCTTCCGCGTATCGCCCTCATCGACCTTCAGCAGTTCCAGCGTTCCGCTGATTTTCGCGGAGATCGTCGCATATTCCACGGGCCAGACCGTTCCCTGAACAGGGATCTGCTGGCGGAAAATCCGTTTCTGCAGCGGTTCAATCGTCACACGGGTTTCCCGTTCCCCCGATTTTTTCGTCTCTTTCTTCGCACAGCCGCCGCAGACCACCAGTCCGGCCATCAGTGCACAAAGCCATACGTTTGAAGCATTTCTCATTCCCGGCTCCTTGCAATTCATTAGGAAATACAAAATATTTGACAAATAAAATAGCACAGAAGATCACGAAAAACAANNACAATTTTGACAAAATACTGATTTCCATTCGACAATCATCCGCCCGGAAGCAGCGGAATTTTCAGATGGAATTCCGCCCCTCCCCCGGGCACCGGCTCCACCGTCACCGAACCGTGATGATACAGCGCAATATGCTTGACAATCGCCAGTCCGATCCCGCTTCCGTTCTGCTTCTTATGACTGGAAGGAATCCGGTAGAAGCGTTTGAAGATCCGTTCCCGGTGTTCGACCGGGATTCCGCATCCGTGGTCCCGCACGCGGAAGTCGATCTCCCCTTCCGGCGTCCGATGAGCCGAAAGCTCAATGCTCTTCGTTCCGCTGTGAATGACCGCATTGGTGATCAGATTGCTCAAAGCCTGCTGGAGAAGCTGGAAATCTCCGGGGAACTCCAGGGAATCACTCTCCTGCAGTCCGAAAGAGATCCCGGCGGACTCCGCCGCCGGCCGGCAGATCTCCATCACTCCGCGCAGAACGGCCGACGACTGAACCGGAAGAAAATCACTTTCCTCTTTCGGATGCATGTTCTCCAGCGAAGTCAGCGTCAGAAAATTGAGCAGAAGGGTGTGCAGACGTTCGGACTGCGTGGTCAAAGTCTCAATGCACCGCTCCTTGTACTCCTGATGGTCGAGAGCTCCGTTGCTGATTGCGTCCACGGCGCCGACGATTCCGGTCAGCGGAGTTTTCATCTCGTGGGAAATCGCCGCGATGAACTCTCTCTGGGCCGCTTCGAGTTTGTTGAAATCGGTCAAATCGGTTGCGGAAATCAGGAAGAAGCGCTCGCCCTCCCGGGTGAAGGAGAGCACTTTCACCAGGAGCTGGAACTCGCGTCCGCCCCGCAGCAGGGAGCGTTTTTCTGTCCGGACCGAGTCCTCGACCTTCCCGATGTACTCCCGGAACTCCGGCGGACATTCCGGTTCGCCGCGGTTCCGGAATTTCCGTCCGGGATACAGCAGCTCCTCCGCCGTCCGGTTCCAGCGGACCACCTTTCCTCCCGCGTCCACCAGCAGCACCGCCTCCGACATGGCATTGAGCACCGCCTCCCGTTCATTGGCGCCGTCCTTCAGAGAAACGATCTGTTTCTTCAACTGCTCGGTGAGGGTCTGGAGACAGAGCGCGATCTCCCGGATCAATCCGCTCCGGGGCACATAGATCGGACTTTCCAGCTCCCCCGCCGCGATTTTCGACATGCTGGCAAACACCCGGTTCAGCGGCGAACGGATCCAGTAGCAGAAATAGGCCACCAGAACCAGAGTCGACAATATCCCCAGCGCGGTCAGAATCAGAATGGCCCGTTTGGTCTGCTGCATCAGCAGCGTCATGCTGTTGCATTTGGACGCCATAACCAGCGCGTAATCCTGACTGCCGACTCGGAAACGAACCGAGTGATAAATCATAAACGAATTCAGCGCCCGGTTGAACTGAACCAGAACATCCTCTTCGTGATTTTTCTTGAAAATTCCCTTGATCTCGGGACGGCGGACGTGTTCGGCAAGATAATCCGGCACGCCTTCCGTCTCGATGATCGGCCCCTTCCCCCGGGCGATGATTTTGACAATCATCGGGTTGGGACCGTGATACTTGTTGAGCATCCGGTGCATCTTGTCGACCTGTCCATTTTCCAGCAGATTGCGGAAGGCCCGGACCAGGAAGAAATTATTCCGTTTGGTCTCTTCGGCGACCTCCTGAAAATAGGCCTGCTGAAAATTGGAAAACTGGATGTCGAGCAGGATGATCGCCAGAAGAATGATCCCTCCGATGATGGCGGGGACGAACAGGAAGGCGGTGTCTTTTCGTGTGGCCATCGGAGATTACCCNNACCGCCGGTGATCCGGTAGCCGACGCCGCGGATGGTTTCGATGTGATCCGCCCAGTCGCCGAGTTTCCGGCGGAGATTGACGATGTGCATGTCGATGGCGCGCGCGGTGACGGAATAGTGATCGCCCTTGACCTCGCGGATGATCTGATTGCGCGTGAACACCCGTCCCGGATTGGAAGCCAGAAGGGTCAGGGTCTTGAACTCATCCGCGGTCAGGAGCAGGAGTTCTCCGTTCAGGCGGACGCTGTGGGCGGTCAGATCCATCGACAGCGGTCCGAGCGTGATGGTCTGGGAAACGGGAGCCACGCTCTGTTTTCGTCGCAGCTGAACCGCGATCCGTGCGGCGAGGATCTTGCTGCTGTACGGTTTTGTGATATAGTCGTCCGC
>DDJH01000240.1 GCA_002338895.1 Lentisphaeria bacterium UBA1829 | reverse complement strand
TCCTTCACATGGCTGTAACGGGCAAAGTAGCGGATCATTTCGTCCAGCGTGGAATGATAGGCCAGTTCCTCACGGACGGTTGCTGGGATTGCGCGTTGTGGGTGCTTGGAGTAGACGTTCCAGATTTCGGAGAGAGGCAACGGACGGGCCTGTTTNNGTAGTCAATGAGCTCGGGCTCGTTATTATGAAGAGGGGAATGCCGTCGGGCGGTCATATAACCCGACGGCATTCATCTTTTTGGTAAATTCCCACTCAAAAAAATCCCTCTTCCTCCTCACCATGGGGCTCGCTGGGCGCATACTCCTGATTGGAGGTTTTCAAGCTGACGCATTTGCGTTCATGCTGGACTTGGTAACGGAAGTAGTAGTTGCCGCCTTCCTCTTTCTGATAGACGGTTCCGACATCAAGTTTGACTTTGCATTTCTTTCCCATCTTACGCACTCCTGTGGTAAAATCCTGTTTTGGCTCAATATAGCCGTTGAACTGGGAAAAGAAAGTCTTGATGGTACCCGATGGCACCTTTCAGGGGGAATTTGAGGTAAAAAATGGCTCCGGCAGCTGGATTCGAACCAGCGACCAAGTGGTTAACAGCCACCTACTCTACCGCTGAGCTATGCCGGAGCGCGTATCCCATCATTTGGAATAAAAGAAATATACTCCATCTCTTAGATTTTTCAAGTCCTGGTTGCTATTTTTTTTCTCTTTTTTCTCTGAAAAACTCCTCAAACGAAAAAAAGATACCTTTTCTCTGAGAAAATCAATAATTTTTCTCAAAAACTATTTGACTTGTTTTAAATGTGCGATATATTTAAATATAAAAGTTAAATAGCGGAGAACGGCAATGATGGAAAAGACTCATGCAGATTTTTTAGAGATCTGTCGGAAATATCACTGGAAGTGTACGTCACAACGGCTGGCTGTCTTTGACTTCCTGAAAGATAATCTGACTCATCCCGATGTCGATTCGGTCTGGACCGCCGTGCGAAAAAATTTGCCGGCTATTACCAGAGAAAGTGTTTACAGAATTCTTAACGAATTCGCGGAAAATGGCGTGATCTGCCGCCTCGACCAGATCGAAAACGCCCGTTATGATTCCAGAACGGATGCTCATGGTCATTTCATTTGTCAGAACTGCGGGAAAATCTCCGATTTCAACTGGCCGGAAGGTGTGACTCTCCCGCAGAACATGATCTCAGGTGAGGTGGTTCATATGGAAATCAGAGTTGTCGGGCTTTGTCCGGAATGCCGTCCCGCGGCGGATCCTCCGGTTCCGAAGGCCCGCTCAAAAGAATGAAGCGTCCTGCTTTTCAGAGGAACGGTCCTTGCTTCCTCCCCCCCGAAAGCAGAATGTGGATAAAACCCGTAAAAGAACAAAAAACAAAAACAAAAGGAGCAAACAAAATGAGAAGCATCACAAAAATCGAACTGCAGTACGCGCACAGATTCTATCGTTTCCAGGGGGAAGCTCAGTATCTGCACGGACACACCGGGATTCTGACAATCGAGGTCGAGGATTCCGTCGAAGGAGCGGANNTGTCAACATGGTTTTCCCATGCAATGAAATCCAGAAAGTGGCATGGAATGTCCTGAAAAATTTCGACCATGCGCTGATCCTCCGCCAGGATGATCCGCTCCTCCCCGCTATTCTCGATGTCTATGAAAAACAGGGAATCCGGAATGGCGCCCCCTCCAATAAAATGAAAGGGGAGGCGTTTCACACAGAACTCGCAACCGCGTATCCGGAGGCTCGTCTGGTCGTGACAAAGGAGACCATGACGGTCGAGGGAATGATCAAAATCGTCTACGACCTCCTCAAGGACAAGCTCAATATCGCCAGACTCACATTCACTAGCGGGGTCAATGCCGCAACGCAGGAGTATGCGCCGGTCGGATCCAAGGACCGCTGTCCGCTCTGCGGCGTCGCTCTCGTCAATGGGGTCTGCCCGAAGTGCGGATATAAAAAACACTGATCCAAAAGCCCCGTAAAACCGGGGAAAAAAACTAAAACCGGAGGAGAAAACGGATGTTTTTTCCTCCGGTTTTTTCTACCTTGCCGGATTCTTTACAGAAGGCTCTGGCCGCAGTCGACAAACAGCGTTTCCCCCGTGATCGAGGAGTTCATTGCCAGAAACAGGCATGCTTCCGCCAGATCGTTCGGATTGACCGGACGCCCCAGCGGAATCGTCTTCAACGTCTTTTCCATCCGCAGATGCTCCAGTCCAGGCGGCGGAAAAACCGGTCCCGGCGCAAGACCGTTGACCCGCATACGCGGCGCATAGTGGAGAGCCGCCGCCCGCGTCGCCTCCGCAAGTGATTTCTTCGACAGAAGATAGCTGAAGGAGTCGCGCGGCGTCTTCCGGATCGCCTGATCCAGAAGATTGACCACCGACAACTCCGGAGCCGTCGATTTTTCAAAGAAAAGTCGCATCAGCTCCACCGGACTCCAGAAGTTGATCGCAAACTGCCTCTCCGCAGATCTCAGACTCTCCTTCTCAATATCCTCCCGGAGAAACACCGAGGCATTGTTGACCAGAACGGAAAGATCCTCCGGAAGCTGTTCCATCAACTCGGGAAGATTCTCCGGCGAGGAGAGATCGCAGCAGACCACTCCATGCCCCGCCTTTTCTCCTCCCAGTTCCTCGACTAGACGCTCCGCCTCTTCCCGCGATCGGTTGCAGTGGACAAGGACACGGGCCCCCGCGGATGCAAAGGTCCTTGCCAGCTCCGCTCCGACCCGTTTCGCCGCGCCCGTGATTAAAACTCTGGATCCTGCCGCCTTCACTCTGTCTTCCAACCAGTTTTTCTCATTCGACCGCAATGGCCGGGGTCTCCGGACACTGCGAAAGAAGATCCCGGAGAACATCCTTCAGTTCGTGGAAGTCCGGATCCAGCACCGCACTCATCGGGAAAACCGGAAGAGTCTTCTTCAGATCCTTCAGCAGTTCGTCCAGGTTCTTCTCGCTCTCTTCCATATCCATTTTATTGGCAATAATCAGTTTCGCTCGCTTGGAGAGCCCTTCGGAATACAGCTCCAGCTCCTTCTGAAGCGCATGGAGGTCGTCGACCGGATTCCGTCCGTCGGTTCCCCCCATGTCGAGCACATAGACCAGCATCCGTGTCCGTTCGATGTGGCGCAGAAACTCGTGCCCGAGTCCCACATTCCGGTGCGCTCCGTCCACCAGTCCCGGGATATCCGCAACCGTGATCTTTCCGAAATCCTCATACTCCATGATTCCGACCACCGGGTGCAGCGTCGTAAACGGGAAGGGGCCTATTTTCGGATTCGCATTCGTCACATCGGAAAGCAGCGTCGATTTCCCCGCATTCGGATAGCCCACAAGGCCGATATCCGCCACCATCTTCAGTTCCAGTTCCACATCAATCGGATCCACTTTCTGCCCCGGTTCGTGCTCTCTCGGAGCCTGATTCACGCTGGTGGCAAAGCGGGCGTTGCCGCGTCCGCCGGCGCCGCCTTTCGCTACGACAACCTCTTTCCCCGGTTCGTCGATATCCGCCAGAAGATCGCCCGTCGCCGCCAGACGGACCACGGTCCCGACCGGAACCTTGATCCGCAAATCCTTTCCCCGGCGTCCGTGCATATCCTTGCCTTTGCCGTGTCCGCCGTCCTGTGCGGCGAAGCGCGTGTTGTAAATAAAGTCCAGAAGTGTCAGCTGGCCCGGATCTCCGACAAAGATCACATCTCCTCCCGGAGCGCCGTCTCCGCCGTTCGGTCCGCCTTTCGGAATATAGGCCTCCCGCCGGAAACTGCAGCATCCGTTGCCCCCGTTCCCCGCTTTGACCGTAATGACTGCTTTGTCGATAAACATTCTCTCAGGCTCTCTCCGTTCGTTTACGAAAAATCCATAAAAAAACCCGACCAAACAGGGCCGGGCTTAAACAATCAGATAAAAATCTGAACTTATTCCGCATCCGGAATCACGGAAACATCCTTCTTCGCACAATCTCCGAACTGGACGGTTCCGCTCTTGAGGGCGAACAGCGTGTAGTCTCTGCCGCATCCGACATTCTTGCCCGCATGGATCCGCGTCCCGCGCTGACGGACAATGATGCTCCCCGCGGTGACATACTCGCCGCCAAACGCTTTGATTCCCAGCATCTTCGGCTTGCTGTCACGACCGTTTCTGCTGCTCGACTGACCTTTCTTATGTGCCATTTCCGATACTCCTTCACATCTGTGTATGGTTCATAATATGCAAAGTAGAAATATGCCACATCTTTCTGAAAAGTCAAGTCTTATCCGTCATTTTCTTCCGGTTTTTTTTCCGGGATTTTTCCATCCCGCTGGCGGACCGTTTTTCAGCATGCTCCTCCGGCCGGGATGCATCGTGCCGCTTCTGACGCAGAAATTTCCGGCGGTCGTACTGGTACATCTGCCATGCGTTCCAGGTGTTGTGGCAGACAATGTAAAAAATCGGTCCCATCGCCACCAGCGCACTGGCATAATGCAGTGCCAGATACATCGTGAATGTCGTGTTCTTCTGCCCGAGCAGCTGGCTGCACTCCCGGCGGTAACGTTTCGGCGCAAGATATTTCCCGAACCAGAAGTTGCAGATGCAGATGAGTGCCGAAATCACCGCAATGCCCACAATGTTCCAGCGCGAAACCTGCGGATTCTCTATAAAATATTCCCGCGCAATCGCCGCCAGAATGAACAGCGTGAACGACCATAGAAGAAACGAAAACGTCTTCAGTTTCTTCGGCAGATCCCGGATTCCCGGCCAGATCTTCCGCAGAATCAGCGCCGCAAGAAACGGAAGCGCGATCACCTGCAGCAGCGTTATTGCCACCTGGCCGATGAAGCTCACCGTAAAGTTCCCCGTCACCATCGGAAGAAGGAGAAGCAGCGACAGGGATACAAACACATTCGTAATCGTGAACCCCGTCAGTGCAAATCCGATCCGTCCGTTGAGAAATGCGATCACCACCGGCGCCGCCGTCGCCGTCGGCGTGATTCCGACAAAAAACGCCGCGTTCGCCAGAACCGGATTTCCCGGAATCAGAAGCCGGAGCGCAAAATACGGAACAATTCCCATCAGAAGATTCATTCCCAGCAGATGCCAGTGTTCCCGTCTGGGTTTCAGTTCGGAAAACCGGATCTGCAGACACGAAAGAAACACCATCACCGCAAGAGCCCATCGGACTGCGTTATAGGGTGGATCGTTCAGAACATGGGCCTGGGGAAACAGTACGCCGAGCAGAAACGGAATAAAGATCATTGCCGGGCGCGTAAACGTTTTTAGCATGATGGCACAACCTCCTTCAATGGAATGAGTAATGTATCCCCGTTTTCGAACAATAGCAATCGGAAAACGGAAAATTTTTCCGCATGGGGATCCTTTCTTTGAATAAAACGGACGGACCGGCGTAAAAAAAGCGGTCCGGGGACTCCCCGGACCGCTGGGAAGGAGGAAAGAGCCGACTTACTCCGCGACCAGTTCAAAGTAGAGACTCGGCCCATCCTGGAAGGAGGCTGTGTCAATCTTTGCCCGGACGGAGGTGCGTTCTTTCCGGAGAGGAATTTCAAATCGTCTGGATCCGTCCGTGGCGAGAGCATAAAGACGGAGTTTTTCCGCGTTGCGGTTTTTCAGTTCAAACTCGAAACTTCCGGTTTCCACCAGAACGGGGGGTGTCCCGAGCACTTTCAAGGTCCGCATATCCGGGGAGAGAAAGACCATCCCGGTGTTCAGAGCATTGGTGGCATAGACCAGAACCATCCGACGCGAATCGGAGAGTTTCCGGTTGTCCACACTGACAAGTGCCACATTGCCCCGTGTCGTCAGATTCGAGATCCCGAACTCGTTCAGATGCACCGGCGCTCCTCCCGCCTCCGAACAGATCCCCTGAAGTTTCGGCGTGTTGACCGACATGAACTTTTTCCGGACATCCAGATAGAGTTCGTTGTTGGAGTTCTCAAAAATCCCGGAGAGTGCGTTTGTCCGGTTGTTGCGGGGGAAGCGGTTCTGCTTCTTGAGTTCCCGGATGATGGTGTCGATATCAAACGGCGCATCCGGACGGTCGACGGTCATGGTGTACCCGGGGCGGGTGATAACTGCCGAACCTCCGGTCGTCGAGAGCGCAAACTCGTTTTCCCGGACCGGAAAGTCCGGATCCACGGCGCACGAAACCCCGGTCAGAAGGCAGAGTCGGGAGTGCCCATGATGGAGTCCGTCCAGAAAACTGAAGTTCCGGAACATCTTCTCCGAATCCAGATCCAGGCGGATATGGGTCGATGCCGGACGGACATCCCCGCGGCGGAACAGATACGCCGTCAGAAACTCCGACGCCCGGATGATCGGATCGTTCCCGCAGCCGAACGGACGAATCTTCGCCGCCGGAAGAATGCTCACGCTCTGCGAATGCACCGTGATCGCGGAGTGATCCTGGAATGCCGCATACGCCGCTGTGGAAAATGCCTGTTCGTACCGGTACGGATTCCAGAAGACGATCCCGTATTCGGTGATCAGAAGCGGTTTGCCGGTCATCCGGACGCTGTTGAGGCCCCGGAACATCCCGTTGGTGTTGGCAAGAGAACTGGATTGATCCATCGTCTGCAGTGTCCCGTTTTGTGAGGGATGACCATGGTAGGCATGCATGCCGACCGCCTGGAAATCCTTCCGCAGAACGATATAGCGCAGATTCTGGCCCATGTCGAAATTCGTGACGATTCCCGGATAGCCCATTGCCCGGAGTTCTTTCACATACCAGGCGTACATCCGGCGGTCAAGTTCGTTCTTGTACCGGGCGACATCTTCGCCCCGCCGGTCCCGCGCAACCGCCTCCTCCCGGATGAAAATCGGAACATCGTTCCACTGTTTCACCGGGTGTTTCCAGACTTCCGCATACGCGGCAGGAGCCGGATACCGCCGTTTCAGAAATTCCCGCCAGGTGGGAAGCATGTAATGCGCGTTCTTCGGATACTGCCAGGCCATCAGCGCGAATTCCTGCTCGTTCTTGCCGTTTACAATCGCGAGGACGGGGTCATCGACAAGACGGGTCTTCGTGTAGGGATTCACATGGGTCAGAAGTTTGCCCACTCCTTTGCGCCAGTTTTCCCGGACACTTTTCAGAAAATAGATGTCAAACCCGAAGTCGCGTCCGGAGTTGTCCGGGTACCAGGTGTTGCCGAGATCATAGCCGTAGCGGCTGCACATCGCATCCAGATTCAGGTAGATCCCGTTCTTCTTCATGCAGAAAACATAGTAGTCGAATTTGTCGAGATTGACCGGATCAAATTCAAGTGCTTTTTTGGCGCGTCCCATCAGGATCGAATCAAGATAGTGCAGGCGCGCCATGTTGTAGCCATGAAGCCGGAGCTGGCGAGCATATTCTTCTATGTGCTTTTTGGTGCGGAACATCTGGAACGTCTCATACGAATCCGCCACCGTCAGAAAGCGGACGGGTACAGCGGGCGATCCCTCCAGCGCAAGCTGACCGCGTGCATTGATGATCACCCGTTTGGTCACGTTCCGCTCTTTCGTCAGGGCGGACCGGTCGAGGGCACTGCCGGCGATCACCCCCGGTTTTGACGGGGGAAGCGGACGCCATTTCGCGTTTGCTTTCGTTACAATCTTCTTTTCAGAAGGAAAGGTGTATTCGGTTTCGGAAAGAGTGGCGGCAAGAATGATCCACAGCGGTGCTCCGTTTGCACTGCGGAAGGTCACGGATTTCACCGGAGAAACCGAGGTGTCCACCGGAAATGCGGAGGCATAGATGCCGACCGTTCCGGACTGAGGATTGGTCCACAGCGCCGCAGGACAGGCGTTGCTCAGACGTTTCGGATGCCACCAGTCCGCAATGTCTTTGCCGATGGTGACGGCGATTTGCTGCTTTTTCCCGTTTTGTCCGGTAATTTCCACGATTCCCGCCTTGCCCGGAACACTGTGGCACAGCGTGTGCAGAAGGTACAGACGGGTGCATTTGACAGGTTTCTTCAGATTCACGGTCGCCGAGGAAAGACCGGTCCTGAGATTGGCCGATTTCATGGCAAGAATGGATTTGCCGTTGTTCCGGGCTGGATCCAGAAGCTGGAACGGAACCGTGGCGTAAAGACCGTTTTTGCGGGGGACGAAGCGGGAGGCGTCGTTGTCCGGTCCCTGGTCGGACCAGCCGCCTTTGCCGTCGCCCGCGACCGGATCCCGGAATCCGAAATTGGCGACCTTTCTCAGATCCAGGGGAAGTCCGCGGACGTTGAGTTTCAGATTCCGCACATACTGTGTGCCGAAGGAGTCCTGAAAGCCGAGAACCAGATCGATTTTAGTCGCATTTCCCGGAATCCGGGTCCGGAATGTGTATGTTTCCCAGTCAAATGTGCCGGTTTTCACGTTGCACCCCGGATACAGGGTCGTTTCCGGCGTGGTGATCGTCAGCATGAATTTCGCCCCGTTCCAGGGTTGCTGCGAGGCGGCAATGCCTTCCCCGCGAATCTCCACGGAGACTTCCACCCAGCGTCCGGCCAGATCCGCCGGACGGAACGGAACACTCAGAATCGAATTCGCGCTCCGCTCTTTGAGGGAGAGTTTCAGACAGCGATTCCCTTTCGCATCCTTTGCCAGCTCCGGTTTCAGGCGCCAGGCGTTATACCGTTTGGCCGAGCGTTCCGTGGTAAACTCCTCCTGGAAAAAAGGAGCGCCGGAAAGGGCTGTCATGATGAAAAACAGCCCGAGAAGAAGATGTTTCATCGATAGTTCCTCTTTATGAATGGTGAATTCGCAGCTTACCAGACAACCGTTCCGTACGGGAAGTACTGCAGCCGGATCGTGTCATTCGTGTTCCAGAGCATCTGCGAGTAGTGACGATTGGCAACATGTCCGTCAAAGTAGGCGTTGTTGATGGTTTTGCCTCCGCCGTGGCGGTAGGAGAGATAGCCGTTGTCTCCGGATGCTGCCGTATTATCCCCGAACTGCATCCAGTAATTGATCGTTGCGCTGTACATGAAGAATTCCGCACGGGTCGGAACTTCGGTAAACGCAAGTTTCGTGGAGGGGGTCTTGATCTTCGGAAGACGGAAGCCATTGGTGCTGCCGTTGCCGACCTTGATACTGTCTCCTCCCTGATTCAGCGCCCCGTAAATCTGCCAGACATTGCGGAAGGCTCCGCCGCTGCGCTTTTCCGCAAAATTGTTCAGCGGACAGACAAATCGACTGTTCCAGAACTCAATTTCCCAGATATCGTCCGGATTCGCCGTGCGGACCCCGAGAAGCGAAACAAACTCCTTGTTGTTCGGCCAGCGCCGATTCGTTCCCGGTGCTTCATCCGCCGCCGGCATCTGGAACGGCATCCACCAGTCGTTGTTCTGCGATGCGTAGGCGGCTCCCGCTGACGCCATCTGTTTCAGCGCACTCATGCACTGCATCTGCTGCGCGCTCGAACGCGCCTTGTTCAGCGCGGGCAGAAGCATTCCGGCAAGAATTGCAATAATTGCAATCACAACTAACAGTTCAATTAAAGTAAACTTCTTCTTTTCTCTGAAAATTACTCCTGCATGCAGTCCGTTGTTTCTTGCTTTCATTCCAGTCGTCTCCTTAATGGTTTTGTTTTGCTATGTTTGATATGTTGTTTCAGCAGCCGGGGAAGGGAATGCGCAGCGCGCTCTTCCGAAGGTTTTCCTGATGACGGAGAAATTCATCCCGCGTCAGAAAGACCGGATTGTTCTTTAATAGAATATGTTCCTGTTTCGGACTCCCGCGATTTTCCAGAAGGCGGATCAGGTGATTGACGGAGAAGCGGATCAGGGAGGGGCTGTCCGTATAAATTCCCCCGATGATATATTGGGATTCTTCCTGAAGGCTGTAGTCGTCCACGCCGACAACGACATCCGGGTGGTAATCCGGATATTCGGAAAAACAACGCATCATCAGAGTCTGCATCCGATACCCGTTGAACACATAGCCGTGGCGTTCGCCGTTCTGTACGCTTCGGAGATGTTCCCATATGCCGGCCTCGTCGAGTTCCTCCGGAATGATTGCCGGTTCAAGACCATATGCCCGGCTGCTGTCCAGAAAATTCTGCGGCCACAGCGATTTCCGGTAAAAACTGCCGTAGACTTTCCGGCACCCATGTTCCGCAAAACGTCTCATGCTTTCAAGCAGAGCCGGTTTCAGGCCCGTGCTCACCGAGGAGAAGCCGGGTTCCTGGCGATTGACAAACACGATCGGAATGCTGGCGCTTTTCAGAAGGCGGTATGCGGAACTGTCCTCCTCCGGTTCAATGCAGCAGAGGAGACCGTCGATCTGCCGGTTCAGAAGATTTTCCAGGGCTTTGCCTTCCTCTTCCGGAATCCAGCGGGTCAGACTCAGAAGAAGCTGATAGCCCGATTTGACCGCCTCTTCCATTGCATCCTCCACAAGATAGGCAAAATACGGATTCTTGATGCCGCCGCAGATCATCCCGATCGTCCGCGTCCTGCCGTTGGTCAGCGCACAGGCGGTGAACGACGGATGGTAGTTCAGCTCCCGCACCGCGTCGTCGATCTTCCGTTTCGTCTCGTTCGCGATCCGTTCGGCAAGTTTGTGCTTGTTCAGATACATGGAGACCAGGGATTTGGATACCCCGACCTTCTGTGCGATATCATTCAATGTGGCTTTCATTTTCCCTGAAAATTTTCTTGTTGAAGCGGTTCAACAGGTTTAATTATACAACATTTTTATGAAAAAACAAGAGGAGAAAATGGAAAAAAAACAGAATTTTTTCAGATGGAGGTCTGTTTGCCCGAAAGAGAGACCGTGTGGAGAAGACGGCAGCTGTCCGGTGTCGGAAGAGCATAAATGGAGAGTCGGTCCAGAAGAAACGGCTCTTTCGGCGCCTGAAGAAAAAACAGTTCCAGAAGCTCCTGAAGCGTCGCCGGCGGCTTCCGGAGCTTCAGCGTGCAGTGCGGACGGAACGGGTAGGGAGACTCCTCAAAGCCAATCCCGCTGCTCGAGACAATCTCATGCGCAAGTTCAAACGGCGAAGGATCTTTCACATCCAGAAAGTAGATATCGGTGTTCTCGAATCGCTGCACCGTCCCGAATTCCGCATAAAACGGGTGGATTTTCTCCGCCGCACGGTCCAGAAGCTCCGAGATCTCCCGTACGCTCTGTCCCTGCACAATCAGGCCGGTCCCCGAAGAGCCGGTCAGCGTGATCTCCGCCGGAAGAAGGGAGCGTTCCTCGTCAAACCGCTTCCGCACGCTCTGGATCCACTCCGCCGTCGGCGAAGGAATATCCAGAACTATATACGCAGGACAGTCGATCCGCTCCTCCATCACTCCTCACCCCTTGTTCAGCGACTGGAGCGAATGACGGATGATGTTCTCCACCGAACGCTCCGCTTCCGGAAGCGATGCCGCCACATCCATGACACATTTCTGAATCCGTCCCCGCTGAAAGCCCAGTTTTTCCAGCGCCATGATCGCATCTTCCGTATTCCGGTCCGGCGCCGCGGAGGATTCCGCTCCCGCGGTGAATTCCGCGGATGGATCAATATCCCGGATCTTGTCCCGCAGTTCCACAACCATGCGCTCGGCGGATTTCGGGCCGACTCCGTTGATCTTCTTCAGCGAACGGATGTCCGCCGAAAGAATCGCCTGGCAGAACGACGGTATATTCAGACTGCTGAGAATGTTCAGCGCCGTTTTCGCTCCGATTCCGTTCACCGTGCAGAGAAGCGTGAAAATCTTCAGTTCCCGCTTCGTCGCAAATCCGTACAGGCTCATATCGTCCTCCCGGACGATCAGCACCGTGTGCAGAATCGCCTCGGCGCCCGGCTGCGGGAGTTTGTCGTAGGTGCACAGCGGAATGTTGACGCTGTAACCCACTCCCGCACATTCGATGACGGCTTCCGTGAAGCTCGATTCGATCAGAGTCCCGCGCAGTCGTGTGATCATGACTTATTTCTCCACGGGAAGAATGTCCATTGAAATGTCGGCCGATTTCACCGAATGGGTCAGCGCGCCGGACGAAATAAAGTCCACGCCCGTCGCCGCCACTTCCGGTATCCGTTCGAGGGNNCCGAGGGTCATGTTCCCGCTCGCCTCCAGCTTCGCCCGGTGATTCGTCATGCGGACCGCCTCCGCCATGTCCGCTGTGGACATGTTGTCCAGAAGAATGTATTCCGCTTTCGACTCCAGCGCCTCCGGAAGCTCCGAAAGCGAATCAATTTCCACTTCCACTTCCAGATCGGGATAGGCTTTCCGGGCCCGCTCCACCGATCGGAGAAGACCGCCCGTCCCGCCGAGTCCGGCCAGTTCGCGATGGTTGTCCTTGATCATGATCCGGTCGAACAGGCCGATCCGGTGATTCGAGGCGCCGCCGACCGCAACCGCATATTTCTCCAGATTCCGGTAGCCCGGCGTGGTTTTCCGGGTGTCGAGAATGGCGCAGGCGCTGCCCGCCGCCTGCTGATATTTGTGCGCCGCTGTCGCAACTCCGCAGAGCCGCTGCAGAAAATTCAGCGCCGTCCGTTCGCCGGTCAGAAGGGAGCGCGCCGGTCCTTTCACCCGCGCAAGAATCGTCCCTTTCGGACAGAAATCGCCCTCCTTCACGCACGATTTCCATTCGATCGACGGATCCACCGTTTTCATCAGCCGTTCCGCCACGCACAGCCCCGCGCAGACGCAGTCCTCCTTCGCCAGAAAAACCGCTTCCACATGCAGTGACGCGTCGATCACGGAAATGGTTGTCGTATCCCCCCGGTCGCCCAGATCCTCGTCCAGCGCCATCCGGATCAGCGCATCCACGCGCGTCCAGTCGATTTCCGGTATGTTCTTCATCGATTCTCCTCCTGATACATTCTTGAAATGGGTTTGATCGCCACGGCCCGCCCCGTGGCAAGCTCGTACGACACCACCGCGCCGTCCAGACGGATCTTCTTCTCGCAGACCGGAAGCCGCTGCGGCATCCCCGTCCGGAATTTCCGGACCACCGCCTCCACCTCCCGTCCGAGAATGGAATCGTTGGCTCCCACCATTCCCGCGTCGGTCAGAAACGCGGTCCCGTTCGGAAGAATGCGCGCGTCGTTGGTCTGCACATGCGTATGGGTCCCGATCACGGCGGTGACGCGGCCGTCCAGCATCCAGGCCAGCGCGGCCTTCTCGCTGGTCGCTTCCGCGTGAATGTCCACGATAATGCATTTGCAGCTCAGCGGAAGCTGTTTGACAATCTCCTCCGCCGTCTCAAACGGGCAGTACGCCGACTCCTTCATGAAAACCTTTCCCAGCAGCGAGATCACTGCAATCTCCCCGCCCGCCGGATTCCGGAATTTCCTCCATCCGACTCCGGGCTGAAGACGGGAGAAGTTCGCCGGACGCACCAGGTTGGGAATATCCCGGATCTCCTGTTCAAACGTCTTCTGGTCCCAGGTGTGATCCCCGGACGTGAAAACGTCCACTTCCGGCATATCCTTCAGACAGGCTGCGGTCATTCCGGAACCGTTCGCGCAGTTCTCCGCATTCACGATGACAAACTGACAGTTGAATTCCCGTTTCAGCTCCGGCACCAGAGACCGGACCGCGTTGCGGCCTCCCTTGCCGACCACATCGCCGAGAAATAATACATTGAGGACGGGGCCGCTCATTCAAAAATTCCTTCCCGTTGTTGCAAACGTCGCTTTGAAGTATTATATTTTCCGGAAATATAACCGTTCAACGGCCATAGTTCAAATGAAATCGGGAAGGAAAGAAGATGAAAAAGTTCCTCGTGCCGCTGCTGAAACTCCTGATCGCCGCGGCGATTGTGGCCTTTCTGGTCGTCCGCAATTCCGATGGACTGCTTGCCGCGTTCCGCTCGATCCATCCCGGCTGGCTGGCCGGAGCGTTCCTGCTGTACGGCGTGCACATCTATGCCAATGCGTGGAGGTGGCATCTGCTGCTGCGCGTCCGGGGAATTCAGTGTTCGATGGGAGAGGCGTTTTCGCTGACGATGCAGTCGTTCTTCTTTTCGCTGGTGATTCCCGGCGGCGCGATCGGAGGGGATCTGGTCCGGATCGGATTCCTCACCGCAAGGGTGCCGAAGGAGCAGAAGTTCAGCGGGGCGTTCACAATTCTGATGGACCGGTTCACGGGGATGATCGGAATTTTCCTCGTGGCGCTGCTGCTGCTGCCGTTCTGTGTGCGGTATCTGGATATGGAATCGGCTCTGACGAGGGCGCTGGTGTGGGTGCTGGTCGCCGGAAGTGTCGCCGGACTGCTCGCCGCGGGGGTGGTGTTCTATCATCATCTGCTCGAAAAACTGGCGCTGTACCGGAAAATGAGAGCGTTCGCCGATCGGATTTCCGGAGGGATGTTCTCCCGGGTGGCGGATGCGATCGATTCGTACAGGGAGAACCGGAAGGAGATTCTGATCTGCATTGCGGCCAGCATGGTGCTGGTCAATATCGTGCTCGGTGTCGCGGGATTCTTTGTCGCCTGCGGGGTCGACTCCGGGTGGCGCGAGGCGGGGATTTCCATTGAAGCAATCACGCTGGGAAACATCGCAGGTCTGCTGCCGCTGACTCCTTCCGGACTCGGAGCGCGCGATTTCTTCATCAAAACCATTCTGCAGTCCGCCGGAATGAATGGCGGAACGGCGCTTGCAACGGCGCTCTGCTTTACTATGATTATCATCGCGTTCAATCTGATCGGCGGACTTTTCTTCGTCTTTGACGGACGGAAAAAGGAGATCGCCCTCGCTTCGGCCGGGGAGGGGGAGCTGACCGAAAAGTCCTGAACGCAAAGAACACTCCATTCCCATTCAAACAAAAGGAGTCCTTATGCGGAAACGGTGGCACTGGACGGTCGGATCTCTTTTCGGTATCGTCGGCGGACTGCTCGCCGGGTGTTCGGCGGATCCCGCCGCATCTCTGCACCCGGTTCAGCCGGAGCGGCCGCTGCGCAGCGCAACGGAGTTTTCCGTCGTCAGCTACAACATTCAGGCGCGTCCGGTGCTGGATCGTTGCGAATGGAAAAGTCTGCGGATCGGTGAACGGATCCAGGGGGACGAGCTGGTCGGTTTCCAGGAGTCCTTCGCCGCCCACGGCGCTCTGAAAAAGAAGAATGCTCTGCATGGAGAGGTCTACTTCGGAAAACGGCGCCATGCGCTGAAACTGGTCAATTCCGGGTTGGCGGTCTTTACCCGTTTCCCGATCGAAACGGCCGATGCGGAGTATTTTCAGGAGGAGGGATCGCTGGAAAACCGTCTCGGATCCAAGGGGGTTCTGATGGTCCGTCTCCAACTCAACGGAGCTCCGCTGGATTTCTACACCACGCATCTGGCGGCAGGTTCTCCCGGTGTCTCCGGCGAGGCCCGCATCGCGCAGCTCGGTCAGATCGCCGCATTCATCCGCCGAACCTCCCCGCCTGAAAACGCCGTGATCCTCTGCGGAGATTTCAATCTCACTCTGCACGCAAAACAGAAGGAGCTCCTAAATTTCCTGAACGAAACCGGCCTCCGGAATCCGGCGGCGGAACTGAAGTGCGAAAAGAAAAGTTTCATCGATCATGTCTTCTACCGTCCCTCTTCCTCTCTTCCGCTCAAACCGATCTCCTGGGACGTGCTGAAGCAGGAGTTCCCCGTTTCCGGTCCGGATGCGCTGAGCGATCATGCCCCGATCCGGGTCCGCTTCTCCGCCGCCGGCCCGTAAACAGAAAAACGCCGTCTCTCCCGCGAAGGAGAAACGGCGTTGATGACAAACTCAATCCGCTGTGCGGAAGAATTCCGCTCAGTGTTCCGGGAATTTGTAGTTTTCCCCGTAGCCGTAGTGTTCGACGATGTAATCGACGTCCTTGTCTCCGCGTCCGCTGCAGTTGACAAGGATGGCTCCGGTCTGCATCTCCTTTGCCAGTTTCATCGCATAGGCAATCGCGTGCGAGGATTCCAGCGCGGGAATGATTCCTTCGTAACGGGAGAGTTTGAAGAACGCGTCCACCGCCTCCTCATCGGTCGCTGTGACATAGTTGACGCGCCCGATGTCCTTCCAGAACGCATGCTCCGGTCCGACCGAGGGATAATCCAGTCCGCTCGCAATCGAGTAGACCGGGTCCGGATTCCCGTTTTCATCCTCCAGCACATAGCTGTCGAATCCGTGGATTGTTCCCTTCTTTCCGAATGTGATGGTTGCCGCATGATCGCCCTTTCCGGGGCCGCGGCCGAGCGGTTCGACTCCGTAAATATCCACCGGGTCGCCCAGAAACGCGGAGAACATTCCCGCCGAGTTGCTTCCTCCTCCGACGCAGGCGCAGACCGCATCCGGAAGAATCCCGGTCATCTCCTTGAACTGTTCACGCGCTTCGATTCCGACGCACATCTGGAAGTCGCGCACCATCAGCGGGAACGGATGCGGTCCCAGCACCGAGCCGATGCAGTAGATCGAATCCTCATACGACGCCAGATACGACTCGAACGCCGAATCCACCGCCTCCTTCAACGCCTGCATTCCCCGGGAGACCGGCACAACCTTCGCCCCGAGAATCTTCATCCTCGTGACGTTCGGCGCCTGTTTGGCAATGTCGACCAGTCCCATGTGAATTTCGCATTCCAGTCCGAAATAGGCCGCCGCGGTCGCCAGCGCCACGCCGTGCTGTCCGGCACCGGTCTCCGCGATCAGTTTCTTCTTTCCGAGAAACTTCGCCAGCAGTCCTTCGCCCATGCAGTGGTTGAGCTTGTGGGCGCCCGTATGATTCAGATCCTCCCGTTTCAGATAGATCTGGCAGTTCCCGATCTGGCGGGAAAGACGGTTGCAGTGATACACCGGCGTCGGACGTCCCTGAAACTCACGCCGGATCCGGCGCAGTTCGTTGATGAATTCCGCCGAGTGGCAGATCGACTGATAGGCGTCCGCAATCTCCCGGAAGGGTTTTTCCAGTTCGGGGGGAACATGACGCCCTCCGTATTCGCCGAAATAGCCGTCCTTGTCGGGATAATCCCTGAAATAACGAGAATAGTCAATTTTCACATCTTTCATTGCAAACACTCCGTTGGTTTCTTATAATCTATTATGATTCAGCAGATTTTCAACACCGGTTTGATGGAAAAAATCCTTCATTTTCAAAACAGCAGAAGTTTTTCGGGCGATTTCCGCGGCAAAAACGAGGTAGTGGGTCTCAAGAGAGATCTCCGGACCGGTCACGATTCCCGAGGTGTCCCGGGTCTGCACGGCGTCGATGAAGGCGCGGAGAAGATTGTAATCCCCGCCGCCGTGGTGATCCGGTACGACCGGAGGCGGAATCGGAATCTCCTCGGTCTTTCCCGTCAGATAGGTGTGGCAGAGCAGTTTTTCCCCGTCGCCGAAAAGTTCGCCCAGCGATCCGAAGACCGTCGTTCTCCGGTCGCCGTACCGGGAACAGCCGGCGAGCGTGAAGACCGCTGTCGCCCCGTTTTCAAATTCGATGCTGACCACCTGATGATCCGCCACGTCATTGTCGCACGCGAACACGCATCGGCCGTACGGTCCGTTGCGAAGCTGCCGGAGCACATTTTCCTCCGTCCCTTCTCCCGCTACCGATTCCACATACGCTCCCACGTTCCCCGAACGGATCCGCTCCAGATAAAATCGCGGCGCCGAATAGGGACACCGGGGCTCGATTTTGCATTCCAGACACCGGTCCGCCGCTCCCGCCGGCTGATTCTCCTTCCGGAAAAACATCAGCGATCCAAACGAGGACACCTGCTTCGGCGCAGAGTCCACAATATACCGGATCCAGTCCAGATCGTGAATGGATTTCGCCAGAAGAACCGACGACGACTCCTCCTCCCTCCGCCAGTTCCCGCGGACATACGAGTGCGCAAATCTCCAATGTCCCACCGGTTCCAGATGCTGCACGCTCATCACCGTTCCGATCTTGCCGCCTGCAATCAGATTCTTGAGCGTCCGCGTGTAATTGGTGTAGCGGAGAACATGGCAGACCGAGAGAATCACATTGTTGCGTTCCACCGCCGCAATCAGATCCCGGCACTCCTCCACCGTCGGCGCCAGCGGCTTTTCTATGAGAATGTCGTATTTCAGATTCGCAAACGCCACCGCCGGCTCCAGATGCATCCGGTCCTGCGTGGTGATGATGACCGCATCGGCAAATTTCGGGAGAGCGGCCAGTTCGCGCCAGTCCCGGAACTGTCTTTCCGGGGGGATGTTGTGTGTCCGGGTGATCCGATCCCGGAAAAAATCGCGGGGTTCCGCAACCGCAACCACCTCCGCCCGGTCGGAAAGGGTTTGAAGATGATGCGAGTAAATACTGCCCCGTCCGCCGCCGCCAATCAGAATCACAGATACTTTTCTCATTCTGGGTCCTATGATTTTTTTTCGTAATCCGCTGTTGGGAAATAATATAGTAATAGAGGGAAACCGTTCAAGCAGGGAGAAGATTTTTCGTCAAGAAAAAGGTATTTTCCGGCAAGTTTTCCTCCTCGTTTCCCGCGCTGGAATTTCCGCTCCCGGATAATATACCGGCGCGGAGGCGTCCTTCAAGACTCTTCCGGTATGCAAAATGTGATTCATCTGATACAGTTCGTGACCGGATGATGTCCGCTTACCCGGTTTTTCCCCTGCCGCACGCAAATGTGAGTCCTTTCTGCGGAACTGGAAAAGGCGTGTCGGGAAAACGGTCACTCCTGCGGAACGATCCCGGGTTCCGCAAGGTGTTCCGGAGGGTTGTCCAGATTGCAGAGATCCTTCCGCCCGGTCGCAAGGAGTGTCTGATAATATCTTTTCTTGTATTTGAGAACTTCCATCTGTTCCTGAAGGTTCCGAAGCTGGTCCCGGAGAATTTTCTCCTGACGGAAAATCAGTTCCGCCCGCTCGGGGATCGTGGAATCCCCTTTCTGGCACATCTCAATGTAATGGCGGACCCCGCGGATGGAAAGACCCGTCGCCCGCAGGCAGTGGATCAGTTTCAGCCAGCTGACGTTGTAGTCGGAAAACAGACGGATGTTCCCCTCGCTCCGGTCCACGCACGGAATCAGACCGGCGTTGTCGTAATACCGGATCGTATAGCTTGAAAGCCCCAGCATTTCCGCCACCTCCCGGACGGTGTATTTCGGAGTCTTGTCCCGAAGAACCCGGAATTCCTTCCGCTCTTTCATGTCAGTTCCCTCCTTTTTCAATTCCCCGTACGGAGAATGGTTTCGTTTCGGTTTTTTTTAGTATAACTTCATCTTTCTTCAAATCAAGTCCCGGACGGTCCCCGTAACGCGCCTCCGGAAGAAAAAACGATAATTTTTCCCGAAAATACTTGACTTACAGCAACTCTAAGGTTTACAGTACCACCGTGAGATGGGAAAAACGGAACGTGTTCAAGACGAATGGTGGAAAGGATGGTGGAGATATGAATCGAAGAGATTTTCTCAAACGTTCGCTGGCGGCTGCCGCATTCCTTCCGATGGCGGAGCTCCTGGCCGGAATCGTCGGGAACGGGAAGAAACGGGAGCCGGCCACTGTCTATTTCACGTCGCGGATCTCCCCCGAGGCCGTGATCCGCATGGAACGGGCCCTCGGAATCGCTCTGCCCGGAAAGGTGGCGGTGAAGGTCCATTCCGGAGAAAAGGGGAATCAGAACTTCCTGCGACCGGAGTTCCTGCGTCCGATGGTCGAAGCGGTCAAGGGGACGGTCGTGGAGTGCAACACCGCTTACGAGGGGGCCCGGAACTCCACGGAAAAACACCGGGAGCTGATCCGCGAACATGGATGGTCCCGCTGTTTCCATGTCGATCTGATGGACGCGGAAGGGCCGGATCTGGAACTGCCGGTCCCGGATGCAGAAATCCTTCGGAAAAACTATGCCGGACGGAACATGGCAAACTATGACTCCATGCTGGTGCT
>DDJH01000107.1:8498-8652 GCA_002338895.1 Lentisphaeria bacterium UBA1829 | reverse complement strand
GGCCCTCACTGGGCGCATACTTTCCCGAAAACGATTTTCCCCCTTTGAATCTTTCCGGAGGAGAAAGCTCTTTGAAAAAGCCGTTCATTCTCCGGAGACATCGTTCCGGAATTCGAGATTGTCCAGATAAACCGCGGAGGCCGGAGATCTGCCG
>DDJH01000107.1:7795-8442 GCA_002338895.1 Lentisphaeria bacterium UBA1829 | reverse complement strand
ACTCCGGAGTGATCCGGAAACGCTGACGAGTCCAGAGATGCGGAGTCCGGCTGTTTCTCCAGAAATCGAAAAAAACCTCAAGATCGGCCTTCGGACTGGCGCATCCCCGGAAACGCAGCTCCACCGTCTTCCCCGGCTGAATGGGGAGATCGACACTTTGGATATTCATGCTTTCTCCCGGATTCGGACGCAGAAGCAGGCTCTTTTCTCCACAGAACGGCGAACTGGAGGGAATCAGAGAAACCCGTTCCTTCGCCGAAGTCGGGATGATCTGCCACTCCGGAGTGTTCGATTGTTCAAAATTTCCATTGCGGAAAAGATTTTTCTCCCTCTTCTCCTGCCTGTCCTTTCCTTTCCGGACAATGCCGTACTGACAGCGGTTGATATGGATTTTCCGTCCTTTTCCCAGCTGAACCGTCCGGAGGGAGCGGCCGTCGCGATCGTTGACTTTCAGATCGAACCCGAGCATCTCCCCGGTTTTTCCCGGAATTTCCAATGTGAACGAATAGCCTCCCGCTTCAGGCTGGAAATGGAGTTTGCACTCTTCCGCGCGGATGGAGCCGGAAGCCTGCAGTTTCCGGGAATCCCATGGGAGCAGGAACAGGCGGAACAGCGACGAGGAACAAGAACCGATTCCAGTTCGGGGA
>DDJH01000107.1:0-7762 GCA_002338895.1 Lentisphaeria bacterium UBA1829 | reverse complement strand
CGAAGAAGAGTTCGACGCAGTCGGTCTCCCAGGGGTTTCGCCGGCCGGACTCTCCGGCTCTGCTCCTGTCCGAAACGCGCATGGAAAGAACGATCCGATCCGCTTCCAGACGCAGACTCCCTTCCGCATTCGGAAGACGGAAACTGGAAGGAAGCCAGGAACTTTCCTCCACCGCAACGGGGAAACGGAACTCCTGTTCGCCAAAGGCGATCCATATTTCCGGGCCGGAGCCGGACGTTCCGGAACGACGCTGAAGCGGAAGCTCGAGTGACACACTCTTCTGCGCAGGAATCTCACAACGGACAGGAGAAGGCGTGATCCATTCGGCATTCCGGAAACAGCAGACCGCATCCGCCGTCTTTTCCGAATCGTTGCGGATGGTCGCAAAGACGCGATCGCCGATTTTGCGGACTCTCTCCGAGACAGAGAACGGCTGAAGAATGCGGACCGGAAAGTTCTCCAGCTTTGCCAGGAACTCCTTTTCAGAAAGCGTTCCCTGCGTCAGGTAGAATGGACTTTTCCCCAGTTCATATTCTCCGGATTTGAGATCGTTTCCGAACAGATCCATGACCTGGAACGCGGAAAGATCCACCCGGATCCCCTCCTTTTTGTCCGGGTTCCAGACTGCGGCGATCAGCCGGCCCTCCCGCCGATAGACATAGCAGACGACCTCCCGGCCTCTCCGGAGTTTCCTTACACACTTCGCCCCCTCAAACAGACGGGCGACCGCATTGTGCGCCACATAGTTCGACGACGGAATCAGCTCCACCCATTTTGTCTGCGCACAGGAAAAGTTCGGCAGCAGAACCGGCTCCCACAGCTGCCAGTCCACCAGAAGCTGCGACTGTGCAACATTCTCCCCGATGTCCACCAGAAACCGGGTCACAATATCCGCCGGATCGCACAATTCCTGTTCATATGCGTTGGTTCCCGGAGGGGCGTCAAACAGGAAAAACAGTTCGGTGTTCCAGACCGGCAGCTTCTTCTTTCCCCCCTCTGTCACCAGCGAACGGAATGTCTGAATATAAGCATCCGCCGGATTCAGGCTTCCGAGCGTCCGGCCGTTGTAGGGATGGAAAGAGGCCGCATCGATCCAGTTTCCCATCCCCCGCTTCATGCAATCCCGGATAAAGAGACTGGCATCCGCGTTGAAATCGCTGGTTGCGCAGATTCCGATGATCCGGCTTTCCGGATCCGCCCGGCGGATCTCCTCCATCGCGATCCGTGCATATTCCATATAATCATCCGGGTTCATGTACCCGTTCGGCTCGTTCAGCAGCTCGTAGGAGATGGGCTTTCCCTTTCCACGCTCGAGGATCTTCCGCAGATAGTTCCGCCAGAGATCCTTCGGCGGCAGCACCGCCCAGCTCCGGACAGCCGGCCAGGTGTACGATGGAAGCGAAGCCGGTCTGCGGAACAGTGGAACCAGCCATTCCGGACAGCCGATATCCTCCCGCTTCGGATTCCGGACAAAAACAGACTGTCCAATAACGCAGAGATAGTGGAACTGGTACTTTTCCAATGTCCGATGAAGGATATCCAGATCGCGGAAATCAAATTTACCCCTCTCCTTTTCCACGATTCCCCATGCGTCCGGCGAAGTTCTGAGTCCGCGGAGAACCCGGCAGCCCATTTTCGCCAGCAGCTCGGGCATCCGTTCAAAGGAGTCGTTGTAAACTCTCCATCCGCTTTTCTGAAGAAGGAATCCGCCGGAGAGCCCGACATAGAATGTGTTCTCCAGATCCAGTTTTTTCGGCTGATATTTTCCGATCATGGCGAAAAATCCGGGCAGAGTCTTTGCCGGACATCCGCTCTCCGCCTCCAGACGATAGGCTCCGTACGCCCGCAGCGGCATCCGGAGAGGATACTCCTTCCGCTCCCCGGGTCCGAGCTCCCATGGAAGCTCCCGGGAAAAGACCTCTTTCCCCGAGAAATCCTCCCGGGCAACCAGACGGATCGTCCCGCGAACGGACGTTTTTCCGGGATTCCAGGTTTTGATGGAGAACGCCGCCTCCTTCTCCTCCGGCAGCTCATAGAGACGGACCGGCGTGGAAACCGCGATTTCCGGAAGGGCCGGACTGGCCCCCCGCGACAGTTCCGACAGCTCCAGACGATCCAGCCAGAGCGTTCCGGCCGGAATCTTTTTCCCCTCCTCCGGCGCCAGGAAAAGATGGGAACAGCGGGGTGCATTCTTCCCCGTTTTGAATTTGAATTCAAAGTTTTTCCATTTCTGCTCCGCATTCAGGCGAAAGGTATGGAAGAGCCATTTCCGATCCGGATTGATGCCGAGCACCAGCAGACGACACCGAATGCCCGGACGATCCGCACGAATCATTCCGCGAAGCACATACTCCGTCTCCGGTTTCATCGGGAATTCCCTGCTTCTCAGTTCGAAGTGCTCCCCGTAGGGGTTTTCCAGTCGAAGAGAAGACTTCCCCTCCCCCGCCCGGGAGGAATCGGCTTTCAACGGGAAGAATTTCAGATCCGGATTTTTCGAAGAGTCCAGATTCCTGTGCATCGCAAAACCATCTGTTCCCAGCTCGAACGAGCCGTTGAAAATCAGATTTCCTTCTCCGGCGGCGGCCATGCCGGCGAAGAACAGAAGAAAAAAGGGGAATTTCATATTGACTGGATCCTTTCCTGTTCAAAAATGGTTCAGTTTTCAAAAATGGCAATCCATCCGGGACCATATTTCTCCCCGGCGCTGCGGAATGTGCTTTTGAGCGTTCCGATTCTGCGGCTCACGACCGCTCCCGAGACCTTGAAGAAGGGAGCCCGGTCCTGATGAACAAACAGGATCTTCCTGGATTCCGCCATTGCCGTATCGTTCGCGGGAACCAGCTGAGACTGGCTCAGAGGCGACCGCGGACCGACATTCTCCTTTGTGCTCCAGAAATATTCCGGCATTTTATTGGAAAGGAGAAAAATCGACGGCTCCAGCATCGGCAGTTTTGCAGTTCCCCTCTGTCCCAGCGCAGTCTCACCGCTCCCATACCATCCCGCACCGATGCCGTAGTTATGCACATTGATCGGATTGTAGGAACCATAATAGCGGGTTGTACCGTTTTCCGACGGCAGCTTCTCATAGGAGGGACAGAACCAGACCCCCTTCTGCTCCATCGTGTATTCCGGACACCCCATGTAGCTGGCAAGAAGTCTGCTCAGGATCGTGCTGGAATCATCCGCGGCCTGCGGAAGACGTCCATCGTTGTCATCCGAATAGGAAAACGAGGCACTCCCGATCTGCTTCAGACTGCTGACACAGGAGATCTCCTTCGCCTTCTCCCGTGCACTGTTCAGCGCGGGAAGAAGAATTGCCGCAATAATTGCAACAATTGCAATTACAATAAGCAATTCAATTATCGTAAATTTCATCTCCGCTTTCATTTTCCTTTTCCATCCTTTCTCCGGCAGAGTTTCCATCCGTTTTGTATTTCGGAATAAATTATACAACATCGGGTGCGAAAAAGAAAGTCCCTCTTCCCGGGAAAAAAGTGAAAAAAAAGATTGTTTATGAAAGAAATGATTTGTTTTTCCTCTTTCGTGACGTATAGTTCTCCGGAAAGGAGAGAGAGATGAAACATAAAACTCTGGACGATGTGGCACGGGAATCGGGGTATTCCCCGGCGACGGTTTCACGTGTCATGAACAACGGTCAGCGGGTCTCGGACCGGACGAAAAAGGCGGTGCTTTCCGCCGCGCGGAAACTCGGCTGCCTGCCGTCCCGGCGGACGGTAGCCATTCTTCTTCCCTCGCTGAGGACGGGACTCTATTTTCAAAATGTTCTGAGCGAAATCGGACCGCAGCTGGCCATGGAAGGTTTTCGGACGGAAATCGTTCCGGAAGATTCACTGGATCTTCTGGAGGAGCAGAACATCTGCGGAGCGTTTTCCATTTTCGCCAACTGCGGACTGGAACGTCTGTGGGGGGAAAAGCACTCATTTCCGCTGGTCTGCATCAACACGAAGCCCTGGCATTTTGAAGGGGTCTACTCGGTACTTTCCAACGACGAACAGGGAATGAATCTTCTGACGCAGCATCTTCTGAGACTCGGGCATCGGCGGATCGGGCTTCTCTACTGGGAAAAGTATCTGGAAGTGGAAAATTTCTGCAGGCAGAACCGGGTTGCCGCCTTTCAAAACGCCATGCGGAAGCACGGTCTGCCGGACAATCTGCTCTCCGGAATGGTGTGGAGCCGGGAGATGGATCTGGCCCTGCGCCGACTGCTGAAACAGGATGTCACCGCGATCATCACCACTGCGGAGGGCGACGAATACCAGGCACTGTATCACCTGAAACAGTTCGGGTTGAGAGTTCCCGACGATCTTTCACTGGCCGGCTGGCTTCATCCGGAATTTTCCCGGTTCAGCGATCCGCCGATCACCGGAATCGAACAGAACTACCGATTTCTGGCGCAGCACGCCGTCGCGCTGTTCAACCATCTTCTCCACAAGGAGCCTGTGTCTGGAGACATTCTCCTGGACTACAACTTTTTCGAGCGCTGCACAACGGCTCCGCCGGGAAGAAAGTAGTCAGCATCCGGGATGCAGGAGGATTCAGAACTCCATCCGGAGAGGGCGGAAAGGGAAACCGACTCGGCTTCCGCTTCTCCCCTCCCCGGGCATCCCCTTCCCTGCAGAAATCCGGCGCTGCGCCATGCGTTTTCACCCCATGAACCGGAAACGCGCCGGGGAAAATATCCTGGGCAATCTCCGCTCAGGGATCAACGGACGCATCCTTCGAAATCAGCGTAATATCGCCGAAGGTCCGGGAATCGACCACATGACCGCCCATCGGAGAGAACCACCCGATCCAGCCTTTTCTCCAGTATCCGTCCGATTCGTTGAACAGGATCTGGAATCCCAGCGTTCTGCCGGCTTCCGCCTGTTCTATTCCGGGAATCAGACTCCAGGGAATCCGGCACTCATAGAAGGTCTTCCCCGGGGTCTGATACGAGGCTTCCACGCGTTTGGTGACGAGTTTCACCTCTGCCGCCGCNNAACCGTCCGGGCAGAGCCCGCTGAAGAACCACACCGGAAGTGGCCAGCGTCAAAACCGGATAATCCGTCAGTCCGGGATCCTCATATTTCCCGGTCACGCCAAGCTGGACGGAGTCCGTGCGCCAGGCATGAAGTCCGGTTTGAGAGGCATCGTGGCAGTCATCCGTCACTTCGGCAAACAGGAGAAGTCCCTCCCGGCACCAGGCGAGCTGGACCTTGGCATCGTAATCTCCGGTGCCTCCCCAGAAACCGGCCAGGGCCAGATTGCGTTTCTTACTTCCGCCAGTCCGGAACACCGGAACATTTTTCCATTCCCGTCCGTCCCCGTCCACCCGGCATCCGGGCAGATACGGAATCCCGCGCAGAGAAAACAAACGGCGCTGAGGGAGAAAGTTCTCCTCAGACCCAACTCGCTGGCGCAGAGCGATCCGATACCCCTCACACCACCAGAGAGCGGTATACCCCTTTGTCTCATCCGGCTTGTCCGGAGAAAAATCTTTGCCGTACGGACGGAAGCGCAGCACCCTCGTCTCCCCCGCCTTCACGTCATACGAACATTCCGCCGGAAGGAATTTCCAGTCCGCCGGAGCCGAATTCATAAACACCGGGGCAATCTTTCCGGACGCCGTTTTCCTGCCCGGGTTGTGCAGGCGCACCCGGATCTCGGGCGTTCCGTCCGGCGCGGTCCCTCCGAACGACGAGATGGCGACATCTCCGTGAAGCGGCGGAAGCTCCGATTCCAGCGGATGCTCCGGAATCCATTTTTTCTCTGCATCCCGAACAAACCGCACCTCCTGCGCCCGCACATAATGCGGAAGTTCTCCGCAGATGAAGGAATTACCCTTCTTCAGATTTCCGAACCCGTCCAGGATCTCGACGGTTCCGGAAAATGTGAGTTTTTCCGGAGTTTTCAATGTCCAGAATGTGTATACGGTATCGCTTCCCGATTTCCATTTCAGGACCCGCAGATTGTCCGTATCCTCCGTCACCTTCGACAGGAGACGCGGATTCGGCAGCACCCGGCTCAACGCGGCAAAGGCAACCGCCGACGGACGCACATGCCAGAAATCGCGAAACATCGAATGATTCCGGATTC
Organism: Lentisphaeria bacterium UBA1829; assembly: GCA_002338895.1. Classification (GTDB taxonomy): domain Bacteria; phylum Verrucomicrobiota; class Lentisphaeria; order Victivallales; family UBA1829; genus UBA1829. The sequence continues at coordinate 1,666 of DDJH01000107.1, read as the reverse complement.
CGTCGAAATGCGCCACCGCGGCATAGCCGGCTGCAAGCTGATTGAGCATCCCCCGGACAAGGTAGGCGGCCTGCGTCATTTCCGGAAGTTCAATTGCGGAAGCGGAAGGCGCGGTGATGGTCGGTTCGGCTCCGCCTTCGGCACCTTCGACAAAATAGGCGTCCTCGTTGTTCCAGATGGGACGGTCCCCGAAAAGAGCCCGGATTGCCGCGACATCGTCTTCATGCGCGAACTCCGGCATCTGCGGACTCCGGTAGCCGTGTACCGCCACAATATCGGGCATCCGTTCCGGATTTCCCATCGCCGCGCACGCCAGCTGATACAGGAACGAAAGGTTCCGATNNTCATTTTCAGATCTGTCCCGGCCGCATGGACCCCCTGAAAGATCTCCGCCACCTGAATTGCAAACGGCCAGAGCCGGGTATGGAATCCGGTGGGACTCCAGTTTTCCGGTTCGTTGTAGAACTCCGAAAAGAGGAAGTCCGCCTTTTTTTTCTGTTTCAGTTTCAGGATTTCCCGAATCTGGAACCGGGTATTGTCTGCGAGCTGTTCCGGGGTCTTTCCGCCGGCGCGTCCGTTCATCGTCCCGACATAGAGCATCCCGAAGGGCTTCAGTGCGTCGATGGTTTTTCCGATGGCGTCATACCCGAAGAAACATCCGCGCAGCTTCCGGAATCCGAGACGTGAAAAAAGAGCATAGTTCCGGGTGTTCGAAATGATGTACGGGGAATCCGCCGCGCTCCGTTCCGACGCAGGAGACGCTTTCGGAATGACTGCGAACTGCATTCGGGTCTGACGGGAAAAACCGGAGGAGTCATGAAGCCTCACTTCCAGCTGGTAAATTCCATTCTTCCGGATCGGCGGCAGCGCAATGGGACAATCCGTAGACCGGGCACCAGGAACCACGTTCCGATCGCCGGAGGCGGCGATGCGGCCGGACTCCTCGCGAAGGATCCAGCGGACGGATATGTTTTGCCCGATCAGGCGGGTAGTTTCCATCCGCAGACGGATCACCGGGGATGCACCGTTGTCAAACACATAGCTTGTTGCTTCATCCGGGAGCCATGCGGTCTTCAGGCGCACGGACGGGATCCATTCTCCGTTCCAGGAATTCCATTTCAGAGCGGAGGAACTTCCGTCCTCTTCCGAAAAGTCGAAGGAGAACGATTTCTGCTTCCCGGCGACATGGAAAGAGCGATAGCGAATTTCTCCCGGCACCCCCTTCTTATGATACGCATCCAGAGAAATTCCGATGGTATCGGGCGTGAAATCATCCGGGGTTTTCCAGTTTCCAGCCTCGATCCAGACTCCGCCTTCCGGTCTTGCGCGGAAGCGGAGATTCCCTTTGGCAAAAGAGACCTCCAGTTCAAATTCTCCGTTTCCCGGAGAAAGAGGCGCATGTTCGCCGCGCCACTGAATATGTCCTTTTTTTTCATAGGCGATCAGAAGAGGGAAGATGCGTCCCGTCGCGGAAGAAAAATCCCGGGAGACAAGCGCCGGAATATAGCGGTGATGATGCCGGCTGTCCTGAACATAAATACCCGTCCAGGATTCCCTCGCCAGCAGAGCCTCCCCTTTGGCGTTCAGCGGAAGTTTCAGTCGGAGAACCGCGGTAAATGCGCTGCCATCCCATGGCAGAGTCGCCGTATGGAAGCGCGCACTGTAC
>DDJH01000231.1:19162-22920 GCA_002338895.1 Lentisphaeria bacterium UBA1829 | reverse complement strand
AAAGGGAAAACAATTATAGCGTGGGACAACTCATGGCTGGCCGGGATTTCAGCAAGTACAGCAACAGCGGAAGATCCAACACCGACGGTAAAAATCCTTGTCGGTCGCAATGACAAGGGCTTTATCAACGTGTTGCCGCAGCATGACATTTCGGTGTTTAAAGAGATTATTCCGGCGATCCGGGCCGGTGATTTGAGCGCCGGGCTCACAGGAGTAACAGCAACAAAACAGGAGGGCGAAAAATGAGCAAATGCGGAGCGAAAACGGAGATCTACTCCAGAGTCTGCGGTTATTTCAGACCCGTTTCCAACTGGAACAAGGGCAAGAAGGAGGAGTTCAAAGAGCGGAAAACCTTTTTGATCAAGAAGGGCCTGCCGAATTAACGGCGGGCCTTTTTCATTTTAAATAAATGTGTAAAGTGTTTTTATCAAATTGAAACAAGAGGTTTGCGCAAAAACTGTCGCTTGTGAGCAAACTGTTTTTCCCTCGCAGAGCAAACCGTTTCGCACTATACACTTCCGATTCCGGAACAGCACGGGCTCTGTCCGCACCATCCGCTGATGCACCAGCGCCGAGACGGTCAGATTCTTTCCCTCTCCGGGGAGCGGAAAAACAGGAAGCGCGAGCAGACGCTCCTCCCCTCCCTTCAAACTCCATGCGGCGGGCGATTCCTGACCGACCGCGCCGGATGCGCCGATCCATCCGCTGAGACTCTGTTTTCCCGCATTGCGGATCCGCAGATACAGTGTTCCGCCGATCTGCCGGGCCGCGGACGAAATCTCCAGCGGCTGATCCATCCGCACGGGCCGTTCCGCGATTGCGGACAGGAAGGTTTTCCGGTCCATCCCCTTCCCCGGCAGGAGATAGAACGGAGCCTGTTTCAACGGCAGATTTTTTCCGTCCACCGGATTGCCGAAGAGATCCAGGACGCGGAAGGCACCGAACTGACCGTAAATCTCCTTTTTGTCGAGATAGTTCCAGACGGCGGCGAGAGGAGAGCCGTTCCTCTCGTAGACGTAGAAGATGACGCCCGCATCGGCGGCACGGTGTTTCCCGATCGGCTTTGCCCCTTCCAGCAGACGGGCGAAGGCGTTGCAGGCGGCAAAATTGCCCGACCACTGCCAGACAAACGGTCCGTCGCCCTGATAGTGCGGCGCAAAGGAGGGTTTGCGGAGACGCGGGAGCGTGATCGGCATGGAGGACTCCACACCCTCGCCGAGATCCAGCATCAGACGGGTTGCGATATGATGCGGCGCGGTCGGCCAGCGGAATCCGCCCGGTTCGTCGTGAAGGTAGTAGAGTTCGGTGTTCCACATTGTCAGATGCGGATACGGGGCGAGCAGCTCCGAAAGCGCCCGGATCTGGAGATCGGCCGGCGTCGCGGATCCCAGACGGCGGCTCTTGTATGGATGGAAGCTGACCGCGTCAACCATTGCGGCGCCTCCGGCTTTCAAGCCCTCCTGAAGGAAGGGACCGATGGATTCGCCTTTGTCGCTGGTGGTGCAGAACCCGACGATTTTCGTTTCCGGCGAAAGGGCCCGGATCTCTTCCGAAGCGATTTTCAGATAGCGCAGATACTGGTCGGACGTCAGAAGGAACTGCGGCTCGTTGAATACCTCAATCACGGGGAAGTCCGCGCCGCCGGTTTTCACAAACTCCCGGACATAGCGCCGGAACGCATCTTCCGGCGGGAGGGCGATTTTTGTATTCCGGTCATGCGACGCGGTCGTGATCCGGCTTCGCCGGAGGACGGATTCCGGGAAAGTCGCCCGCTGCCACGCGCGGGTTCTCAACGGGAAATCGGAGTTGAGCAGAACCGGAAGGGCGGTGATTCCGTGCTTCCGGTAGAGAGCAAGCTCGCGTTTCAGACGTTCGGGACGGAACGAGCCGGATTCCGTCTCGAAGGCCGCCCAGTTGCCCAGATTGGATCCGTCGTCGTGGCTGCGGAGAAGACGGCATCCCATTGCGGCAAGCTCCGCGAACTTCCGGTCCGGCGAAATCCCGAACGACTGATATCCGATATGACGCGGATTCTCCCCGTTCCACTGATAGCTCGCCCCGCCGTTGAATCCGAGGCAGAAGCTCCGGCGGACATCCGGCCTGTTTCCCCGTTCATACCGGCCGATCACAACCAGCGATCCGGGACTCGTCCGCAAATCCGGAGCGGACGCTGTCAGAGAAAAAGAGCCGAACCGGGGAAGCGGAATGGAGAAACTCCGCGAGACCGTCTCCCCGCTCTTCACGGAAACGGGAAATTCCGCAACCGGCGTGCCCGTTCCGCTGTAATCGTCGGTCAACTGAATCCGGACCGTTGCCGCATACGGCTTCGCAGACGGATTGTGAAGAGCGAAAGAAGCCTTTGCCCGGTCGTTCCTGTAATAAAAGGAACGGTCGAGCCGGAACGCCAGTTCGGGATCTGCCGATTCCGTGGAATCCCCCTCCGACGCAAGCGAAAGGTTGTCGAGGAACAACGCGGCCGGCTCACAGTCGTTCCGGAACGCGATCGAGCAGAAGCCGTCCTCCTTCGGACGGACGGAGAACGGAAGTTCGAAGGTCTTCCACTGCGGTCCGATCCGGAAGGTCCGGTTCCAGATCGGAGAGCCTTTTGCGTACTGCACCCGGGCGGAAACGAAAAGATTCATGTTCTTTTCCGCTTTTGCGGAGAAGCGCAGAACCTGTTTTTCCCCGCGCGGAACGGGAACTTCACGAACATGCAGAGTGGTCTTCTCCGCAAAAGGATTGTCGATGCGCAGAACCATGTTGCCGGAAGGATCTTTTTCCGGAACGGGGTCCGTGAATGTCAGATCCGCATTGGTGTCCGGCCGCAGGGTCCGTTCCAGCACAAAGCCCTCCGTGCCGACTTCGAACGAACCGTTGAAAATCCGGTTCTCCGCCGAAAGGACAAGCGGAACTGCAAAGAAAAGGAAACGACAGAAAGAGTTCATATACCCCGTTCTTCTCCATTTTAAAAATTGGTGGAACCGGAATCCAGCAGGAATCCGCGTTTGGTATAGGTGGTGCCGCCGAGGGTCTGCGAGTAGGAGACGCCCTCCACGTGGCCGTCGATCATGACGACATTGGCCCGGCCGACAGGCGGAACCGGCGTGGACGCAGGAGCCGTCGGATCGGTCCGGAGCTCGCGCATGCCGTGACGGTACGCCAGGTAGGAGGAATAGGAAATTGCACCGCCGGAGGCGAAGGAGTCTCCGGCAAACAACGTAAGAGTCGGACTTTTCACCGAGCTGAGCTTCTTGATCCGGTTCTGTTCCCCCGGAGGATTCAGATCCCGCATGCCGCAGAGGAAGGTGTTCGTCTGATAATTGGAATTGGTGGAGATGTAATAGCTGCCGGGCTCGCCGGGGAATCCGTCATCCCAGTCTTTGTAGGAGGGACAGAAGTAGGTGCTCTTCAAATGTTTATAGCGTCCGTAGACCGTTCCGAAACGGGTCAGCTGTCCGGTCCAGTAGCCGTCGAGATTCCAGAGATTGCCTTCCTCGCTGCCACGCCAGCGGCTGTTGTAGTTGGGAACGATCCATTCATCGAAGGCCGCTGAATATCCGGTCTGGGCAACACCGATGGTCTTCAGATTGTTCCGGCAGGAGACCTCGTGCGCCTTCTCTCTTGCCGAATTCAGCGCGGGAAGAAGAAGACCGGCAAGAATGGCAATCACGGCAATGGTCACAAGGAGTTCCACCAGAGTGAAGGGATGGGAACGGGCGGTTTCAGTCATAAGAAAATCTCCTTTCTCGTTATCAGAG
>DDJH01000231.1:11198-19132 GCA_002338895.1 Lentisphaeria bacterium UBA1829 | reverse complement strand
CAGGCGGCCGGAAGATGGTCGCGTTCGGCTTCGAGAAGTTCCTCCATGATTCGTTTCGCGTCGCCGAGGTTGTTGATGATCGGATCGCTGGCGAGCGCGCGGTAGAGGATCTTCCGGTCGCAGGAAACCGCGGCCTCCACGGTCAGCTCGTGCGTGTCGAGCACCTGACGGGTCAGTCCGAGAACTCCGTACGGAAGAGGAACCGCCGGAAGAGGACGCGGTCCGTTCATGTCCAGATCCGAACGCAGTTCGAGGAACGCATCGGAGGCCATGTTCGAAACCGCGCCGCGGTTCGCCGTGTTGACATAGAAGCGTTTGCCGAGTCCGCCCCACATGGATTCAATGATGTCCGTGGCATGATCGCCTTTTCCCCGGGCGAAGAAATCGGCCATCGGCAGATTTCCGTCCGCGAACGCCTCGGTCTCGCGCCACTGCGCGGCCATCTCGTCCGCCCGGCGGAACGCGTCGAACGGGACGATCGGTTCCGGATCCGCCGGCGAAACACCGAATCCCTGGAAGAACGGAACATACTCCTTCACATGGCCGAGCGCATTCGGACAGGCTCCGTACAGATCGAACAGCTGAAGCGCATAATTGTAGTTGTAGTGCTGTTTGGAATCGGCGCGCCGGGGCGGGACTTCCAGCTCTTTTGCCGCCTTAGCCGCGACCCATTCGCGCAGCTGCGGCATCCGGCTGACGCCGTCGTAATCGCATTTCACGACAAAGTTGCAGTGGTTGACACCGAGAATCTGAAGATCGAACTTTGCATCGTGCTCCGGCGAAATCGGAAGATCGGGCTTTTCCGTGATGCCGCAGCGGAAGAGGTATTCCGCGCGCTTATACGGATCGTGAAGATCATCGCAGAGGGCGAAACTTTTCACGTCGGGCGCGTGGCGCATCAGACCGAGTCCGAGAGCGGCGGNNCGTGAAATGCGAGAGCGGCGGTCGGATTGACGAAATTGATCATCCACGCATCGGAGGCCAGCTCCCGGATGTCGCGGGCGATGCGGAGGATCTCGGGAAGTTCGCGGAGGGTCCGGAAGACGCCGCCAGGGCCGATCGTGTCGCCGGAGCACATGGTCACACCGTATTTGCGGGCGATGCGCACATCCGTTCCGCGGTAATGGGTGTTCCGGAACGAGAAGCTGGAAACGACAAAATCCGCTCCTTTCATCACCTCTCTCCGGTCGGTGGAACCGAGCAGCTCAAAGGGGGCGCCGGAAAACTCCTTGGCGCGCCGGGCAAGCTTCATCATGGTTTCCAGAACGTGCGGATCGGTATCGACCAGCGCAAGCGTTCCGGTTCGCAGGACAGGGCTCTGCGCCATATTGTACACGACTGCGCGTCCGAAGAAAAAACTTCCCGCGCCGATCACAACGATTTTCGGACCTCGATTCATCGGAAACTGACTCCTTCTGTTTGAAAATTTCCGCTTGTATTTCTTTTAATTGTAGCGCAAAAGACTTGAAAGGACAAGAGGAAAGGTGTATTATAATTCGTAAAAATGTCGCAAAGAGGAGATTTTCCGAAATGATGAAGGATCTTCACAAGCTGGCGGAAATCTATCGGCCCTATCCGTCGGGGACCATTCCCGCGCTTCTGCATGTCCGCTCGGCGGGGCACTACGTCACCGGACCGGGATGGAGCGACGGGTATGCGAAAAAGGAGTTCCTGGAACTCTTCTGGTGCGTCCGCGGAGAAGGAGAGTTCCGCCGGGACGGAAAAAGCTGGATCCTGAAACCGGGAGAGGTCTGCTTCTATTTCCCGGACGATATTCATGATCTTCTCCGCCGCACCCCGCTCTGGGAGTACTACTGGCTCACCATCGACGGCGACAATCTCCCGGATCTGATCGACCGCTTCCATCTGACCCGGGAAAGCCGCCATGCGGGCAGCTGTCCCGTCGACCTGTTTGAAACCCTGATGACGGAACTGCGCTCCTGCACCCGCCGCGGCGAATTCTGCGCGGGAGCCGAAGCCTATAAAATTCTCTCCCTCGCGATGGCGGGAGCCGACTCGGAAAACCGGGAACTCTGCGACGCCTTCCAGAAACTGATCCGGGAAACCTGCAACGATCCCGATCTCTCCATCGACTGGATCAGCCGGGAACTGCAAATTCACCGTTCCACTCTTCACCGGATCGTCACCCGTCAGTTCGGCTGTTCTCCGCAGGAGTTCCTGATCTCCTGCCGGATCCAGACCGCGCTCCGGCTGCTCTATGAAACAAGGAAACGGATCAAGGAAATCGCGGAGGCAACCGGCTTCCGCGATCAGAATTATCTGACCAAGACATTTCTTCGCCGCCTCGGCAAGACCCCGTCCGAACTGCGGAAGGAGCGCGGCGCCTTTCGTCCGGACACCTGACGCGTCCCGGATTTCCGCTCAGGGCGAGAGCATCCCCTTCCGAAACAGACGCGGCGAAATATGATTTCTCTTCCCTGAATCCGTGAATTTTTGTTGATGTATTTTTCATTCGGATTCAAATGTTGATTTTTGCCGGATTTCCCGGTGTTTTTTGTTCTGATTTCCGATCCTGATTCCGCTGATTTTCCGATTCATCGCCATGTATTGTCGATTTCACGAAAAAAACGCTTTAAATGATTCGAAAATCCCGATTTTTGGGCATAGTCATCTACAGATGTTCTAAATCACCTCCATTTCATATCCAATTTAGGTTGCTTTATTGTTCAACATCGTGCATACAAATCCTTAAAAATCCGGTAATGCGGATTACCGCGACCGAATGAGAGCCAAATATATCCAGCGTGTTTCACCACCTTGCAGGCGATATAGATTAAGTCCTGCATCACGGAGCGCAACCGGCGGCGGGCCACCTTATATTCCCGATGAAGCAACTGCGGCTTGTTCAGAAAACGTTGTCCCATGATCCGCAAACAATTGAACGCTAAGGCCGCAATATTTAAGATCAAGGCATTCGTCGCAAACTTGCCGCTCGGCAGTTTTTCAATGTTCATATCAGTCTTCAGCTCACTGTGGAACTGTTCACTGGTTCCGTGATCGTGATATCCCGCGATACATTCTTCTTCCGTGCAATCAATATTTGTCCACCATGAATCAATTTCGATTTCCGGAAACAGGAAAACTTCCCCGGTTTTCGCATTGGTCAGGCGTTCGGTCGCGGCAACCACCATCGTCATGGTTCCCCGCATGGATTCTTCTTCCGACTCGAACAGTTCAGCCGACTTGTCGACAGGAACATTTCCCCATGAATAATGCCAGACATTTTTTCCATCACGGGACGGCTGTTTTTCACCATACTGTTTCCCAAGTTCCAAATAACGCTCCCGAGGCTCCTTGCGAAGGTTGCGTTTCACGATGAATTTCACCCCGTATTCATCCAGAACTTTGATGAATTTCCGGTCGTCGTGACCGGAATCAACCCGGACAACGATTTGTCGGAGATCAATTTTCAACGCTTTCACCTGTTCCAAGCAGCGCCGGAGAAATTCCACCGCTCCATTCTCGCTGTGCTGACTGCCAATCCGCAATTCATTGGCGAGCATATAGCCCTCGCTCCCGAGATAGGCGAAGATTGGCGCGTATCCATCAATTTGATGATAGGTTCGGGCAATCCCCTCTTTCTTGCAGCCGGGATTCAGCAATGCGGCAACGTCGATATCCAGCGGAATCAATTTGTGTTTTCCGATTTTTACCGTTCCAAACGATTCGACCTTGCGCAGAAGATCGCGCATAGCATAATCCAACAACGTCTGCCGGGAATTGAGCTCCGCGATTAAATCCAGACGTTGACGCAAGGTCTCTTCAGACGGAACACGTTCCAGTTCCAGCGCAAGCCGAAACGCCAACTCATCCCGGAACAACTCGATATCGGCAAAATCAGTGCGCGCAAGCGTGAACAGCCCGACCACCGATTTGATGATTCCGCTGTTGGATATCCAACCTTTTTTGATGCGATCCGTTGTCATTTTATCCACACGTGCCAATCCGCGATTGTCATTCAGCAAGGCTCCAACCATGGCGATACCGCCAGTGGCTATAATATCTTCCTTGCTTTGAGTTATTTTAAACCGAGTCGCCATTCATTTCACCCGTCGGGTTGAGTTTATCCATGTCTCGAAACACATACATAATATACTGNNCAAAAAAATCCCTCTTCCTCCTCACCATGGGGCTCGCTGGGCGCTTACGAAACACATACATAATATACTGCGACTCAACATCTTTTTCTTCTATTTTATCGTCGATTTCACCAATTATTTCACGGATTCAGGTCTTCTTGAACTCCGTGGAAAAATTGAGCGAATTTTCGTATCCGACCATTCCCGCGATCTCCTTGACCGACAGTTCCGTTTCCAGCAGCAGATTCACCGCCCGCCGCATCCGCATCTCCACCAGCACCCGGTACGGCGTCGACCGGCAGTGCAGATGGAACAGACGCGTCAGGTGCGACACCGAACACCCGTAATGCCGCGCCAGCTCCTCCAGCGAAAACGACCGTTCCAGATTGCTCTCCATGAAATTCAGCAGCGCCACCAGATCGTCCGGCGTCTTTTTCGGCGAGGCCGGCTCCTTCAGCAGCAGAATCAGATCGTACGCCCGCTGCTCCAGCTCCGCAAGAATTCCCGAATGATACTCCTTCGAATACGCCTTGAACGAATGCAGAAGCGATTCAAACTTCTTGACATTGACTTTCGGCAGATAATTCTTCCCTTCCAGTCCGGTTCTCTTCAGGATGTCCTCCAGCAGACTTCCGGAAAGGATCATCGAGTCCTTGACGCAGAAGTCCGGCGGACCGGTCATGATTTCGAGATCCCCTCCGGGCCGCAGCAGAAAGAAATCCCCCTCCTCCGCCAGAAACGCCGTTTCGTCCTGCCGGACATACAGTGATCCTTTCCGGACAAACTCCAGCGCCAGAAAGTTCGAATGGATCCGGCGCATGTGGCACCCCCGGAGCATCTTCGATTCCCAGATCGACGCGCACCAGACCAGTGCCTCCTGCGGCTGCGGCGGCAGAAACGTCGTACGCTGCCATTCAAAATGCTCATTGGCAAAATAGGTGCATCCCTCCTTCTTCATGTGAAAGCGGAGGTCCGGATCGGAAAAAACTTCTGCATTGATCGGAGTTTTCATAAGAATGAGAATCCAGCAAATAAAATAAGTTGTTTTCGAAATAAAATATACTCTTATGAAAACTATTTTTCAAATATTTTGTGCTATAATAAAAAGAAAAGAAATTTTACAGGGCAAAGAAATAGAATTGAAACGAAAGGAAAGGTGTCCATGAACATCCGGCAATCCAGATTTTCACTGGTGGAGCTGCTGATCACGATTGCAGTGATCGCCATTCTTGCGGGGCTTCTGCTCCCGGCGCTGAATTCCGCGAAGGAAAAGGCGCAGACAATTCGCTGTGTCGGAAACATCCGTCAGGTCGGAACCTATTGTCTGATCTATACGGAACAGAACAACGGCGTAATCCCGTTATACAACGGAAATCAGGAAGGATTCTTTCAGGGGAAGTGGATCGACTGCGCCTATTCGGTCCACAAAAATGTTGCCGTGATGGATCACTGCTGGCTGGAAAAGACGGGGGAGCGGTATGTGACAAAGGAGCCGTTCCAGTGCCCCGCTTCGTCGGTCAAGGAGATCAGAAGCATCGACGATCTCCGGTACATTGTCGCCCGTCACTTCGGCATGAACAGCAAGCTCAGCGGACTCCTTCTCGCGCGGGTGGCGACCCCCTCGCAGCGATCGCTGCTGTTCGACATGGATCAGCCCGGAATCGCCGGATGGGTCAATCCGGAGTCCAACAAAGTGGACAGAATGGTCAATCTTGACGAGGGCGGCCGGTGGCGCCACTACAACGGAGCCGGAGCCAATGTCCTGTTCGCCGACGGACATGTCACAGGAATGCGGGAATCGGCAATCCGTGCTGCAAGGAACTTCTGGTGAAAACCGTGAGAAAAAGGAGTCTGTTTCCAATGCACAAAATGATGATCCTTTCGATTCTCTTTTTTCTGAATCTTCCGTTTCTTTCCGCGGGGAATCCGCAGATTGTCGATGTGGATTTCAACCGTCACTCCGGCATTCTGCATGTTCAGGCCAGGGGTTCCTATTCCGGACCGATGCCGCAGGGGATGAATCAGGATTTCACCGCGTGGTCCTCGGGAGTCTGCCGGGCGGAAAGCGGAACCGATACGCTCGGAGACACCTTCCTGCGCTTCTTCATCGACAAGCCCGGCGTCCAGTTCAACATCCGTCTTCCCGGCCTTCAGGCGAAGAAGCTCTACAAGGCGACCTTCGTGGTCCGCAATCAGCTCACCGGCGAGATCACCCCCTATCTGCGCCGGATGTATAAGCCGTATACTCTTCTCGGCGTCAAGTTCCGCATCCCCCGCAGCACCACCTTCCGGACCCTGACCTTTCCCTTCTCCCCGAAGGCAGTCTACAGCGAACCCAATCCGCAGGGACTCTTTCTGCATCTCACCGAAACCGGCATCCTCGACTTCAAACGCATCCGCATCGAAGAGATCTCGAAACAGGAATACGAACTTCTGGAAACGGAACAGATGCGGCGGGTCATCCGAAAACCGGCCGGAAGTGTGAACTTCCTCCGCAACAGCACACTGCCGAAGGGGTTGCAGAGCGGCTGGTGCCAGCTCGCGGGAAACCATCAGGCCCGCGCCCTTGTCGAACCGGATCCGACGGTCGTCGGTCCCTCCGGAGAAGCGGCGCTGAAACTGGATTCCTCGACGGATGAAGAGGTCGGTATTTTTTCTGAACCGTTTTCCGCAAGCGATCCGCTTCGTCCGGTCACGGTCTCCTTCTCCTACCGGGGGAGCGGGAAGTTCGCGGCCGTGCTGATGGCGGACGGGCGCCGGGCGCTCGCTCGAAAGGAGCTTGCGCCTGAAGAGGGAAAATGGAAACGGGCGGTTCTGACTGCACGGATCCCGATCCGCCGACTCGCGGCTGTGCTGAAAATTCAGGGCAAAGGGAAGCTGCATGTCGACGCGTTCCGAGTCGCGGAACAGGGAAAGACGGAGTACCGGATGTCGGGCGAACATGAAATTTCGTTTTTTCTTCCGCCGTCTGAACTTTCGGCTGCGCGCATTCAGCTGGAAGGCGAGGAACCCCTTCTGAATTACTATCTGACCGGAAACGCGGAAGATGTGATTCTCAAAAGCAGTGTGACCGATCTGTACGGAAAGACCTTCGCTCTCCCCGACGTCAAAGGGAAAAGCGGCACCCTCCGCTATCTTCCCGAAACGGGGAAACCCTATGGCCAGTTCCGGGTCGAAGCGCAGGCATTCCGGAACGGCAAGGCGGTTTCGGGGATCAACGAGATCATTGTCACCCGTCTGCCCCGTCCGGTCCACCAGGGGAAGGATGCGCCGGAGAGTCCCTTCGGCATCCACATGAATCTGAGCGAGACCTCCATCCGGGCGATGAAGGCGGGCGGCTTCAACTGGGTCCGTCTCCACGACGGCTCCCGCCATCTCTCCTGCTGGTACTTTGTGGAGCCCGAAAAGGGGAAGTGGCATTTCGCCGACCGGGAGATTCAGGCGTTCCGGAAGAATCACATTCTTCTGTACGGGCAGCTCGGGGGCTCCCCCGTATGGGCGTCGGACGTGAAAAATCTTCCCGGGTTCTGGAACAGCTACGCAAAGGTCTACTTCACGCCGCTGCCGGAACACGAGGCCGACTTTGCCCGGTACTGCGAAACCATGACCCGGCGCTACAAGGGAGTCATCGACGACTGGTTTGTCTGGAACGAGCCCTGGCTCCCGCTCTTCTTCCACAAGAGCTACGATCCCGCGACCCGGCAGTATCGAACCTGCGGAAGCCTTCGCGACAACGCCGAAGCGTACGCCCGGCTTTCGAAACTGGCCTGCCTCGGAGCGAAGAAGGGCAATCCGGACTGCCGGATCACGGCCTTCAGCTCCTCGCGCGGCAGA
>DDJH01000231.1:0-11190 GCA_002338895.1 Lentisphaeria bacterium UBA1829 | reverse complement strand
GGCCTGGAATGCCGCGCTCTACGCGGCGGACGGATACACCTTCTGCGACGAAATCGATTATCACACCTACCATCAGAACGCACCGGCCGGATTTCCCGGCGACGGTCTGGAAGAGACAATGCGTCTGTCCTTCAGCGAAGTTCTGCGCCGGGAAGGCACCATCCGCAAACCGGTTCTGATGTCGGAAGGGCAGTCCGGCTACGCGACCGCGGACGAAGGCGATCCCCGGACCGGGATGTACAAACACACCATTCCATGGCGCAGCGGAGAAAACTATCACAGGATAGCGGAAGCGGAGATCCGTTTTCTTCTTTCGCACCTCACGTTCGGCGTCAAACGGGTCTTTCTGTACACCTCGCACGCCTATTCGAATCTGGCGCAGGGTTCGCAGCTTCAGATCATGCTGGGAGCAGACGGATTTCCGCATCCGGGTCTGGTTGCAATGTCGGCCTTTGCCCGCCGGATCGAGGGAAAGAAATTCGTCCGCTGGCAGAAACTGGCGGACGGCGTGTTTGCCGCGCTCTTCTCCGACGGGAAACAGACCGTCGCCGTTCTGACAGGCGAACCGGAGAAAAAAGCGGAAATTCTCTGCACCGGCACCTTTCCGTACCGATTCGCGGATCTGTACGGGAATCCGCTTCCGCGCCTGAGCTACCGGGGAGAGTTGCTGTATCTGACGGCGGACTGTCCGCCGGAGCTTCTCCGCACCCATCTCCGAGCGGAGTCTCCTCTTCCGGGGCAACCGAAACCGAAAACAAATTCCGTTGAATAATCAGCAGACAAACAGAAAGGAAAAAAAGATGAAAACACTCCTCATTCCTGCTTTGGGAGCCGCGATGCTCCTCTCGCTCTCCGCTCTTGGCGGAACCGTGATCTCCGATACGGATTTCACCCGGAACGGCAAAGTCATGAACTTCGACTACCGCTCCAGGGGATTCGGAACCTTTCACGGATTTCTCCCGAAAACCTGGCACGAAAACGGAGCCTCCTGGCAGAAATCCGACACGACAGCCAAACTGGTCCGGGATTCCGCCGGAGACTATCTGAACTTCACGGTTTCCGGAGCCGGAACCCAGTACTATACCGCTCTTCCGAAACTGAAGAAGAACTGCCGGTACCGTCTGAGCGCCGTCGTCCGGAACAGAAGCGACGGCATGGCGTCGGTCCTTCTCCGGGCAGGCAAACCCTACAAGGTCTGGCAGACCCTGCCCATCCCCTACTCCGACAACTGGAAAATCTGGACAAAAACCTTTCAGTTCGATGAAGATCCCGATCCGACCATCGTTCTGTTTCTCTCTCTGCGCGGAAACGGGGAATTCGATGTGCGGAGCATCCGGCTGGAAGAGGCGGACGAGGCAGACCGGCTTCTTCTCTCCACGGATTTTTCCACTGCCTCCCACGCCGCGTCCGTCACGGGGAAAGGCTCCTTCCGGGGCGTTCTCCCCGAGAACTGGAAGGAGGACTACACCCACTTCATCCGGGCCGACATCTCCACAAGGACCGCGAAACAGGGAACAAAGAACTTCCTGCACTTCCGGGTGAACGGCGCGGGCGCACAGTTTCAGGCGCCGCTGAACGGCCTGAAACCGGGCCGCTATTACCGTCTGACCTTCACCGCCGACAACCGGACCGGCGAACCGCTCGCCTTCTCCCTCCGCCAGATCGCCTCTCCGTACACGCAGCTTGCCTACGCCAGCGCGAACGGCGATTCCGGATGGAAAACGCAGACCCTGACTCTCGGAGTCGGTTCGAAGATTCCCGGCCCCTCCGCGCTGTTCCTGACAATCCGCGGGACAGGGGAACTGGATCTCGGGACACTCCGTCTGGAAGAACTCTCCGACGGCGAAGTCGTTTCGAAACGTCCCGATGCGAAACTGGCCAACTTTCTGCGCAACAGCCGTCTCCCCCTCGGCCTCCAGAGCGGCTGGACCCAGGAATCCATGGGCACCTGGAACAACATCGGCACTGACGGACGCATCGAACCGGATCCCTCCGTCCGGGGGCCCTCCGGGGAAGCGGCTCTGAAACTGGCATCCGAACCGGGGAAAAACATCGGACTCTATTCGGAGCCGTTCAATGTGGGCAATCCGAAAATCCGTCACAGTGCGTCGTTTGCCGTCCGGGGAAGCGGGAACTTCGTTGCGGAAGTCATCACGGAGAAGAAGAGCTATGAGCCGCTGAGCCGCACGGTCTTCCAGGGGGGGCCGGAATGGACAAGAATCGAAGTGCCGTTTGACCCGCCGGAGGATGCACCGGCATTCGCGCTCCATATCCGGGGAAGCGGAACAATCTGGACGGATGCGTTCCGCGTCGCACCGGAATCGGAAAAGGGATACGAACCGATGATGCGCAATGAGGTGTCTCTGGCGTTTCCGAAATCCTCGGCGTCGGAGGCGCGGATCCAGTTCCCGGATGAGAAGGCGGAACTGCTGTATTATGTGTCGGGCGCACTGCCGAAGGGGGCGGAGCTTCGCGGATCGGTGACCAATCTGTATGGCGAAAGCGTCCGGCTTCCCGCGATTCCGGTGACGGAGAAGACGCGGAGCGGCGTCATCCGGTACGACCGTTTCCCGGAACGTCCTCTTGGTCAGTTCCGCGTGGAGCTTNNAGTGCGCCCGCTCCAGCTGTTCCGGGATGGGGAAGCGCTCTCTCCGGTCAATGAGATGGTTGCCACCCGCGTTGTCCGTCCGCGCTACTGGAACAAGGATGCGCCCGACTCGGCATTCGGCGTGCATGTGGTTCCGCAGACCGAATCGCTTCTGGCGGCGAAGGCGTCCGGCGCCAACTGGGCCCGTCTGCACGATGCGGGAATTTCCCTGATCGGCTGGGCGTTTCTGGAACCGGAAAAAGGGAAATGGATCTTCCGGGACAAGGAGCTGACGGCATACCGGAATGTCGGACTTCGTCTTCTCGGGGAACTCGGAACCGCGCCGGAATGGGCCAGTCGCTTTGATCCGGTGATCCGCTGCGACTCCGGATACTTCAAGAACTATTTTGCCCCCCGCCGGATGGAGGATTTCGCCCGTTACGCCCGCACCGTCGCCCAACGCTACCGGGGTGTCATCGACGAATGGTTCATCTGGAACGAGCCGTGGTATGCGCCGTTCTTCGCCTTCGGATACGATAAAACGGGGAAAAAGAACCCCTCCCGGTACTGGAGCGCGCCGGACGCCCCCGAGCAGTACGCCGCCTTGAGCGCGGCCGCATACGACGCGGTCAAGGAGGTCAATCCGGACGCGGTGATCTGCGGATTCAATACCCGCGGATTCGATCCGAACAACTGGTCGGAACGGGTCTACGATGCGGGAGGGATGCGGAAATGCGACGCGCTCGACTATCACTTCTACGCGGGCCGTCTCCTCGGCTATCCGAACGATGATTACGCCCGGGAAGCCTGGCAGAGCGCCTTCGGCGCCATCGCGAAAAAAGAAGGAGGCCGCATCTCCAAACCGATCTATATGACGGAGGGCCAGGGCTCACCGGAAAGCGCCGGCAGCAGCGAATGCCGCTACATCGGACTGCTGAAGCACACGATTCCATGGGAGGGGAAAGAGGATTATCACTGGCTGGCGGACCGCAATGCGCGTCTGCATCTCTCTCTTCTGGCGATCGGCGTGAAGCGGGTGTTTGTCTATTCGATGCACGGGAACAGGAACTTTGTGGAGCGGGCGCGCCTGCGGGTGATGGTCAATGCGGACGGCTATCCGGGGCCGATGCTGGCAGGGCACTCCGCGCTGACCTCGCGTCTTGAGGACAAGCACTATGCGGGGACCCGGATTCTGGAACCCGGCTTCGGCGCCTATGTGTTCTCCGACGGAAAATCGTCCGTTGCCGTTCTCTCCGGGAAGAACGACATCCGGAACAGGAAGGTCTCCTGTTCGCTGCCGAACGCATCCGCCTCGGATCTCTACGGCAATCCGCTGCGGTTCCCTGTCCGGTACGACGGACTTGTGATCTATCTGGAAGCCCCGGTCCCGGCGGAGACGCTGAAACAGACCCTCTCACTGCAAACAGATCAGAAATAAGGAAAGGATTCGAACATGAAAGGTTCTCGATTCACCCTTGTGGAACTCCTCGTAGTCATTGCGATCATCGCGATCCTCGCGGCGCTTCTTCTGCCGGCCCTGAACGCGGCGAAGGGGTCTGCGCGGAAGATCAACTGCACGTCGAATCTGAAGCAGATCGGAATGGCGGCAACCCAGTATGCCGGAACGTTCGACGACTTCATCGCTCCGCCGATGAACAACAACAAAAGCGGGATGGCATGGTCGCAGTCGCTCTACCACTGGGATTTTGCATACGGGACACGCTTCATGAACGGAGCGCTGCAAGTTTCGGAATCGACGTTCCGGGAGGCGTTCGGCCCCTCGTGGAAACCCTTCCACTGCCCCGAAGACAATGTGGTGCTGGAGGATCCGGCGGCAAATGCCCGCCGCTTTCTCCCGCCGAGAAGCTACTGCATGTTCCGTTCCCTGTTCGAAGAGGTGGACAATGCAGCGGCACCGCGGGTCAGCCGTCTGTCCAGTCCGTCGTCGCTCTATCTTGTGGCGGACCGGAACCCGGCCATCTCCGTCATGGCGGNNTACCGGTCTGCGGACGAGCCACATCCACCCTCGGAAGCATCGTCTACATCGACTACGGGGAACGGGTCGGCGCCGTCCATCAGCTCTACGCCAACTTTCTCTTTCTGGACGGTCACGCCGCATCCAAAAAGCACTGGAACAAACAGTACGAAAGCAGTCCTTATACTCTGAGTACCGTCAAAGATCTCTGATTTCCGCTCCGCAGCCGGAAGAAAACAACCTTTTCTTTTCCGGCTGCGGGAATTTCCGCTGGAAAGATCCCTGTTCCGTGCTACATTACCCTGCATGGGCAAACAACATAAACGCATCCTTCTGCTCCTGAATTTCTACTATCCGCGGCTGCATCGCGGAATCATGGACTACGCCCGGACCCATCAATGGGACATCGAAACGCCATATCCCCGTTATCTGGAAGAGAGCGCACGGAACTGGCGCGGCGACGCCATCATCACAGATATGGATTATTATCTCCCGCAGCTGAGAAAACGCGGAGTCCGAATTGCGGTTCCGGCGGAAACCCTGGCGGAAAAAGCGGACTGCACCGTCTGCTCCGATGAGGAGAAAATCGGATCCATCGCGGCGGACTATTTTCTCCACAAAGGATTCTCTCATTTTGCATTCTGCTCCGGAACCGCCCGCGGAAAAGCATTCCAGGAAAAACTCCGCCGGCACGGATATTCCGCCATCCCCATTGCAGGGACCTATCCGTACATGACGGAAAAACGGCTCCGGAACCGCATGGAACTGCTGAAGAAACTCCCCCGTCCCTGCGCGATCTTCTGTGAGAACGACCGCGAATCCGGCCACGTGGTCAATCTGGCTCTGGACGCGGGACTGCGCGTTCCGGAAGATCTCTCCGTCCTCGGAGTCGGAAACGACGATCTCCTCTGCAACTCCTCCGCAATCTCACTTTCCAGCGTGGAAACCAGACTCTATGAACGCGGACTGCGTCTTGCCGAAGCTCTGGACCGCGTCTTTCAGGGACAGGAATCCGGAACCGTCCTGAAACTCGATCCCACGCAGAAAATCATCGAACGGAAAAGCACCGGATTCTATGCGATCGAACATCCTCTCCTCCGCGAAATGATCCAGTATCTCACCCGCCATGCGGCAACGCCCATTCAGATTGCGGATCTGGCAGAAGAGTTTCACCTCTCCGTCTCCGCCGTCTACCGGACGTTTATGAGCCATCTCGGCATCTCCCCGAAAAAACTGCTTCTCGACGCCCGTATGGATATTGCCCGCCGCCTCCTTCTTGATACAGACGATAAAATTTCCGCCATCGCCGAGGAAGCCGGATTCCCCACCGCCGCCTCCTTCTTCGAAACCTTTCATAAAATCCACACCTGCACCCCCCAGGAATGGAGAAAAGGAAACCGGTAAGCCGTTGGGGTCTCCTCGCCCCCAACCCAACCGCCCCAATTTTATCCTCTTCTGCTCAACGAACAAGAGCCTTCTTCAACACAGCAGATGAAACGGGAGCCTGAAGATACCATACATGCTCTCCGGAGAGAGCCGGAAGAACGATCGGATTTCCGAACAGATCAAATGCGGCGACATTCTCCAGAGAACAGGAAACGGACACACTCTTCGAAAAACGCTTTGGAATCACCACGGCAGTGGTTCCGCCGTCCGACTCGAACAAATAACACCAGAGATCGGGAGCGAGCGGGAAGACCTCGCGGAAGGAACGTCCGTCGACGCGCCGGGCGAGAGCGGAGAAAGCGGCGAGCTGAGGGGACGGGAACCCGTCGGTCTGCTCCAGGACGCTGAACGCCGCAGGCTCCATCACGCCGACATACTTCCACGGCTTTCCGCTGTAAAGATAAACCCTCTTCATCCCATTCGCCAGACAGCTGACCAGATACCGCACCTGCTTATCCGCATCGCGGACATAATCGAACTGATTGATCCACGCAATGGAGTGCAAATTCAGTCCGATCTGCGGATGCTCCGGATAACCGAGATTTCCGCTTGCGCACCCCTGTCCTTCCGTGTTCCAGAGCGGTTTTCCCCATGGGATGGCACCGAGAGCAGTCCGCACGCCCCGTTCGACAGTATCCCCGGGGAACCCGTTCCACGCGGAGGAATAGAGATGCAGTTCAACGACATCGCAGAAGGCATTTGCCCCGCGGCGATAGAGTCCGGCCGCCCACCTTCCATTTCGGATCGTCGCATTGATCCCTCCGAGCCGGAGCCCGGGATCGACCTTTTTTGCCGCCCGGTACGCCGCCTTCTGATATTCCGCAAAATTATGATTCTGATCGCCGCGGACCCATTTTCCATCCTGAAACTTCTCCCTGAAGAAACCGCCCCAGGGTTCGTTTCCGACGCCCCACTCGCGAATGGAGTTCCGATAATGCTCCGTAATCACGGCGACATAGTTTTCAAAATTGCGCAGTTCGACCGGAATCAGCCATTTTGTCCGGTAACTGGACTTCAGCACCTTGCTCTCCGGATCATTTGTCGCCCAGAGCGGAGTGGTTCCGAGCATGCCGAAAATCGTGAGATGAAGTTTCCGATAGCGTTCGACCTCCGCATCAAAGAACTTCCACTTTCCCCGTTCCGGCTCGGTGAAGAACCACCCGGTGAACTTCAACCCTCCGTGATCGTGAAAGCGGACATGATTGACACCCGCGGCCTGGATGCTGAGCAGAGAGCGGTCGAGTTCCGCAATGACGCCGAAGAACGAACCGGGCGCATCCTTTCCCCAGAAGAGAGGACGGGGGATCCGGGTCACCACGATCTCATGAACGGGCGAGACAGCCACACCGTCTTTCTCGGCGACGGCCTCAATGCGGAACTGCCCGAACGGACGCTTTTTCAACGCGGCGGAAAAGTCCACCATTCCATCGGGCTTTGTCACCGATCCGAGCGCAAACGACTCACCGTACAGATTCACCGCGCGGAAGCGGATGGAGACCTTGTCCGTCTCTCCGGTCAGCCGATATCGGATCTGCGGCTTTTCATCATCGAACAGGATTCTGGACTCGGCCGCGTCGGCGCTCTCCGGGACAGCGAGAGCCACTTCCGATCGATTCTGCGGCCGGTATTCCGGATCGGGCGTATCGCAGGCGCGGACGGCGTCCAGTTCGAGCCTTCCGTTCCCGCGGATCTGCAGAACATGTCCGCGGGCGTTTTCACAGGGCCGGTACGCCAGCATCACCCGTTTCCACTTTTCCGTCGGCTCCAGATCGACATTTTTCATCCGGAAGGAACTCCCCTCCCCCGTATACACCCGGGCGTGCCACTTTCCCTTTGCCCGGTAGGAGAACGATACATAATTCATCTTGGAAAAATCGACCGGATTGAACGCCTCGGAATTCAGCGGCGTCTCCGGCACATCGGTTTCCAGAATCAGATACCGCTCTCCGGAAGGACCGGGCTCCTTTGAAACACGGATCGAACCGCGATGTACCGCTCCGGTCGACCACCCGCAGGGCAGTCCGAGCGGGAAACGGCTGTTGCGGATCCGGTTCACGCTTTTCTTCTCCTCCGGCCGAAGCGCATAATACGGCTTTCCCGCCGGCAGAACACGTGTTCCGACCGAATAAATCCTGTACAGTCCGGGATCGGTCAGTTCCAGCAGGAGCCAGTACCGGGAATCCTTTCTCCAGTCGGGAGGATTGACGGTTCCCTTCCAGGTGTGTACGCCTTTCCCCCTGGATTCCAGACGGATTCCCCGGAGGAAACCGCCGCCCCATACGGAAGGAGCCCCGTTTCCGCCTTTCACGCTGAGAATCGTCTCATTGTTCCACTCGGCAGCCGGACGCTCCATCGTGATATGGAATTCGCCGGGGACGGCGACCTTGATCTCCGGAGCCGGAATGATGAAATACACCATCCCCTTCTTCAGATTGCAGAGAAAGACCGGCTTTTCCTGTTCCGTTGCAATGGAACAGGAAAATTCACTGTCCCGAACCGTATTGAGCTCCCAGTTGGCGGGGATGACGCCGGAAGCACGGGCGTTTGTCCATGCGGGCACCTTGACCGGAACCGTTTCCGCCGTCTGCAGCAACTCTTCGCCGGAGACGGAGCAGCCGAAAGAGATCAGACCGGCAAGCAGGACCCGGTGTCCGGAGAAACGGAATGTAAACATAAAAAAATCCTCTTTCTTTTTTCGAATCAATAATAGGAGATCCATCTCTGATCCGCCAGAGTTCCACTCCAGGAGATCTTGAAGTACGGATGCTCCGCCACGAGTTCGGAATCGAAAATCGGCGACAGACCGATATGTCCATCCAGGAACAGCACGTTCGCCTTTGCCGTATGACGGTTTGCCGGCCGTCCGGCGGACGAAGCGGCATAGTTGTAACAATCCAGATAATAACACCCCGAGCGCCGGTCGAACGGATTGTTGTTCCAGGCATCGATATAGCGTACGCGCATGGATGGCGTTTTCACGCTTCCCGCCTTCCGGGAACTCACCAGCGGATTCCGGGAATCGTATGTGGATGGATTCGCCTGAATCGCCTCCCGGCTGAGCGAATTCATCCGGTAGTTCATCCCATATTCCATATACCACTGAACGGTGCTTCGGATGTTGTTTTCCGTATCGATTTTGAAACGGGCCGGATCCCTGGAAGGCATGCTCGGACAGAAGAAGACCCGGTAATCCGTCTTCATCGTCTGATGGAAATAGACCCCGGGAAAATTCCAGACGGAATCGGAGGAGGAGCTTCCGGAAACCAGCGGGATTTCGCGGTCCTCGTTGTCGATCGCATACTGATGGCAGAGAAGCCCGATCTGCTTCATGTTGTTCACACAGGCAATCGAGCGACCTTTTTCCCGAGCGCTGTTCAGCGCGGGAAGAAGAAGGCCGGCGAGGATTGCGAGAATCGCGATTGTAATCAGAAGTTCAATCAGCGTAAAATTTTTCAGTTTCATCCGAACAGCACTCCTTTCTTTTCAAATCTGTTTGTCGGCGGAAGAGACTCCGGGGAGCCGGTCCGCCGCTGTTTTATTCCGTCAGCGCCTTCCGGTCCGTGAGGACAAGAGGATAATCCGTGACCGGAAGATACTTGATTCCAAGGTTTTCCCCATTGGCCTCAAAGCGCCGGAAACGATAGATTGCGCCATTGAGCATATCGACGAGGACCGGCTCCGTGATCTCCTTTTCGGCCCGGATCTGGAACGAGTTGCCCCACAGCGCCGCGAGAGTCTCCGATCGCTGGAGATCCCCCGGATAGTAATAGAGGTAGAGCGGCCAGCCGTTCCGGGTGTAGGTGTCGACCAGCAGACTGGTGAAGAAATCCCGCGGAGTCTCCGGCGATGCGCAGGGATCATACACATTATCGTAGCACGGACGGGCGAAGAGCGCGTGTTTCTCGAGCCTGGAATCAAACAGGGCGCAGAAATTCTGCATCACGCGGTAGGAGAGTTTCGGAACGGCGCCCGGAGCCTGAATGAGCCCCATTCGTCCGACCTTGGTGGGGATCCCCTCCCCGTTGACATACGGATGCAGCGTCAGATCGCTGGCATGATAGTAGCTGAAGAGCTCCAGATCGTTCCGGAAATCGGTGGCGATCCGGCGGGCGAGCCATTTTGCCTGGATCTCCTGACTGCTTCGGTAAAGACGGATCCACTCATCATAATGATCTTTGCATTCCGAGGGACAGCCGCTCTCGCCATGCCAGAGCTTGAGATGTGGCGCAAAGGTGCGGATCGCCTCCTGAAGATACGCGGCGGTGTTTCCGCTGTAAAATTCCGGATACATCGTATAGGTGTGATAGGAGAGGATATCGCACATTTCCCCCATGCCGCGCTTCAGGCACTCCACCGCGTTCGCCGCGCCGGCGAAAGCCCCGGCGACGATTTCAGCCTCCGGATTGGTTTTCCGGATCACGGCGGACGTGATGCGGACCAGCTCCAGATACTGATCGAGCGAAGGAGCTCCCGGCCCCCAGAACTGACGGTTGTCCGGTTCGTTCCAGATTTCGAAGCAGGAGACGCGGCCGCGGTAACGGTCCACAACGGCGCGGACAAAGTTTTCCCACGCCCGCACGGCCCGTTCCCCGTAGCTGACCGGCGGACAGCCGACCGCGGAGGGATGTTTCGCATCCGGCGAATAGAGCCGGTTTCCGAACGTCAGTCCCAGCCAGGGCCGGATCCCGAGCTCGCAGAAACGATCGACAACCCGGTCCAGCCATGCGAAATCATAGACCCCCGGTGTCTTTTCGCAGCGGGACCAGCCGCTCTGACAGCGCGCCCATTTCACCCCGCTTTTCCCGAGCAGTTCATAGCACTCCTCCGGATCGAACAGTTCCCGGTCCAGCGTCTCGAATCCGACGCTCAGGCGCTCCGCGCTCGAATGTCGCGAATCGACCGGGGCAAGAGTCCCGGCCTCCTCAAGTCCGAACGCCGGAAGAAACGGTCCGCGTGTTGTATTGAAAATCATTTTCTGCTTCCTTTCCGCAATTTTCTTTTCTGAAATTATACCGCAGAAGCCACCTTTTGTCAATACAGAAAAAATGATACTCTATTCAGAAATCGTGCGTTTCCGTCTTCCGCTTCCGTCCGGGCGGAGAGAAGGAAAAGACGAGCGGGGATTTCCGGAGACAAAAGTTTTCTGTAAAAATTTTTTCACTTTTTTGAGTTCAAACTATAC
>DDJH01000093.1:295-10344 GCA_002338895.1 Lentisphaeria bacterium UBA1829 | reverse complement strand
ATCCTCCGGAATCCGGATTCCGAAAGAGTCCGCCGCACGCATGAACTCCCGCGCCAGCACACATCCCGGGATAAAAACACCGGCGCCATGAAATGCGGGATTCCGGAACAGCGGTTCGAAATTCTCTTCCACGCTCCGGCTCCGGAAGATCTCCAGTTTCACATCGGGGTACTGGATGAGGACCTGTCCGGCAAAGGCCTTGATGCGTTCCATGAAATCGATCCCCTTGTCGGGGAGGATTGCGAAAACGGCGGGATACCCCATCTCCCGGCAGAGATAATCGGCGGCGCAGGCGCCGATTCCCTGGTTGTTCGGAGTGATCAGCAGCTCCGCGTCGTGCACGGAACCGTAGCTGCAGACGATCCGGAAGACATCCGGGTTCCATTCCCGGATCTTCGCCATGTCCGCTTCCGACGGATTGGAGAACAGCACGGCGATATCCGCCTCCAGCACGGCTTTCCGGAAGGTCGAAGGCGAATCGGAAAAGGAGAGACGGGTCACCTCATACTCGTCCTGGAGAATCCCCTTCATCAGCAGTTCGATCATCGGATTTCCTTCCCGTCCGTAGATCAGCAGTTTTTCCCGGCGGGTCCCCTGGCGGAGCAGATAGCCGTAGCGGGAGAGAACGGAGGAGACATGGCGGCGCGTCGAAGGATTCACATGCTCTTCGCCGTTCAGAACGCGCTGAACCGTGCGAAGGGAAACGCCGGCCTTTCCGGCAATGTCTCGAAGCAGGATTCTTCTCATAGGAGCGCTGTCGCCTTCCGTGTTGAACTTGCAGTTTGTCTTTCTTTTTAATTTTACGATAAAACCGGAAAAAAGTCAATCGTCTCCGCTCTCAATTTTACAGGAATTCTTGGCGTGAAAGCGACAAGAAACGAATGGAAAAAGGAGACGCGCATTCCGTTTGCAACCCCTCCGCATCCGTGCTACATTACCGGATCGACGGCGGAACGTTTTCCGAAACGGACAGACCTTCCGCGACGAAACCCCTCCGCCGTCCCTCCCGGCTGAAAACGGAAGAGATTTTTTTTCGGAGAGATGGAACATGGATATCGATCATATAGAAATCCGCGGCGCACGGGTTCACAACCTCAAGAACATTGATGTGGATGTGCCGCTTCACAAGATTGTCGGAATAGCGGGAGTGTCCGGATCGGGGAAATCGTCGCTGGCGCTGGGCGTGCTGTATGCGGAAGGCTCGCGCCGGTATCTGGAGTCGCTCTCGACCTACACCCGGCGGCGGATGACGCAGGCGCCGAAGGCGCAGGTGGACGAGGTGCTGCATGTGCCCGCCTCGCTGGCGCTGCATCAGAGACCGGGGGTGCCGGGAATCCGCAGCACGTTCGGGACGGGAACGGAACTGCTGAATTCGCTTCGTCTGATGTTTTCCCGTCTTGCGGAACACCGCTGCCCCAACGGGCACTATCTGCGGCCGACGCTGGCGGTGGCGGCGGAACAGGAGCTGACCTGTCCGGAGTGCGGAGCGAAGTTCTTTGCCCCCGGAGCGGAGGATCTGGCCTTCAACAGCCGGGGAGCGTGCCGGAAATGCGACGGGACGGGAACGGTCCGGACGGTCGACCGGGCGACTCTGGTGCCGGATGAATCGCTGACGATCGATCAGGGGGCGGTGGCGCCGTGGAACTCCCTGATGTGGTCGCTGATGACCGATGTCTGCCGCGCGATGGGCGTGCGGACCGATGTGCCGTTCCGCGATCTGACACCGGAGGAAAAGGAGATTGTCTACGACGGTCCCGCGGTCAAAAAACACATTTTCTACAAGGCGAAGAATTCGAACGACGCCTGTGAACTCGACTTCACCTATTACAGCGCGGTGCACACGGTGGAAAACGCGCTCTCGAAGGTCAAGGACGAAAGCGGAATGAAACGGGTTGCCCGGTTTCTGCGGGAGGATCCGTGTCCGGAATGCGGGGGATCGCGCCTCTCCGCGGCGGCGCGCGCGCCGAAAGTGCGGGGAATCGCGCTGGACGAGGTGTGCAGAATGAGTCTGGCGGAGCTGGTGAAGTGGGTTCGCGGCGTTCCCGGCTCCCTGCCGGAGGAGATGCGTCCGATGGCGGAGAACATCTGCGACTCCTTTTTCTCCTCGGCGAAGCGGCTTCTGGATCTCGGGCTGGGCTATCTGGCGCTGGACCGGGCGTCCTCCACGCTCTCCACGNNACGGGGGTGCTGTATGTGCTGGATGAACCGAGCATCGGCCTGCATCCCTCGAACATTGTCGGTCTGACAGGTGTGATGCACGATCTTGTTGCGGACGGCAACTCGGTGATTCTGGTGGATCACGACACCCAGATTCTGGCGGAATCCGACTGGATCATCGAAATGGGTCCGAAGGCGGGCGCGGACGGCGGACGCGTGCTCGCCGAAGGGACGGTGAAGGATCTGATGGAAGATTGCAATTCACGGATCGGTCCGTTTCTCTCCGGACGGGAGCAGGTGCGGAAGTGCCGGGAGCTGCCGGCGGAGGAGCTCTTCCGTTTCGGGAGACTCCGCTTCCGGACGGGGGCGATTCACACGGTCCGGCCGCTGGAGGTGGAGATTCCGAAGGGACGTCTGACCGTGGTCACCGGTGTTTCGGGCTCCGGGAAGACGACCCTGGTTCTGGAAAGTCTCATTCCGGGTCTTCAGGCCGTCATTGAGGGACGTCCTCTTCCGGACCACGTCCTTTCGGTGGAGGCGGAGGGAATCCGGCAGGTGAAACTGATCGACGCAACGCCGATCGGAATCAATGTCCGCTCGACCGTGGCGACCTACGCCAATGTCCACGACGAACTGCGCAAAATTTTTGCCCGGACTCCGAAAGCCCGGGAACTCGGGTACAAGGCGGGCGATTTTTCCTACAACACCGGCAGACTGCGCTGTCCGAGCTGCGACGGCACCGGCGAGATCACTCTCGACGTCCAGTTTCTTCCGGACGTGGACATCCCCTGTCCGGACTGCCGCGGTTCCCGCTACGCCCGTGCGGCCAATCAGATTCCGTATACCTCCCGTTCGGGAGAAACGGCGACTCTGCCGGAACTGATGGATATGGACGTCACTCATGCAATGGAGTTCTGCCGGGATCTGAAGGTGGTCCATCAGCGCCTGAAAATTCTGCACGATCTCGGACTGGGCTACCTGACGCTGGGAGAGGAGACACCGAGTCTGTCCGGCGGCGAAGCGCAGCGTCTGAAGCTCTCCTGCGAAATGGGACGAACGCAGTCCGACACGGTCTTTGTGTTTGATGAACCGACCATCGGTCTGCATCCGCTGGATGTCCGCACCCTTCTTGCGGTATTCCGGACCCTCATTGAAAGCGGAGGAACCGTGGTGGTGATCGAGCACGATCTGGACGTGATCCGCAACGCGGACTACCTGATCGACATGGGACCGGGAGGAGGAACCGACGGCGGCAGAATCGTCGGCTCCGGAACCCTTTCCGAACTCAAGAAGAATCCGGAAAGCCTCACCGCCCGCTTTCTGTAAGGAAATCGGAGAAACTCTCCCTCTCGCGGGAATCCGTCTTTTCCTCTCCGGCGATTCTACCCGGCGGAACTACTCCAGACCGCACTCGACCAGCAGTTCGTGCTGTTCCAGCAGCTCTTCGGTTTTTCCGCCCGCGGCGAGTTTTCCGTTCCGGAGGATCAGCGCCTCGGGACAGATCCTCCGGGCAAAGGCGAGATCGTGCGTTGCGATCAGGATCAGCGCAGGGAGAGTCCGGAGATACTCCGCCAGTTCCCGGCAGGAGCGGGGATCGAGCATGGAGGTCGGCTCGTCGAGCAGAATGGCTCCGGGTTTCATCGCCAGCACGCCGGCGAGAGCGGCCCGGCGCTTTTCGCCGCCGGAAAGACGGGTCACCTCCCGGTCCGCAAGATGAAGAATCCGCATCCGCTCCAGCGCCTCCCGGACCCGTTCCGCCACCGCGTCCGGCGGGAGTTTGAGATTCCGGGGACCGAAGGCGACATCCTCGCCGACCGTACGCGAAAAGAGCTGATCGTCGGAATTCTGAAAGATCATGCCGACCTTCGCACGGATCGCGGAAAGATTTTTCTTTTCCACCTCCAGTCCGTCCACGCGGATGGTTCCGGACCGGATGGCGACCAGTCCGAGAATGCTCTCCAGAAGCGTCGATTTACCCGCGCCATTTGCCCCGAGAATCGCCGTTGCCGGGCACGAGGCCGAATCGAATGTCCAGGAAAGGCCGTCGACCGCACAGATCCCGCCGGGCCTCTCCGCGACCAGATTGTTCAGTTCGATTCTCATACCGGCATCACCCTCACCGCGCAGAGAACGGCAAACAGCAGCACGCCGATTCCCCATTCGAGCGGCGTTCCCGCCTCGCCGGGCGGGAGTCTCTCTCCGGCATGGAACAGACGGCACTGCATCGCGCGGTAGACCCCTTCCGCCCGTTCCACGCTTCGCAGAAAAAGACGGCCGCAGATCATCCCCCAGTCGCGCGCCGGCAGGATTCTGCATCCGGGATTCCGGAGAAAATAGGCGTGGGAGAGATTTCCCGCCTCCTCCGCCGTCAGCACCAGATAGCGGCACAGAAGCTGAATCTGAAGAATCAGAATGCAGGGGACATGCAGCCGCACCAGCGCGCCGGAGATTCCCGATATGGACGTTGTTGCCGCAAGCAGAAGAACCATTCCGGTTGCGGCAAGTGTTTTCGCCGCCAGCACCCAGAATGCAAGCACACCGCCGGGGAGGAACACTCCGTCCGTCACGCACACCGGCTCCCGGTCGAACAGAAGATTTGCCGCCCCCGCGCAGAGCACAAACGGCAGGGCGAGCGCGGCGCGGGCGAGCAACCCTCCCGGCGGAACGTCTCCGATGCGCGCGAACAGGAACGGGACAAGCGCAAAGAGAGTTGTTCCGATCCACTCATACCGTCCGAACGAAACGGTCAGCACCAGGAACCCGAGGACGAAACAGACCTTCGGCAGCGGCGAAAAACGCGCGAACGGGGATCGTCTTTCCGACACGATCCCTCCGCACAGAATCCGGGTCATCGGATTTTTCATCGGAGCACATCCCGGTGCGTCTTTTTCCACCGGAGCGCATATCCGCAGAGGCCGAGAATCAGCACGCAGAGCCCCACGCCCGCGATTCCGGCGATCGACGTTCCGATCCGGGAATCGACTCCCGGCAGCGCATAGTCCGGCAGCAGCGCGAACCATTCCGCAATTCTTGCAACGAGTCCGTGCAGAGCTCCGGAGTGTTCCAGTTCAGCCGTTCCGGCTGTTTTTTCCATCGACCACTCCAGTCCGTCCGGAGAACCGGACGCCAGCAGCGAGACCCCTCCCCCGATCACCAGCGCCGAGAGTCCCAGAACCATCGCAAGCCTGCCGACCGAAAACGTTCCCTCCTCCAGACGGAGCTTCTCCGCATCGGGCAGATTTCTGCGGAGGAAGATCAGCACCGCCCCCGTTGCGATTCCCTCTCCGACGGCGATGGCCAGATGGATCGGCAGCATGACCGCGGCGAACAAGGAGAACGGCAGTTCCGTGATTCCGGAAAGCAGCGTTTCGAGCGTCACAGCGAACGCACCGAGCTCCAGCGACACGATGCAGGCAAGGAGACTTGCCGCAAAGATTCTCCCCCTGCTCATCCGTTTTCCGGCGATCGGCCGGAACACATACGGATACGCGAGGAAGCATCCGAAGAAACCGAGATTGAACAAATTGCATCCCCACGCCAGCAGTCCTCCGTCCGCGAAGAAGAGGGCCTGAATCAGCAGCNNCCGGTCCCAGCAGGGCCGCCAGCAGCACAGCCCCTCCGATATGTCCGCTGGATCCGGTTCCCGGGATGGCGAAATTGACCATCTGCGCCGCAAAGACAAACGCTCCGGCGACCCCCATCAGCGGAATCCGCTTTTCCTGAAAATTCTTCCGAACATCCCGGATCGAGTATCCCAACACCCCTGCCGAGACTGCCAGCATGGCTCCACCGACCGCCGGTGAGAGCAACGCATCCGCCATATGCATAACAGCACATCCTTTCTTTTCTTACAAACCGAACAGTTCGGCTGCGCGTTTCATTTTTTCCCGGACCGGCACCGCGAACGGACAGCGTCTTTCACACGCACCGCATTGAATGCATTCCGACGCATGATGCTTCAGCAGCCGGTAATGCTCCCGGACCGTTTCCGGGATCTCCTTCTGCGCCAGAGCGAGATTCAGGAAGCGGTTCACCTCCGCGACCGGAATTCCCTTCGGACAGGGCGCACAGTGTCCGCAATACATGCAGTGCCCCGACCAGGAACAGTGCTCCAGTCCGGCCAGCACCGTGGAATAATCCTTTTCCTCCTCGGAGGCGGTGCACCAGGCGAGCGCCTCGCGGATCTCCCCGACGCTCCGGCATCCGACCATCACCGCGGCCACCGCCGGACGGGTCAGCGCATAGTTCAGCGCCTGAACCGGCGTCATGGCCCGGCCGAACATCGACTGCTCCGCCTTCAGCAGATCGCCCCCTGCATACACCTTCATCCCGTCGATTCCGACATTCCGGCGTTCGCAGAGCGTGTAGAGTTTTTCGCGTTCCGGATTGAAATTATGATACTGCTTCTGATACACCTCGTCCGCCCAGAGCTGTTCGACCTCCTCCCCCGGCGGCTGCAGATCGTAGCAGGGATTGATCGAGAACATCAGCACATCGATCCATCCGCGTTCGACCGCCATTTCCGCCACCACGGGATTGTGACAGGACATTCCCACTGCGCGGATCCGCCCCTCCTCCTTCTGTTTCCGGACGAACTCCAGGAACGGCCCGTCGAACACGCGGTGGAAATCCTCGACCGCGTCCACATAATGGATCATCCCGACATCCAGATACCCGGTTTCCAGCCGCTCCAGCAGATCCGAGAACGCCGCAGCAGTCTCCGCAAGATCCCGGCTCCGCTCATACTGTCCGTTTTTCCAGACGGATCCCAGATGTCCCTGAATGACAAACGACTCCCTCCGGCCGCGGAGCGCCGCTCCGATGGCCGAGCGCAGCTGCGGATCCGGAGAATAAAGATCCAGAAAATTGATTCCCTCCGCGATGGAGAAATCCATCATCTCCTTCGTCTCTTTCAGCGATTTTCCGGCGAATCCTTCACAGCCGAGCGCGATGGCGCTGACACGGATCCCGGACCGTCCGAGAATACGCTCAATCATAGGAACTCCTTTGCGATCTCTCTCATCAACGTGGAAACGGGCAGTTTCTGCGGACACTTTTTCAGACAGGCACCGCAGTCGACACAAGCGGACGCCCTCTTCTCCTCCGCCATGGCATCATACACCAGTTTTGCATGGAAGATCTGCAGTCCCCCTTTCACCTGATTGTGCAGAGCGATGTTTCTGGGGATGTCCACTCCGACCGGACACGGCGCACAGTACCGGCACGCCGTGCACGGCACCGCTCCGGATTTCCGGTAGAGAGCCAGAGCCTCCTCGAGCACCCTCCGTTCCGCTTCGGCAAGAGGTTTGAACGGCGAAAACGTCTTCAGATTCTCCCTCATCTGCGCGGGATCGGACATTCCGGAAAGGACGATCTGCACATTCGGCAGACTTGCCGCATAGCGCAACCCCCATGACGCGGTTCCGGCGGCGGGCTCCGCCTGCTGGAGGATTTTTCCGGCTTCCGGAGTCAGACGGACCAGCGTTCCCCCTTTCAGCGGCTCCATCACGATCACCGGGATTCCGAGACGGGTCAGCACCTCGTACTGCTCTCCGGACCGGCAGAGCTCCCAGTCCAGATAATTGAGCTGAATCTGAGCGACATCCCACGGGCAGGCCCGCGCAATGTTCTCCAGCACCTCCGGCTCTCCGTGATAGGAGAACCCGATCCGGCGGATTTTCCCTTCCTCCTGCTTCTTCTTCATGAACGCATAGAGATTCAAACGCTGAGCGATCTCCCAGTGAGCGGCGTTGAGCCAGTGCATCAGATAGAAATCGAAATAGCCTGCCCGGGTCCGTTCGAGCTGTTCGGAGAAGATCCGTTCGAGATCCGCCTCCTCCTTCAGCATGACGGTCGGCATTTTCGTGGTCAGGAAATAGGACTCTCTCGGATACTTCCCCAGCGCATCGGCGACAAAAACTTCGCTTTCGCCGTCGTGATACATATACGCGGTATCGAAATAGTTGCACCCGGCCGCCATTGCCAGATCCACCATCTTCCGGGCGGTTTCCCGGTCCACTTTTCCCTCTTTTTCCGGCAGACGCATGAGTCCGAATCCGAGCAGCGGCAGCGTGATTCCGGAATTCTTCCATGGTCTCCGCGTCACCTGAGAGAGCGGGGGCTCCGTGACCGGCGCATCCGTCCGGCAGGACGTTTTCCTCTCTGTCGGCCCGGTCTCCCCGGCCGCGACCGCGGAAGCCGTTGCGGAAGGAGCCTGTTTCGAAAAATCACATTGATCCATTCCAATCCCCTTTCGATCAGACAAAATATTCGTTTTCGGGCGACCAGACCATGGCGCTTCGTTTCTGTTTCTCGACTTCCAGACGAATCTTTTTCAGCTCGTCCGGGATCCGGATATGCTGCGGACACTTCTTCAGACAGACGCCGCAGTTGACACATCCCGACGCCTTCTCCTCATCGCTCATCTTATCATAGACCAGACGGAAATGAGCGGTGTTTCCGGACGTTTTCGCCTAGTTGTAGAGTCCGAACACCCGGGGGATGTTCACGCCCGCCGGACAGGGCATGCAGTACCGGCACTCCGTACACGGCACCGCCCCGGATTTCCGATATGCCGCCAGCGCGGCGTCGATGACCTTCCGTTCCGCCTCGGTAAGCGGCTTGAAATCGGTGAAGGTCCGGATATTGTCCTCCAGATGCTCCGTCAGAGTCATTCCGGAGAGCACGCAGAGCACGTTCGGCAGACTTGCCGCATACCGGAACGCCCACGACGCGGGACTCGCAGAAGCATTGGCTTTCCGGAAGATTTCGACCGCCTCCGGATTCAGAGCCGCCAGAGCGCCTCCGCGCAGGGGTTCCATCACGATCACCGGGATCCCGAGACGGGTCAGGATCTCATACTGCTCCCGGGAGCGGTAGAGCGTCCAGTCCAGATAGTTGAGCTGGATCTGAGCGAAATCTCACGGATGCGCCTCCGCGATGGTTTTCAGCACCTCCGGTTCGTCGTGGAAGGAGAATCCGAGCTTGCGGATTCGGCCCTCCTTCTGCTTCTGTTTCAGAAATTCATAGACATGGAAACGACGGGTATCCTCCCAGCGGTCCCGGTTCAGATTGTGGACGAGGTAGAAGTCGAAATAATCGGTTTTGCACTTGGCGAGCTGTTCGTTCCAGATGCGTTCGACGTCGGCCTCCTTTTTCAGAGCGCGCACGGGCATTTTGGTGACCAGGTAGTAGCGGTCGCGCGGATATCTGCTCAGCAGATCGCCGGCGCATTTTTCGCTGAGTCCGTCATGATAGAAATAGGCGGTGTCGAAATAGTTGAGTCCGACCTCCATGGCGCGGGCGATCTGCTTTTCCACCGTCGGATAGTCGATATCCGGCTTGTCCGGAGAGAGACGCGGAAGACGCATCATGCCGAATCCGAGCAGCGGCAGAGTCAGCGCCGTATCCTTATACCGTCTCCGCGTGATCGGACGGCCCTTTCCTTCCGAGGACTTGTCTCCATCCTTCCCCTCCTTCGCCACGACACCCGACACGGATGCCAGTGCGGCGACCGTCAATGCTCTTTTCAGAAAATCCCGTCTGTTCATCTTCCGTTTCTCCTTTTTCCCGATCTTCCGGATTTTCCCCGTCCGTCTTCTCCGCCGCGCCCCGGGCACGGGCGCAAGCTGCCGGAGGTGTTCGGCTCTTCTCTATGCCTCCACCCGGACCAGGCGGTACTTTTTTGTTCCGATTCCTCTTTACGCCGCGGCGTCGATCACCCGGGTTCCCTTCCGGGAGAGAACCCGCTCCAGAAAGTGCTCCCGTGCGGGATCGGCGGACCAGCGGATCTGATCCAGACACGCCTGATCCAGCGCCACGGGATCCGTCGAGGAAAGAATTCCGATATCCTTCATGCAGGGATCTTCCGCCACGGCGCAGCAGTCGCAGTC
>DDJH01000093.1:0-183 GCA_002338895.1 Lentisphaeria bacterium UBA1829 | reverse complement strand
GCGTCGCCGAACACCTCCGGCGAGGCCATCTTCTTCCAGCACTCGACCGGATCGCCGGAAACTCCGCCGGAATGGATCAGCGCCTTTCCCCGGATGGATGCGCAGCCGATGGCCAGCTGTTTGAGAGCGCCGCCGTATCCCGCCACCGGATGTCCTTTGAAATGGGAGAGCACCAGCATGGAG
>DDJH01000075.1:4445-9642 GCA_002338895.1 Lentisphaeria bacterium UBA1829 | reverse complement strand
TGACGGAAGCGGCCCTGCTTGCCTTTCAGCATGTCGCTGAGCGATTTCAGCGGACGGTTTCCCGCTCCGGTGACGGCGCGGCCGTGACGGCCGTTATCGAGCAGCGCATCCACCGCCTCCTGCAGCATGCGTTTTTCGTTCCGGATAATCACTTCCGGCGTCCGCAGCTGGAGCAGATTTTTCAGACGGTTGTTGCGGTTGATGACACGGCGGTAGAGATCGTTCAGATCCGACGTCGCGAACCGACCGCCTTCCAGCGGCACCAGCGGACGCAGATCCGGCGGAATCACCGGCAGCACTTCGAGAATCATCCATTCCGGACGCGAATTGCTTCTCTGGAATCCTTCCACCAGACGCAGTCTCTTCGAAAGTTTTTTCCGATTGGCCTTGTTCCGGGTTCCGCTGAGCAACACTTCCAGCTCCTGGCGGAGCGGCTCCAGCTCAATCTGGGAAAGCAGGGAGCGGATGGCGGGAGCGCCCATATCGGCCTGGAACGCATCCTGATACTCTTCCCGCGCCTGACGGTAATCCATTTCGTTGAGGGGCTGTCCCAGCTTCAGCGGGGTATCGCCCGGATCGGTGACGACCCAGTCCTCATAATAGATGATACGTTCGAGCGTGCGGGCGGTCATATCCAGCATCAGCCCGATCCGGCTTGGCATGCACTTGAAGAACCAGATGTGCGAAACCGGCACTGCCAGTTCGATGTGGCCCATGCGTTCGCGGCGGACCTTGCTCAGCGTGACCTCGACACCGCAGCGGTCGCAGATGATGCCTTTGTGCTTCACGCGTTTGTATTTTCCGCAGTTGCACTCCCAGTCGCGCTGAGGACCGAAGATTCTCTCGCAGAAAAGACCGCCCTTTTCGGGTTTGAAGCTCCGATAATTGATAGTTTCTGGATTTTTGATTTCCCCATGGCTCCAGGACCTGATGACCTCCGGGGAAGCGACCTTGATGGAGACCGCCTCGAAGGCGGAATTGCCGGACGAATGGTGCGTCGGCATTTCCTTATCTTTGGGAACGTAGCTGTTATCAATCACTGTTCAGTCCCTCCGGCTGTTTCATTCTTCGGTAAATCCGCGTGTTTGACGGTACGTACATCCAAACCGAGACTCTGCATTTCCTTAAGCAGCACGTTGAAGGATTCCGGACGACCGGCCTCCAGAACGTTCTGTCCTTTGACGATGGATTCGTAGATCTTGGCTCTTCCCGAAACGTCGTCGCTCTTGACCGTCAGCATTTCCTGCAGCGTATGAGCGGCGCCGTACGCTTCGAGCGCCCACACTTCCATTTCTCCGAAACGCTGACCTCCGTGCTGCGCCTTTCCTCCCAGCGGCTGCTGGGTGACCAGCGAGTAGGGTCCGACGGAACGGGCATGAATCTTGTTGGCAACCAGGTGGTCCAGCTTCAGCATGTAGATCTGGCCGACCATCACGCGCTGATCGAATTTATTTCCGGTCCGGCCGTCATACAGATCGGTCTTTCCGTCGAACACGCGTTCTCCGTTCACCTCGCGGAATCCCCACTTGAAGTCCTCACCGGTCTTCTCGGTGATCTTCTCGTTGGCTTCCTTCATCATTTTGACGATGGTCTCTTCCGTCACGCCGTCGAACACCGGGGTGGCGACTTTGAAGCCGAGCATCTTGGCGGCCCATCCCAGATGGGTCTCCAGCACCTGGCCGACGTTCATTCGGGACGGCACGCCCAGAGGATTCAGAACAATATCCACCGGGGTCCCGTCCGGCAGGAAGGGCATATCCTCGATCGGAACAATCCGGGAGACGATACCCTTGTTTCCGTGGCGTCCTGCCATCTTGTCGCCGACCTGGACCTTCCGTTTCGATGCAATGTAGACCTTGACTTTCTTGATCGCGCCGAGATCGTCGCCGTCGCCGTTTTCCAGCGCGTCGATGGACTCATATTTCATCCGTTCGATGCTCTCGAAGCGGGATTTATAGGATCCGATGATCTCATCAATCGTATGTTTGATATCGCAGTCGTCCATCCGGTACGAGTCATACTTGTTGGCCAGTTTGGCGATGGACGCGGTGGTCACCTTCCGGTTCGCGGAGACGAGAATCACGTCATCGCGGGAGGAGGAGGTGTCGTAGATCGGGCACGGCAGCTTCTGGCCGTTCAGAACGGCTTCGAGCTTTTCGGTCATCTCGTCGATCAGCACCGTGTACTGCTCTTTATACTGATCTTTGCTGTGTTTGATCTGTTTCCGGCGTTCGGACTTGGTCATGGACTGCCGGGAGGGATCCTTGGCGTATTCGATGCGGACATCCATCACAATGCCGCCCTTCCCGCTCGGGACCACCAGACTGGAGTCTTTCACATCCGCGGCCTTTTCTCCGAAAATCGCACGGAGAAGACGCTCTTCCGGAGCGAGTTCCGTTTCCGACTTCGGGGTGATCTTGCCGACGAGAATATCGCCCGGTTTGACCTCCGCTCCGAGACGAACCACGCCGTCCGGCCCCAGATTGCGCAGCACCTCGTCGCTGACATTCGGGATATCGCGGGTGATCTCTTCAGGTCCGAGTTTGGTTTCGCGGCTCGTGATCTCAAATTCGTCCACATGAACGCTCGTGTAGACATCCTCTTTGACCAGACGTTCGCTGAGAACAATCGCGTCCTCGAAGTTGTATCCGCACCACGGCATGAATGCGACGAACACGTTCTTTCCGAGAGCGAGTTCTCCGTGATCAGTTGCCGATCCGTCTGCGATCGCGTCGCCGACCTTGACCGTCTGTCCACTGCGGACGATCGGCCGCTGGTTGACGCACGTTCCTGCGTTGCTGCGCAGGAACTTGACCATCTTGTAGACAGCCGGGTTCGGATCGGAAGTCTCCTTGCGGGTTTTTCCGTCGGTCGTGACCACGACTTCCGCAGCGGAGACCTCCGCCACGATTCCGTCGGTCTTGGAAGCGGTCACGGCGCGCGAATCGAACGCCACCTTCTTTTCCAGACCGGTTCCGACATACGGCGACTCGGTCACCATCAGCGGAACGGCCTGACGCTGCATGTTGGATCCCATCAAAGCGCGGTTTGCGTCGTCGTGCTCGAGGAAGGGAACGAGACCTGCCGCCGCGCTGACAAGCTGTTTCGGAGAGACATCCATATACTGGACATCTTCACGCGGACGCTCCGCAGGCTCACCCTGAAGACGGGACATCACCGTCGGATTAATGAAATTGTTATTCTCATCCAGCGGCGCGTTGGCCTGAGCGATCACGAACCGCTCTTCCTTGTCCGCGGAGAGATAATCGATCTGATCCGTCACATGGCAGTTTTCCACGCGGCGGTACGGCGTTTCGAGGAATCCGAACTCGTTGATCTTCGCATACAGCGACAGCGAGGAGATCAGTCCGATGTTCGGACCTTCCGGCGTCTCAATCGGGCAGATTCTTCCGTAATGGCTGTTGTGAACGTCTCGGACCTCGAATCCGGCGCGTTCGCGGCTCAGTCCGCCGGGACCGAGAGCGGAAAGACGTCTCTTGTTAGTCAGTTCCGAAAGCGGATTGACCTGATCCATGAACTGGGAGAGCTGATTGCGCGCAAAGAAGTCGCGGATCACCCCGGCAAACGCCTTCTGATTGATGAGTTTGGACGGCGTTGTGTTCGCGTCGTCCGAATCCAGCAGCGACATGCGCTCGCGGATCAGACGTTCGGTCCGGAGCAGTCCGACGCGGCAGTGGTTCTGAAGCAGTTCGCCGACCGTTCTCACGCGGCGGCTTCCGAGGTGGTCAATATCATCCGTCTGTCCGCCGGTGTTGCTGCGGAGCTTCATCAGCGCGCGGGTCGCCCCCATCAGATCGCTCTTGTCGAGGATCCGCTCCGTGAGCGGCAGATTGGATTTCAGGCGCTCATTGAGTTTGTAGCGTCCGACCACTCCGAGATCGTAGCGTTTGATGTCGAAGAAGAGACGCTTGAGCAGCTGCTTTGCATTTGTAACGCTCGGCGGATCGCCGGGACGCATTCTGCGGTAGATCTCCTTAAGCGCATCATCGGGCGTGCGTGCGGGATCGCGCTGGAGACAGTTGATGAGGTATGCATCGCCATCCGGGATATAAGCGAGCTCCACATTTTTGATTTTTGCTTCCACCATGGATTTGACATGGGATTCATTGAGCTGAAGGAACTCCTGCACAACCACAGCCCCGTTGGAATCAAGAACGGGTTCGAAGGTATAGTAAGCCGAGATGTCATCCTGCTTGAGGAGCTGACCCGGCGTCATGGTCTTGAGTTCATAAGCGGAACCGATGATGTCCCGGTTGGTATCGTAGCCGATCGCGCGAAGGAACGTTGTGATGAGGAACTTGCGGCGTCTGCGCTTGCGGTCGAGATAGATGTAAATCAAATCGTTGATATCGAACTGGACCTCCATCCAGGAGCCCCGGTCGGGAATAATTCGATAGGAAAAGAGCGTTCTGCCGCTGGAATGACGGGTTTTTTCAAAGCAGATGCCCGGGGATCTGTGCAGCTGGCTGATGATAACGCGCTCCGCGCCGTTGATGATAAACGTTCCACGCTCCGTCATCATCGGAATCTCGCCGATATAGACGTTTTCATTCACAATGGCGTCTTTATTTTTAAATCTGAAATCAACATGAAGGGAGGCGCTGTAAGTATTCCCATCCTTGATACAGTCAACGATGTCCTGCTTCGGGAGGCCGAGGGAGTAGGAAACGAATTCCAGGACCATCTGCTTGTCGAAACTCTCGATCGGGAACACTTCGTTGAAAACTTCCTGGAGGCCCTGGTTCTTGCGCTGGTCTACTGGGACATCGAGCTGCAGGAAGGATTTATAGGAGTCGATTTGAATACCGATCAGATCCGGTATCTCCAGCACATCCTTCAATTTTCCGAAATTCACACGTTCAGGCATTGATTCCACCTTGTATTGATTCGTGAGGAGCTGTCTTTTTAAGCGGTTCACATAAAAATCGGCTGATCTTTAATGTGACAAATACCTGCGGTGCAGATTCTGCACCGCAGGTTCAATTATCGAAGACACAGAAAACGGCGGGGGCTTCCTCCCGGGGATTTCCCCGCCGCAACATCAAGTCTTCATAATCTCAGAAACCTGATGCGAGGCGTTTATTTGACCTCGACTTTGGCTCCCGCAGCCTCAAGCTGCTCCTTGATCTTCTGAGCGTCCTCTTTGGAAATGCCTTCCTTGACAGCCTTCGGAGCG
>DDJH01000075.1:456-4437 GCA_002338895.1 Lentisphaeria bacterium UBA1829 | reverse complement strand
CGGAGCCGCAGCAACAGCGACCGGAGCCGCAGCGCTCACACCAAGACGATCTTCCAACGCTTTGACGAGTTTGGAGAGCTCAAGAACCGAGAGCTTCTCAACGTAGGAGATGAACTGCTCCATTTCCTGCGAAACTTCCACATTTGCCTGCTCAGACATTATATTGTCCTCCGTTATTGATTGATTGAACTGTTTGTTCAGTTTGCTTCTTCAAGCTTGTTTTTGTACGCGTTTATGACGTTGACGATGCTTGAAACCTTGGCATTGAGCACACGGACCAGTCCGGTCGGCACCGCGGCCAGGAGTCCAAGCAGCTGCGCACGCAGCTGATCCTTCGAAGGCAGGGCGGCAATCGCCTTGACTTCGGCATCCGTCAACATGGCGCCCTCGAAGTATCCGCACTTCGGAGCAATCACACCCTTCGTCGAGGTTGTGAAATCATCAATGACTTTCGCCACCGCACTTGCATCGCCCTGACCGACAACCACCGCAGTGTCGCCCGTCAGTTTGGTGTTCGCAAGCGCTTCCAGGCCATTCAGCTCAGCGACCTTCCGAATCATCCGGTTCTTCAGGACGTGGCAGACGGCACCAGCTTCGAAAAGTTTGTCCCGGAACGCGTTGAGTTCCTTGTTCTTCAGTCCCTTGTAGGAAATGAAATAGACAAACTGTGCCCCGACAATCAGGTTGGCGATATCATTTGCGAGCTGGATTTTTTCCGGTCTCATTATGCCATCTCCTTCGCAATGTCGCGGGTTTCGACTTTCACTCCGGGAGTCATCGTCGCGGAAAGCGTGCAGCTCTGAATGTACACACCCTTCGCCGATGCCGGTTTCGCCTTGATAATAGCCTTGATGATTGCCGTACAGTTCTCTGCGAGATCCTCCGCGGAGAAGGAAAGCTTCCCGGCG
Source organism: Lentisphaeria bacterium UBA1829 (assembly GCA_002338895.1). GTDB lineage: Bacteria > Verrucomicrobiota > Lentisphaeria > Victivallales > UBA1829 > UBA1829. The sequence goes on along the minus strand of DDJH01000075.1, from coordinate 3,529 downwards.
GGAACCTGAACGCAGGCACCCTTGTCGGCACGAAACTCAACTCGTCCGGCCTTCGCCTCCGCAACAGCATGACCGACCTTCTCGGTAACGGTGCCCGTCTTCGGATTCGGCATCAGACCTTTCGGACCGAGCTGACGACCCAGCGGACGAATCTGACTCATCGCCGACGGCGTGGCAATCAGGACATCAAAGTCCACCCATCCGCCTTTGATCTTCGCAATGATATCGTCGAATCCGACGAAATCCGCGCCTGCGTCGACCGCCTGCTGCTTCAATGCCTCGTCATCTGCGATGACCGTAACGACAACCTTCTTGCCTGTCCCTTTCGGCAGCGGAACCGCTCCACGGACCGTCTGATCCGTCTGCTTCGGGTCCACTCCAAGCTTGAACGACAGCTCCACCGTCTGATCAAACTTCACCGCCGGCATCTCTTTGAGTGTCTTCAGCGCGTCAATCAGGGAGTACACTGCCTGTTTGTCGTACTTGGCAACTTGCGATTTGTAGAGTTTGCTTCTCTTAGCCATCGATCACCTCAACTCCCATACTGCGAGCAGTGCCGGCGATAATCTTGATCGCGGCTTCTTCACTGCGGGCGTTGATGTCGCTCTTTTTCGTCTGGACAATCTGCTTGATCTGGCTGATCGTGATCTTTCCCGCGCTCTCGCGTCCGGGATTGTGCGATCCGCTCGCCAGTCCGGCAACCTTCTTGATCAGAACTGCTGCCGGCGGAGATTTCGTCACAAACGTAAATGAGCGGTCCTGGTAGACTGTGATCACAACCGGAATAATCATCCCGGCCTGCGACTGTGTTGCGGCATTAAACTGCTTGCAGAACTCCATGATGTTCACACCAGCCTGGCCAAGCGCGGGTCCCACTGGGGGGGCCGGATTGGCTGCGCCGGCGGGAATCTGCAAACGGATTTCCGCTGTCACCTTTTTCGCCATTTGTTCCTCCGTTTCCGCAACGTGGTCAGAAAGGTCAGGATTTCTCCCACGTCACGACGTCATTTTTATATGAACGACTCTTCGTACCGAACATTATAACTGTTCGCGAACGACCTGCCAGAATTCCAATTCCACCGGAGTCGAGCGCCCGAATATCGAAACTTCCAATTCAAGCTTCCCGCGCTCCGCATCAATCTTCCGGACAATGCCCTCAAAATTCTCGAAGGCTCCGTCCTTGATCCGTACCGTCTCTCCAATCTCGTACTGAATCTTCGGCTTCGCTTTCTCTTCCGGCTCCGCCGTCTGCATGAGAATATAGTCAATCTCCTGCTGGGACAACGGCTGCGGACGCTCGCTGCCGCCGATAAAACCAATCACGCCCTGAATCCCGCGAATGAAATACCACACCCGCTCATCCAGAGAACCGTCCGGCTTGTAAAGATCCATCCGCGCAAGAACATAGCCCGGAAAAAACTTCCGCGTCGTGATGGTCGTCTTCTTATTCTTCCGGAACTCGGACACCTTCTCGATCGGAATCAGCACCTCGTACACGGGAAGAGCGGACTCCTCCTGCCGAAGCGCCATCTCGATATTCTCTTTGACTTTGTTCTCATGCCCGGAGAGAGCGTGCAATACGAACCACTGTCCAGCGTTCCTGTCCATGATAAACTCCCCTGGGGTATCTCTGTCAGAATGTTATGACAAGCTGGATGGCACGAAACAGAATCTGATCCACGCCTGCCACAAATATGGAAGTGATGACAAGGGCGATTATTACCAGCAGTGTCGATTCCAGCACCTGATCCTTCGTAGGCCATGTGCACTTTGTCATCTCATCGATCGTCGACCGGATGAAAGACCGTAATCCTCCGACCAGCTTTGTCATGGTACCGTACCCTTCTCTTCCTTGCCTTGATGATTGATATGATGGCAGGGGCTGAGAGCCTCGAACTCCCGACCTGCGGTTTTGGAGACCGCTGCTCTACCAACTGAGCTAAACCCCTGTAATTTTCGAATGAATCACGCACTCAAACGTGCGCTTACTTGGTCTCTTTATGAACCGTGTGTTTGCGGTCAAACTTACAATATTTCTTCTTCTCAAGACGACCAGGAGTGTTTCTCTTCTCCTTCGTCGTTGTATAGTTCCTGCGCTTGCATTCGGTGCATTCTAATGTGATGATCTCACGCATTTTAAGCTCCGTAATCCGGATTCAGAAATGCGGCATTTCTGCCGCATTCTGATTATCCGTATGTTGAATTCCGATTACTTCAGAATTTCCGTCACGCGTCCGGAAGCAACCGTACGGCCGCCTTCGCGGATTGCGAAACGCTGGGTCTTCTCCATCGCGATCGGGGCAATCAGTTCCACTTCGATGGAAACCTTGTCGCCCGGCATCACCATCTCAACACCCTCCGGCAGCTTGATCACGCCGGTCACGTCCGTCGTTCTGAAGTAGAACTGAGGACGATAGTTGCTGAAGAACGGACTGTGACGTCCACCTTCTTCTTTCGACAGAACGTAGATCTCTGCCGTAAACGTCGTGTGCGGGGTGATCGTTCCCGGTTTCGCAAGAACCTGTCCGCGCTCAACCTGATCTTTTCTCGTTCCGCGGAGGAGGCAGCCGATGTTGTCGCCGGCCTGACCTTTGTCCAGTTCCTTGTGGAACATCTCAACGCCGGTGATCGTCGTCTTCTCGGTCGGTTTGATTCCGACGATTTCAACCACATCGCCGACTTTCACTTCTCCGCGCTCCACACGGCCGGTAACCACGGTTCCGCGGCCTTCAATCGAGAACACGTCTTCGATCGGCATCAGGAACGGCTTGTCAACTTCGCGCTGCGGCTCAGGAATCCAGCTGTCGATCGCATCCATCAGATCCTGGATGCATTTGCATTCCGGAGCATTCGGATCCGTCGCCTGCAGAGCCGGATAGGCGGCACCCTTCACGATCGGGGTGTTGTCACCATCAAAATCATATTTGCTCAGAAGCTCGCGGATCTCCATCTCCACAAGGTCCAGAAGTTCCGGATCATCCACCAGGTCAACCTTGTTCAGGAACACCACAATCTTCGGAACACCGACCTGCTTCGCCAGAAGGATGTGCTCACGGGTCTGCGGCATCGGGCC
>DDJH01000075.1:0-429 GCA_002338895.1 Lentisphaeria bacterium UBA1829 | reverse complement strand
CCGGTGATCATGTTCTTCACATAGTCCGCATGTCCCGGGCAGTCAACGTGCGCATAGTGGCGCTTGTCGCTCTGATACTCAACATGGGAGGTTGCAATCGTCAGAATCTTCGTCGAGTCACGGCGGCCCTGGGATTCAGAGGCTTTCGCAACCTGATCGTACGGAATGTAGTCCGCAAGACCCTTCAGGTTCTGAACATGCGTGATCGCTGCTGTCAGGGTGGTTTTGCCGTGGTCAACGTGACCAATCGTTCCCACGTTGACGTGGGGCTTCTCTCTTACAAACTTCTCTTTTGCCATCTCGGGGCCTCCTTCTGGTGACTATAATGGCTTATTGTTTACCGTTTTGCAAACGTCCGTTTCGTTTATCCTGTCCGCAGACAAAAATGGAGCCCACGACCGGGATTGAACCGGTGACCTCGTCCTTACC
>DDJH01000159.1:3000-8836 GCA_002338895.1 Lentisphaeria bacterium UBA1829 | reverse complement strand
CCTTCAGCCGCTGAAGTTCGTTGTAGAGTCCTTCCGGGTAGAAGCTGCTCATATAGAACTCCTTGTCGATGAGTTTGAGCTGCTCGCAGGTCAGGAGGGTTACTCCGCCGCTTTTCGTCCGGGACGAGACCTCTTTGCGCGTGTAGTAGTTGATGGCCCAGAAGTCGAAGGAGTCCTTCATTTCCGGGAACGTCTCCGCCGGATAGTGCGGATAGACCAGCTCTCCGGTGCGGAGCGCATGATAGAAGAAGCCGTTGAAGATCCAGTCTTCCATTGCGGCGAACGCCTTGTCCGCCTCGAAGTGCGGATCCTTCGGGACGACCGCCGTCACCGCGTGCGGAGCGCCGACCGGCTTCTTCGAGTATTTCCGGATGATCCGGAACGCCTTCGCATGGCAGATCATGTAGTTCTTGCGCAGTTCAAACGGATCGCAGCCCGGACGCTCCATGATGTTGATTTCGTTGATGGTCATCCAGAAATCGACGTCTTTTTCCAGAATGGGGACGATGAAGTCGACATAGCGTTCAAAGTAGTGGAGCGCACGACGGTCGGCGAATCCGCCCTTGTCCCAGAACCAGGCCGGATCGCTGCCGTGGGAGATCGTGACAAACGGATGGATGCCCGCCTCCTTCAGCCGGCGGAGAAGATCCACATAGTGATCGACCGCCTCCTGACAGAATTTCCCCTCCTCCGGCTCAATCCGCGACCACGGAATCGAGAACCGGTAGGCCTGATGACCGAGGGTTTTCAGCAGTTCGACATCCTCCCGGTAGAGCCGGTAGCTGTCGCACGCCTTTCCGGAGTGGTCGGGAAACCGTTCCGGGTACATCGTCTGATCGCGCCAGTTGATCGAGTGAATGTCATCCCCTTCGATCTGATGGGCTGCGGTCGCGCTGCCCCAGATGAAGTTTTCCGGGAATGTGATGGCGGGGTAGTTGTGCAGATTGAGCATTGATTGAGTTCCTTGAATCGTTCTTTGGATTAAAACCAGCTTTTCGCCGGGATAAGGTTGATTGTGAAGCGGTTGACATCGTAGCTGTCGTTCGCCACATAGGGTTTCGTTGTGAAAAAGACGTTCGGAAGAGTCAACGACAATGCGCCTCCGTCGGCACGGGTGACATTGCCGAAGTGACCATGGACACGGCCCAGGGTTGCCCGCATCGCATAGGGGTCCGTCAGAGAGGTCAATGCGGTGCCGCGGTCCAGTCCGTCTTCCAGAAGATAAATTTTTGTGGCGGGCAATTTCAGCTGCGAGGCCTTGGGGTGAAAATATCTGACGGCGTCTTCTGTGGCGGTTTCGCCGCGGAATGCAAAAAAGATTCTGCTGCTTGCGGGATTGTAGTTCGGATCATACGGGACGTGATGCCCCGCAATGACATAGGTGTTCTGTTTGAGAAAGTCGTACGAGCCTTTGGCCGGATAAATGGGCGACGGACAGATGTAGGCTTGCGCAATGGTTTCGGTTTTCGATCCCCCGAGCACCGCCTGCGAAACATTGGGTTTGATGTAATACAGCGTCTCCTGAAGCCAGTACTGGGACGGATAATAATCGTTATTGTCCCCGACATACGTTAACGCCGCCGTCCCCAGCTGTTTCAAGTTGCCCAGGCATTTGACCGACTGCGCCTTCTCCCGGGACGCATTCAAGGCAGGAAGCAGAAGTGCCGCCAGAATCGCAATAATCGCAATGACGACAAGGAGTTCCACAAGAGTGAAAAATCCTCTCCGCTTCCCGGAATGTTCTCCGCTGTGTTCTGTTTTCCCGGATTTCATGATTGGTTTTGTTTCCTGATTGGTTTCCCGGCGCAGGAGGACTTTGAATGCCTCCGCGCCGGATGGAGTTTGGTTATTGTTTGAACACGGGGTCCTTGACCTGAATCGGGGTTTTGGTCCCGTTCGTGAGAACTCCGTAATGAAGCGTATGGGCCTGCGGTTTCACGTTGACCGTGCCGGACAGGGTTTTCCAGTCGCTTCCGTCCAGACGGAACTGCTTGCGCTCCATGTAGTTGTTGCCTTCCCGCATCGTGAAGAAGAAGTCCAGAATCACGATCGTTCCGGGTTCGCCTTTCACGGAGATGGAGAAGTTGTTTGTCCCTTTTTCCACGCCTCCCACATCGGAAATGTGCAGTTTGCCGCCGGCGGGAATGGTGGCAATGCCGGTTTTCAGATCGGCGGTAGTGCCTTTGACCAGTTCATAGCCGTCGGGCTTGCCGTCTTCGTCGATATCCCGGTTCAGCGGAGGAAGAATGTTGGTGTTCGGCTGCGGTTTCTTCGAGTAGAGAGTTTCCGCCCACTCCTCCTGCGTCTTCACCGGAATGTTGTGTTTCTTGAGCCACTGGAGGAGGTCGTCATATCCTTTGATGAAGGCTTCCCAGCCGCCCTTCACGCGGTGGATCGACATGTGCGAAATAAAGACAATCGACTGATTTCTTGCAACGGAATTGGCAATATTCCGTTTCATCGACGGAAAATCCTGTCCGTTGTCCGGTCCGGTGAAATCCGGAGTCATCGTGAAGCGGCCGCGAGTGGGATTCGGATCGTTGAAAACGTTCCGTCTCGTCTGCGAGGAGCCGGGAATCGCGTCTCCGGAAACGTAGCCGAACTCCTTCCCGTAAACATCGGCAATTCGATCCCAGGAGATGAAGCACTCCCATCCCCCCGGCTGGATCCAGGCGCGCGGTGCCGGAAGTCCGATCGCAAGAAAATTCTTCCGGCTCGTCTCCGCCATGAAGCGGAGAAGATCTTTCGACGGCTGAATCGCAACATTGGATGCCAGAAGCACAAACTCTCCCTTCCGATCCGGAATGGCGATCTTTTCCCCCCAGAAGCTGTACAGCATCTTTTTGCCGTCCTGAATGCGGATCCCGTAGACTTTCCCGGTGGACGGATCCTGAATCTTGCGGGTATAGCCCAGCTGTCCCTTCAGGTCGGCCGGATACTCGCAGAGTTCCCCGTTGCGGATCGCTCCCTGAAATTTCCGGTTCCCGGGATGTTTGCTGTCCAATTCATACTTGAAGTAGACTTTCCGGCTTTTCGGATCGGCGTGATCGACAATCGGAAGTTTGGAATATTCCGCAAACTCCTGCGGCGTCCGCGCCTGAATCTGATAGAGCGCGTGATTCGGCGTGTGGTCCATCATCGTATGTCCCTTCGCCGAGAGGGCCCGGAGAACCTCCTGCGTCTCTTTCCCGTTCAGATTCTGGGAGATCAGGGCCAGAGACATCCGGCAGCCGTGCTTTTCAAACAATTCTCCCATTTCCTTCCATTGTTTCGGCGGTTTGTTGTCGTCGAACCGGAAGGCGACTCCGGCCTGTTTGGGGACCTCTTCTCCCGCCTGAAGCAGAAACGCTCCGGCAAGAAGACCGATTGCAATGCTCTTTAACATTTCGACATCCTTTCTGTTTCAAAACATCTTGTTTGAACGAATTTCTTTCCACTCATTTTCCGGGATTTCCCGCGCATTTTTACTGCAGGCCATGCGCAGCAACGCCCGGAACAACTTATTCTCTGGATTTCAATTCCGCCTCTATGACAATTTGACGCGGACTCTCTTCTCCGGCGATCCTCTTTTCCAGCAGATCCACCGCCGCCCGTCCCAGCTGTTCCAGCGGGAAATCGAAATAACATCCCTTGTAATACTGCCCTCCGGCCGGGCGTTTGCGGGAGATCAGCAGAATCTTTTTCCCGCTCGCATCCACCTGCTTCTGCAGAAGTTCCGCATGCTGTTCGTAGTGCAGAAGAAAGTCCGGAAGCGCCGAGCCGGCTTTCAGGGAGACTTTCTCCTGCGGAACGGTTTTGATCCGGATCTCCGGATCCAGCTCCTCCAGAGTCTGTTTTAAGCGCAGAGCATCCTCATCCTGCTGAAAGGGATTGATGATATTGAGTCCGTATTTCCGGTTCTCCGTATGAAGTTTCCGTGAAAGCTGGCGGATCGCCGATTCCGAACTCTTCAGAACCACGGCCGGAAGGTCCGGATGCGGATGAATGTCCACCATCACGCAGGGCAGATTCATCCGTGCGGCGGTTCGGGCGTAGACCGGGGTCGTGTGAAGAAGGATGACGCCGTCCAGATAGGATTCCCGGATCTCCTGCTCAATGCTCTCTTCCGTGATGGTCGCATTCATCAGAAGGCGGATGTTGTAGTTGCGTTCCGTCAGTTCCGTCGCAATGCAGCTGAGGGAGCGCCAGAAGTTCGAGCCGTAGTAGAAGGCGTCCCCTTCGTACAGCTTGATGCCGATCAGCGGATTCCGCGTCTGCGGCTGAAGAACGAAGTGGCACAGCGGATTGGTCATCGTCGGCGCGCCCTGGCGGCAGATCAGATAGCCTTCCTGAAGAAGTTTTTCAAACGCCAGCTGGATCGTGCTCCGCGCGATGCCGAACTGTTTGGAAAGCTCCCGGGTCGAAGGGACCGGAACGGATTTCCCGCAGCTGTGGTAGATCAGATTCATGATGTAGTAGCGAATCCGCATCTGCTGGGTCAGATTGTTTTTCCGTGGCACTTTCGGCATGTCGAGTTATCCTTTTTTTAGGTCCAGTATCGGTCCAGTTTTAATTATACACGAAAACCTTCTTTTTGTCAAGAGGGGGTTTCGCTTTTTTCCCGGATTTTCCATCGGGCCGAGAGGGGGAGGGGGGAGACGGGAAGGATGCAAAGATCGGGAAAAATCATTTTTTTTCTTTTCTCCCCCTTGCGGAAATGAGAAAATGTGTTATAATTTAAACAACTGGTACCCTCTGGTACCCTTTTTGAAAGGAACAGCTTCTCCATGGCATCGAACATCCACGAATATATGAAACTGCGTCAGTACTTCATCAATCTGACGATCCGGGCGAATCCGGAGAATCCGCTGCCGTCGGAGCGGACGCTGGCGGAACAGTTCGGCGTGGCGCGGAAAACGGTCCGCAGAGCGCTGGAGGATATGGTGCGGGACAATTACCTGATCCGGAGGCCGAGACGCGGATATTTTGTCAACCCTCTCTCCATGCGGGAGGATGAGCGGCGGATGAGGATCATCGGGCTGCTCCATCGGACGGGGATGCATGCGCTTTACAATCAGGAGGATGCGTGTTTCATGGAGGCGTTCTTCCGGGAGATCCGCAAGTATGATGCGTGCGCGCAGCTGATCGTCGCTTCCAGTCCGGAGATGATCTACAACGATCTGGTGAACAGCAAGCTCGACGGACTCCTCTGGCTGGGGGTTTCTCATGCTCATGTGCCGGTGTTTGAACGCATACACCGGGAAGGGGGACTGCCGATTGTCGGGCAGTTCGATCTGGTGGAGCCGGAGTGTGGAAATTATGTCTACATGGATCACTTCCGGGAGGGGTATCAGAAGACAAAGTTTCTGCTCGAACGCGGATGCCGGTCGATCCTGTTTCTGAAGACCCCCGGTGTGGAACGTTCTCACGACGGCTATGCCGCCGCGCTCAGAGAGGCCGGATTGGAATTCCGTCCCGAACTGCTGGCGGATGAAACAATCTCTGAAAAGGAGCTTGCCGGTCTGTTGAAACACTTTCACGTGGATGGCGCCGCGGCCCGCTTCGATCAGGCGGACCGGATCCGGAGGGTCGCTCTTGCAGACGGAATCCGGATCCCGGAGGATCTTCAGCTGATCACCGGGTGTTCGTACTACGACTGGAATCCGACCCGGACCGCAAAGCCGTTTCAAACCATCATCTCGCTTCTGATGAAGCAGCTGTGGAACGAAATTGAACATCGACAGAGCTCCCTTCAGGAGCGTTCTCTCGACTGGGAAATCATTCCGGGAACATCAACCAAAGAAAGGAAAACAGAATGAAAACCGGAAAAAAGTTTACCTTGATCGAACTTCTGATT
>DDJH01000159.1:0-2987 GCA_002338895.1 Lentisphaeria bacterium UBA1829 | reverse complement strand
CGGGATGCTTCTTCCGGCTCTGAGGTCGGCCCGGAGCAAGGCGCGGAACATCACCTGTGTTTCAAATCTGAAGCAGCAGGGGATTCTGATGCAGGAGTATGGACTGGAAAACGAGGATTTCTGCGGTTCGCATGATCCGAACTTCGAGTATGTCAGTCAGGTGGTTCCCCACAACGAGCCGTACAGCACAAGCCGGTTCTAGAAACCCTCCGGCGTCTATTTCTGTCCGGAGATCCGGCTCTCGCCGGACCCGAATGCGACCTATGCTTCCTCCTATGTGCTGACAACCGGAGAGCAGGGCGGCGCGGTCAAGAAAGCCAATGAGCCCAGAAAACTGCGGGAGATCCGTCCGGACATGGTTGTGATGGTCGAAAAACTTTCGTTCTATCGCTGGGGGACCATCTGGGCTCCGCATCGGAACGGCTGTTACGCGAATAATTTCCCGGGGAACTATTTTCCCGGAATGGTCATAACGGAAGCGGATATGTCCACCTGTCCGGCATACACCCATCACGGCGGAGCGACGCTGAACATCCTCTTTGCGGACGGTCACGCCGAAACGATCGGATGGCAGCAGCGCTTTAACGGCAACTGGACAAAAAAATAAATTCAAAACATGGAGATGAAAACAATGAATCGAATGCTCTCTTGTCTGGCTCTCGGAGCCATGATCCCTCTTTTCGCGGCGGAAAATCTTCCCGTGGAACCGTTTGGCAAATGGCAGCTTCCCCGGACGTGGAAGTCCGCGGAGGAGACGTTGGAATATCCGTTCAAGGGGTGGTCCTCGATCGCCGGGAAGCTGAATCTGCCGGAGAACGGGGTGTACCGTTTCCGCTTCTCATACCGGTCGCCGGGGGCTGGGAAGGATCCGCTGAAGATCCGGATCGGAAAACAGCTCATGGCGGCCTATCCGTCCACGGAAACGTGGAGTGTCGGGACGCTTTATTTTCATGGAGAGAAAGGAATCTGTCCGATCGGTTTTCAGGCGGAAGGGAAAGCTCCGTACACCCTCCAGCTCAAACAGCCGAAGCTGGAACTCCTGAAGGAGGCGGATACGCAGAAGATCCGTCTGGACGCGGCGGACGGAACGGCGCCCTTCCGGATGATGAAAGGGGAGAGTTTTCAGACGGTCGAGGCGGCGGATCATATCGACGGCGGCATGGCGTTCCGTCTCCGGGGAAAAGACGGAAAGAATATCCGCTCCATCGAGCTGCCGGTCCGTCCCGATCAGAAATACCGTCTCTCCTTCTGGGTCAAGGGAACCCCGGGAACCTTCCGCGCGTTCGTCGACGGCGGATGGATGCCGAACGTCAAACACTGGTCGTTCGGGCAGACAAAACGCGTTTCGGAGAAATGGACCCGCCAGACTCTGGAGTTCGTCTATCCGGGGGAGAGCAAATATCCGCACCATAAGCGCCGTCTCCTTTCGATCGGTTTCTCCGTCCCGGCGGGACAGAGCGAGCTGATCCTGAAAGATCCGGAGCTGGAATGTCTGCGCTGACAAGGAGCTCCACGATGCGAAATCTTCTTCTTTCCTGTCTCCTGCTTCCTGCCGCGCTCCTCGCCGGGGGGGAGGGGCGCAATCTGCTGCGCAACTCCAGTTTCGAACTGGGAACGGCCGATTACTCCCTGACTGCGGGAGTCCCCTATTCCGCTGCGGATTTCTCGCCGGAAAAGGCTGTACGAGATTCCTCCACAAGCGTGCACGGCAAGTACAGTCTCCTTTTTCCGAATCCGGGAAAAAAGACCCTGCAGTTCGCCTCCCACGACATCCCGCTTGTCCCCGGTAAACGCTATACCTTCTCCTGCCGGATGAAATCGGACCGGCCCGCGGAAGTTCTTCTCCTTCTCCGCTCCTGTTCCTATGACGCGAAGGGACATCACTGGTGGAACAGTTCCAGACTCTTCCGGACCACCTCGGAATGGAAGGAGTATTCCTTCACTTCTCCCGCGGTTCCGAAGAGCAATCCGTATGGGTTTCTGACTCTGGTCTGGAACACGGAAAATCTGCATCTGGACGCGCTGCGCTTCGCGGAAACGCCCGGATCCTATGCGCCGGGCGCCGAGCTGGAGACCGCATTCGAGCGCGCCGATCCGGTCCGCTATCCGGGAAAGAACCGCTTTGTCCTGAAGGCGGTGAACCATTCGGCGGAGACGGTGGTCCGCCGGATCACGCCCTCGCTGTATGATCGCTTTTACAAAACGTCGAATCCGCTTGTCCCGCTTACCCTCCGTCTGAAACCGGGGGAGAGCGCGGAGTTCCCGTTCACGGCGGATCTGAACCGGTTCGGATCGTTCGAACTGCGGACCGATGCGGGAACCCTTCCGCTGCTGTTCGCGGTGCTCGGAAAACTGCCGGTCCGCTCCTATTCGTTCCGCGACGGATTTTCCGCCGGCGTGAACGGACATCTGTTCCACATTCCCGCAACCCGTTTTCAGAAGAACGATCCGGACGGACTGCCGAAAGAGCCGCTGTTCGGCGCATGCGGCATGTCGCTGGATGAATTCTTCGCCCGGACCCGCGCATGCGGATTCGGATCGGTCCGCCTGCACGACGACGGTGTCTTCTTCTGGTGGCGGACCGAAAAGAAACGCGGACAGTATGACTGGAGCATCACCGACAACATCATCCGCAGCGCACGGAAAAACGGCATCGATATCCTTCCGCGTCTCGGCAGCTCGGAATTCCTTGTCTCTCCGAAAAACGACAAGTTCGCCGCCTCCTGGATCCGGAAGGCCAGCACGCTCACCAATCAGAAGAGCGTTGGCAACACCCTGCGGATCCTTCCTCCGCTCGACGCCTGGGAAGCCTTCATCTATGCATTCGTGAACCGCTACAAGGATCAGATCAAATGCTATGAGATCATCAACGAACCGAATTTCTTCCTGACTCCGGAACAGTATACCGAATATCTCAAGCGCGCCTATCGCGCCGCAAAGAAGGCCGATCCGGACTGCGTGGTGGTCGGTTTCTGCACAACCGGCGA
>DDJH01000116.1:438-11359 GCA_002338895.1 Lentisphaeria bacterium UBA1829 | reverse complement strand
TGCCCCGCCGTTTTTTTATCGGACGCGTTCCAGAACGATGTTTTCTCCGCGACGGGTCTCCATACGGAGGCAGTCGGACTGTTCGATTCTCCGCACGCCGGTCCAGGCGTCGTTCCAGGATCCCGGCTCCGGGAGACGGAGTTCCAGAAGGCCGTCCCACTTGCAGTGAACCGCCAGCCAGTTTTTCGACGAATACACCGGATCCCCGCGCCGGGAGTAGAGATGCACGCCGGAGCGCGCCGCGAAGCGTGCCAGAAGCCCCGACGGCATATTCGGCGACGAACTCCAGATGGACTTCCACTCCGGGAACTCCTTTTCCATCAGCATCGCCCCGTTTGCCCCCTGGCGGAACGGGGTCCACGTTCCCTCCACAATCCATCCGAGCGATCGCGCCTCCGGATCGGCCCCGTACAGACGCGGATTGACATTGCGCGGAGTTCCGTAGCTGAACCGTTCGCCGTCGATCAGCACCTCGGTTATCAGCGAGGAACGCTGCCCTTCCGCCATCACGCATCGGATTCCCGTCAGAGCGTTGCACCCCTCCGGATCGAATTTCCCGTTCCGGATGATTCCCGGCGCATGGAACCAGAGAATGGTCCGGCCGTCCTTTTTCAGATTGAGATCGATCACCTCCCGCAGTCCGTCCTCCAGCAGATGCGCGTTCAGCACGATGGCGAAGCGGTACTGGCGCAGACGGTCCTGACGCACAAGCTCTGGAAGATCCTCCATGCGGAAAACGTCAAACCCGCTCCCGATTGCGGCGATCTCATTGAGCTGCTGTTCGATCAGACCTCCGGTCAGAAACTGGAAGGTTTTTGAAGCGGAAAGACTGCGATCGGAAAGGAACACGGCGATCTGCGCCGTACTCTCCCGATCCGCCATGTGGCGTCCGGCGAAATCGGCGAGCTTCCGGACATTCTCCATCAGCACTGGATCGCGGAAGACCCCCTCCCCGAACAGATCCATGAACCACTGGGTTCCTCCGTTGCGCCAGACATCGAGAAATCCGCGGGTCATCATCTGCACCGACTGCTCCGCGCGTGCCGGCAGGACATTGTGCCGCGTGACGGACCGGTGGGTTCCGGTATCGTCCTCCGCAAAATAGAGCTTTCCGGCGAGTTCCGCCGAAGCCGGCAGAATCTGCGCGGTGCTGACGCCGCCCGGCTGACGCGCCGAATACCCGACCGGAGCCGACAGATAATCCACATCCGGACAGTCGAGCACAATCTGATGCGCATCCTGTCCGACCGCATAATGCGAAATGCTGTTTGCCGGCAGATTGGCATAGCCGTAGAATGCGCCGAAGATTTTTTCTCTTCCGAGTTCTTTCAGTGTTTTCTTCACGCATCCGGCCTGCCGCACCACCAGCTCCGCCATATAGTCCGAACGGAACTGGAGATAATCGATCAGCGCCTGCTCCGTGGCGGGGTTCAGCAGACTGGAGGCGGAGGGGTTGAAGTTGGTGAAGCGTTCCGGAGCGGGGATTTCCGCATGCTCCAGCGAGGCTTCCGGATCGTTCCAGGCGTGCCGGAGAGCAGCATCGTTTTTGTAGAGACCGGTCAGCCAGCGACGGAAAGGGGGGAGCATCGACGGATGGTAATCGGCGATTTTCGCCCCCCAGTACCAGACATGTTCCGCGCATTGTCCGAATCCGGAATGATACCCCGCGATGTGGTCGCCCCAGTGCTGTTCGCAGAAGCGGACGGAACGGGAGAGGGAATGGAGCGCGTCGGAGATCCACACCTCGTCTCCGAGCGTCACCATGTCGCCGTCCTCGAACGCATGGGTCTCCAGATCATAGTAGCGCATCAGCGAGCCGGGATGCCGGGCTTTCCATCCATCCGACGCCTGCAGACGGAAGCGGGGAATCACCAGCGCATCCGGACATGCGTTCAGAATGGTCTCCATCACGGAACGGATGAATGCGGGAGTCATGGTCCGGAACCCGGTCCGGATGCCGTCGTGGACCGGGGAACCGTCCTCCGGATCGAGATTTCCGATGAAGGAGAAGATCCGGACCCCCGCCTCCGCGAAATTGCGGACATCCTCCGCATCCATGTTCCGGTTCCAGTGCATCAGCCCGGTGACGGGAACGCCGTTTACATGAATCGTCGGCACTCCGCCGAAACGGCGGACCGATGTTTTCAACTGTCCCATGTTTCAAAAAGTCCTTTCTATTCCAGCCCTGTCTCCGAAGGGATTGTTCATTCCTCGAGTGTGATGGCGAAGAGGAGCGGAACGGCGCGTCCGGCGGAGATCAGATCGATCGACTTCAACGTGGCGAGACTGCGCTGATCGACATCCTGATTGGTCACGCCGAGCGTGCGGACGTTGTTGGTCCAGACATAGACATATCCGCCGGCGCCTTCGCCCCACTGTCCGCTCTTCGCCGCGGGATAGATTTTTCCCGTCAGCGCCTCCGGGAGTTCCGCGAGCGTCTTTCCGCCCGGAGCCACCTTCCATTCGCCGACTCCGATTCCGGCGTACACGTCGATCTCTCTGGTCTGACCGTCCGCGAAGTTCAGGCGGTACGTCATCACCTTTCCGTTATCGGCGTTGTAGCACATTCCGTGCAGAAAGAAGATGCGTTTGGGGACCTTGTTCACCGGAATGGAACAGACCATCTCCGGCAGAGTTTTCCGATACCGCCCCCGAAGCGCGATCATGCCTTTTCCTCCGTTGGCAGCCGGATCGACAAAGGTGAACGGGACTCCGCGGATCACATCCTTCCGGGGGAAGACCCAGAATTCCTTGTTGACCATGTTTTCGGGCGAGTCGGAAAATCCGAGGTTGCAGAACGGCGCAAGATTCAGCGCGGTCACCGGCCCGACTTTGAAGGCGGAGGGAAGAGAAGCCGTCCGCTGAAGTTTCTGCGGCGCAGGAGCTTTCGGCAGATTCTGCACCGGAGAAGGAGCACCCTTTTTCGGGAACGGGAACTCCTCCACCCGGAATTCCGGCAGGGAGAGTTCGACGGTGTTGTTGCCTGCGGGCAGCGGGATTTCGTATGCGCACTCCCAGTCGCCGCTGCGGATTTCGACCGGGGATCCGTTCCGGAGAATGCGGGACGGCCGGACCATCGAAACGACGGTCAGCGTATCCGGACGGCCGGAAGTCAGTTCGATCCGGGCGGACCGTTTTTCGCGGTCGTAGACGCCGGAGACGAGATGTGCGCGTCCGAAATCGCCGATCCACAGCGGATCGTTCTGTCCGATGATATGGGGCAGCACATTACCCCGCATGAACCATTCTCTCATGTGGAGACGTTTGTAGAGAGCCTCCCACTGTTTTCCCCGGAAGGAGAAGAGGGGCTTTGGCTTTGAATAGTCCGCGGGGAAGGCTTTTTCGTAGAGGGCCCGGACCGCCTGGCGGTCGCGGCTGGACATCGCCAGATATTTCAGATAGTTCCAGGCATTGTTCTGCCGTTCGCCTCGCTGTTCGTAGAGATAGACCGGATCGTGCCATTCGGGGATCGCCTTTGCGAAGGTGTCGAGCCAGCGTTTCGAATCGGGGAAGCAGTAGCGCAGCAGAATACCGTAGAACGGGTAGTCATTGGTGCAGCCGATGGTCTGGAACGGAGCGTTCCATGCGTTTTTCGGATAGGGCTTCCAGGGAGCGGTGCGGAAACCGTACTGGGAGATTCCGAGCTGTCCGATCGCGGCATCCGGAGAGGCGGCATCGGGAAGGTTCTTGACATGCGCGTTATACGCGATCACATTCGGCGAGAGGAAGTTGATCGTGGTTGCGGTCTGCTTTGCGGCGAGGTATCGTGCGCGGTCCGCGAGTTCGGAATCGCCCATGCCCCGGGCAAGGCGGTACATCAGATTGTAGCAGCGGAAACCGTCGCCGTACATATCGCCGTAGAGAATCACGCCGCTGGTCAGCGTGTTCATTCCCGGAGTCTGCCACGGCTGATTGAAATCGACCGCGCTGTACAGATCCTTGAGACGGGTCCAGTAGCGCTCGATCAGATCCCATCGGCCGAACAGGACCGCCTGTCCGTACGCATGGAACAGCGGGAGCTGATTGAACAGTGTCATATCGCCGCGTCCGCTCCCCTCGCCGCCCTGATTGCGTCCGCGCCATCCGCCGAGGAAGGCGGAGCGTCCGGTGTTCGGGTCGACCAGATAGTCGGGGAGACGGGATCTTGAATCCAGTTCCCGGGCTCCGGAAGTGCTCATTTCGCCCGTGATCGAAAGTTCGAGCTGACCGGGCAGTTTCTGCTGATTCAGCAGTTCTCTGGCCTCTTCGCGGAGCATGCAGAATCCGGCGGCCAGCTCAAGCACCTGACCGGAGCGGTAATCCCGGACAAAATTATCCCACGCATTGCCCCCCTTGTGCGCCAGAATGGTATCGTTGAGCTGTTTGATATAGCGCTCCTCCCCGGCGACCGGTCTGAGGACAAAACGTTCGAGCAGATCGGGAGCGGAAAGCGAATAGCTGATGACCTCTCCGGGGACGGTCCGGTAGAATCCGAACCGGGTGGCCATCAGCGGCTCGGAAAGGGTCTGATCCGGACGGACGTCGGCGGTCAGCGTGTAGGCCGGCGGGAACGGGACATACGCGGGAGTCTTCACGTTCCAGTTTCCATCCAGACGCACCGCTTTGCGGATTTTGTTCCAGATCCGGACCGTCCCATTCTTTCCGAACGCGAAGAACTCGTCCACATCGAGCGGATAGAATGCCAGATGCCGGGCCACGGCGCGACACTGTTTCAGGACGTCCGCGGGAAGCGAGTTCCAGTTTTTTCCGAAATCGGGCTTCTGCGCCACAGCGCCGTAGAGCGTGGCTGCCGCATATTTTCCGACTTCCGGGGAGCGGACGATCCGGAATCCGCCGCCGCCCCACTCCAGCTGATCGGGAGCATGTTCAAAGAAGAGAAGGACAGGCAGTTTCGGCGCGCTGTTCGCATTCCAGAGCAGCAGGAGCCATCCTTCGCTCATGCTGCGGGAGGGGATCGGAGTTCCTCTGGGGATCAGACGCACCTTGCCGTCGAAGACGCCCGCAACCGCATCGGGAGCGACCGGAACCCCGAGCGACCCCTCCACCACGGCAACCGCTTTGGCATGCGCATCGAAGAGGACTCCCGGCGCAAGCGCGCTCCAGTAGACGTCGATGATCTCCTCTTTCCCGGTTGCGGAGTTCCGGTAGAAATTTTTCCGTTTTGCATACGTCCACGACCCTCCGTCGATCTCATAGCGGGAGCAGTTTGCGTTTTCCGCATCGAAGGAGACCTCCCAGTCGAATTTGGAATTCTCATACATCCGGAAGTCGTTTTCGCGGGAGAGATAGAGATTTCCATACCGCACATTGGTGTTCAGCAGCGGCTGCCAGTTTCCGCCGAAGCCGAAAATTCCCGTGCTCAGGAAGCTGGTTCCCGGACGGAGATCCGGCGTTTTCCCGTCGGAAGCGAACACCTGTTTCTTCAGTTCCGCGATCAGTTCCGCCGTCCTCTTTTCGAGCTGGGCGCAGCGGAGATAGTCTTTCCGATTATAGGCCTCTCTCCACTGCTTCAGCAGGGAGCGGACCGGATCAGCGGAAAGTTTTTTCTCCGCACCGCCGAGCGACTGACGGAATTCCGCCGTGCGGAGAAGCGCATCCAGTTCATTTTCAAAGAGGATGATCTGACCGCCGAGACGGAAACGCTCCTCGGCGATCTGTTTGTAGAACGAGAATGCGCGGTCGAAGCGTGGATCCAGCGGCAGAGTGTTCAGTTTGGGAGCGCCCCTGCGCAGTTCCTGAAGACGCTTCCACTCGAATTCCGCATCCGCCTTCAGACCGAAGCGGGCGAGACTCCGGCTGTTGTATGTCCAGTCTGCATGGGTTTCGAGAAGATCTTTTTCATACTCGGCCAGCCTTTTTTTCGTATACCATCCGACGTTCGGGGAATAGGGCTGTCCGGTGCACCGGGCGGAGAGCTGCAGCATCACATCCTCGAAGGCCTCCAGTTCGCGCCGGGCGTTTTCGGGTGACATTGCGGAAATCTTTTTCACCGCGCCCTGGAAATGACGCTGAATCGGGGAAAAGTGAGGAGCGACGAGTTTCCGTTCCAGCAGATGCTGTCCAAGCTGAATGGTTGCGATAAATTCCTTTGTCTCCTTCTCCGGCCCCGCAGAGAGCAGAGCGGATGTGGAGAGAAGCAGAAGTGCAAGCGTTTTTTTCATTGAAGAACCTTTCTGTCAGAGCCCCATGAAGTAGCTGGATGCCCCGGACTTGTGAATGATCTGAGTATTGAATCTGTGATGGGCGACATGTCCATCCTTGTAGAGCCAGTTTCCGGAGAGTCCGCCGGTATGCACATTGCCGGACGCCCATGCGTCATTGACCGGATACGCGGGGGACCAGCAGTAAATGGAGCCGTTCCGGGTCGTGTTGACCTTGCGCGTCATGGAACTGGTCGCCTGAAAATAGCGCTGTTCGCCGACGATGACCCGTCCTTGGATGTCGTTGATCCGCCGTCCGTTCGGTTTTTCGTTTGTCTGTCCGCTGAACTGCCACCAGGCGTAGGGACGGCAGGCGGTACCCGGCTCATTGTCACAGCGGGTCACGGAATAGTTGGTGATGAAAAAATTCCCCGGAGTTCCGGTAAACGGCTCGATCAGATTCGCCGCCGCTGTCGGACAGACAAACACGGATTTTGCTGAATAAATATAGTGTTCCGATGCATAATTGATAAAGTACCCCCATGTTCCCGTTCCGGAGAATGTGCTTTTGTAAACATAGGGAGAATTTACATAGCGGGCGATTGCGTCGGTAAACATGCAGTCCTGCCCCTGGAAAAGATTCGGCAGATAATCGTTGCTGTCGTTGCAGTACATCATCAGTCCGTTTCCGGTCTGCTTCAGATTGCTGGAACAGAGGATGGAGCTTGCCTTCTCTCTTGCCTTGTTCAGCGCGGGAAGAAGCAGGGTGGCAAGGATGGCGATGATCGCAATCACGACAAGGAGTTCAACAAGCGTAAAATTTATTTTCAAGGCTCTGTTCTGTTTCATCCGGCACCTCCCGCTTCACCAGACAGCGTTTTTCGCCTGGAAGGAGATCGTGACGGGGACCCCTTCCCTGCAGTTCAGAGTCTGAGTGACAGCTTTCCGATAGGCGGCGCGCATATAGAAATTTCCTTCTGCGGCGTCACCGGTCATCAGACCGTCCTTTGTCCCCCATCCGGGGATCCATCCGTGGGCGGGGACCTTCTCTTCGAATCCGCGGTTTTTCAGATCGGCACCTTCGATTTTGAAATCGTCGTAGGCGCAGACCTTCGGCGTTTCCCCCGNNCTCAGACTCGACTCTCAGGATCACTTCCCCGCTTTTCTTCGGCACAAAGGTGAAGGAAAAGGCTTTCCACTGGTCGGACGTTTCTCCGCGGATTTCAATGCTCTGTCTGCGTTTTTCCTTGTACCACGGAGAGTCGATGACTTTGAATTTCTCCGAGGTCTTCCGGATCTCCAGATCGATATTCGACTTCAGAGAAATCAGATCCATGCGGAATTCCCCCGCGGCAAGGAATCCGCATGCCAGCATGTATGAGAGTACCAGAAACAGCTTCATTTTCCAACCCTGACCCTTTCCACTTTCCTTTCTGCGTTTGAGTTCTGGATGGAGCGGCCCGGTTCCGCCGGAACGGAGGTGCTCATGACATCCGCCGTTTTGCGGGGTTCCGTATTCTGGATTTGCGGGAAACAACCGATCCGGAGGCCGTCCACCTGTTTTTTGCTGTTTCATTATAGCACAAAACGTCGAAAGCGTCAATGCGGCAAACCCCTTTCGGCATACGGAATAGTAACAAAATATATTGGTAAAAGCGATCGTTTGAGTGAAAGAATCAGGAATTGTACAAAAGGAGATTTGCAAAAGAGAGTGCCGCCGTTTACAGTATCCGGAAAAGGAGGAGTGCGGATGAGGAAAAATCGGATCAATGCTCTTTTTTCTCCCAATTACCGGAACCGGCTGTATCACAGGAGACACCTTCTTCTGCTGCATTTCAACCTGGATCTTCCGCTCTATCCCTTCTGCTTTGAAGATCAGATCCGCGATGCGGCGAATGCGTGGTACGACTCGCCCGGGGTCAATTTTCTGATGCTGGTGGCACTGGAAGAGGGCGAAAGCATCTATGAGATCAACGGGAAGAAATACACGGTCTCGCCGGGGAAGGTGCTGTTTGTTCCGGAGTTTACGCCGTATCTGTTCCGGTCGTGGGGCTATCAGCACAAATATGTTCTAGAGGTGAAGGGGAGCCACCTTTCCTCGATACTCTCCTCGCTGCGTCTGAACCGGACCGCACTGTACGACGTGGAGGATTTCCCCGGATTTCTGACTGCGCTGAAGGCGATTGGGCAGCATATCGATACGGAGGACCGGAACGAATTCATTCTTCTGATGGGGAAATGCTATGAACTTCTGGCCCGTTTTGCAATGGAGAAACAGGAAAAGCAGTCCGCGCATTCCCTTCTCCCGCGGATTCTGGAATTTCTGGAGCAGGATTTCGAACGCAAGCTGACCATCGCCGATCTGGAAAAATATACCGGGATCAGCAAAATGACCCTGATCCGCATGGTCCGGAAACAGACAGGCATGACGCCGATGCAGTACCGGATCGCCCGCAAAATGGAACGGGCGGTCTATTTTCTTCAGGTTCCCGACATGACGATCAAGGAGATCGCCTATCGACTCGGCTACTGCAATCCGTTCTACTTTTCCGAGGAGTTCCACCGCATCATGGGACGTTCACCAACCTCCTATCGAAGCTTCCAGAAGAAGCTCGCCCGGGAAACATTCTTATCCTCCAAACCATGAGGCCGGCGTCTTCTTTCCGAGACGGATTCGCGGGAAAGCGTCTCCTCCACGGCGAACCCGTCTCCGAAAGTTTTTTCAGCATTTCTGTTCATCGGGACACTGGGCGGTCTTCGGCTCGAATTCCAGCGTGGCGTGTCCGATTCCATGCTCTGCCAGTTCCTCATGCAGAGCCTCCCGGGTTTTCTCAAGCTGTTCCAGATTTTTCAGAACGACATGAGCCGTCAAGGCATTTTCCGTTGTGCTGATCGGCCAGATGTGGAGATGATGGATCGCCGCCACGTTCGGATCTTCGAGCAGATGCTCCCGAATCTCCTCCACATCGATTCCTTCCGGAACGCCGTCCATCGCGAGCCGGACGCTCTCCTTCAGCAGTCCCCATGTGGAGACCAGAATCACCGCCGCGATCACCAGCCCGATCACCGGATCGATGACCGTCCATCCGGTCCAGAGGATCACGACTCCCGAGAGCACCACTCCGATCGAAACCAGCGTATCGGCCAGCATATGCAGATACGCCCCCTTCACATTCAGATCATGCTCCTTTTCCCCCGAGAAGAGAAACACCGTCAAACCATTGATCACCACGCCGATTCCGGCCGTGATGATAATCGGCCATCCGCCGACCGGGGCCGGATCAATGAATTTCCGGATACATTCCGTCACAATCGCTCCGACCGCGAACAGCAGGATCGCCGCATTCAGTAGCGACGCCCAGATCGTCCCTTTCCGGAATCCGTATGTATAGTTCCTGCAATACCGTTTGCGGGCCAGCAGAAATGCCGCCAGTGAAATCAGCAGTCCGCTGACATCCCCGAGATTGTGTCCGGCATCCGCCAGCAGCCCCATCGAGTTGAAGAGGAATCCCGCCGTGAATTCCGCGATCACAAAAAGCGTGTTCAGCACGATTCCGAACAGGAACGCGCGTCCTTTCACCGAGTCGCCGGAAAGATCCGGATGATGGTGATGATGTTCATGCGCATGCATGGGAAACTCCTTTCTTTTCGAATTCGCAGACTTCTCCGTCCTCCGGGATCAGCAGACGCCCTTCCAGATGGTGCTCGGAACGGTAGCGGCGCAGATCCTTTCTCCAGAGTTTTTCATGGCCGACGTTGTCCATGTGACTGGCAATCACGACCGCCTGCGGAGCATGATCGAGCACCTCCTGCAGATCCTCCAGTCCCATGATGATCCGGCCGAAGGAACAGATGGTCGCCTCGGCGGCATTGACCACGACCACATCGGGTTTCCAGGTCTCCAGAGCCCCCTTGACATATCCGCACCAGATGGTGTCTCCGGCGAGATACAGGGTTTTCTCCTCCGGATGGCGCATCACGACGCCGCAGGCCTCGCTTCGCAGGTTCATTTTCTCGTAGAGAAGACCGATGTTCTCAAATTGTCCGTGGAGACAATCCGTCTTATAGAGCATCACGCCCCGGAATTCGAGACCGCCGTATTTCAGGATCCGGAGATCGGCAAACCCTTTTCCCCGCAATGTCTCGGCATCCAGTGCATCCTGAACGAAAATCGGCATGGATCTGGGGATCCGCTCCATGGCCTTGTCGTCAAAATGGTCGAAATGCAGATGGGTTGCAATCACCGCATCCACTTTGAGAATCTCGTTGATCGGCAGCGGCAGATCGCTCACCGGGCAACGCAGATCCGGATTCGGCGATCCGGGAATCGGCGGAATGGAGCCCTTCTCCCCCAGCCACGGATCCAGAAGAAACCGGACCCCTCCAAATGTGATGATTGCCGTTGCACTTCGAATTTCCTGAAATTTCATAAGAGCGTTCCTTTCTTTTTTGTTTTTATTATTTTATGGAATCATGAAATGTCTGTTCAAAAAAAATCAGCGTTCCTGTTTCATCAAATGTTCGATGAGCATCGTGCGCTGCTGTTCGAGGATGTGTTTTCGCTCCTCCTGGGAAGCGCGGGAAAGGGTATCGCGAGCTTCCATGTCCTGAAAGAGCCATGGGATGCAGGGATATGCGAGGCGGTAGAACACATGCTTTCCGCGCTTTTCCCACTCCACGACATGAGCCTTTTTCAGGACGTTCAAATGCTGGCTGATGGAGGAAAACTCCTCATTGGTCCCGGCGACGAAATCACAGACACAGAGCTCCCTTCCCTCCAG
>DDJH01000116.1:0-429 GCA_002338895.1 Lentisphaeria bacterium UBA1829 | reverse complement strand
CTTCGGCGAGGGTTGCCAGTTCTTTCGTTTCACTGTTTGCCATGGTTTCTCCTTTCATTATTTCATAATATACTAAAATATTTTTTCTTTTCAAGTTCTTTTTTGAAATTTTTTTGTTTGTTTTTTGAATTACACGTCATCAACCTTATCGTAAAGAAGAGCGGGTATCCTTTCAAGGGATACAGCATAAACAAGGAATGCTCTGTTTCGGGGAACGGAATGAGGGAATTTCCGACTGGTGGAAGATTTCGTTTTTTTTCAGGAATATTCTTTTCACCTGAAAACGGCGATTTTTTGAGCTTTGAAAAGGAGCAAATTCATCTTTTTGAAAAACTCTCCGCAAGCTTCTTTTGAATTCGTGCGGAGCTTCTCCCCGGGGGAACATGAGCGGGCGTATTCCTCCATCAAAATCTGCGGAAAAATATAGTA
>DDJH01000153.1 GCA_002338895.1 Lentisphaeria bacterium UBA1829 | reverse complement strand
TGCGGCTTCGCGGATTCCCGCCGTATCGGTCAGCTCCACACGGATTCCGCGGATGGATGCGGCCTCCCGCAGCGTATCGCGCGTGGTTCCCGGAATCGCCGAAACGATCGCCCGGTCGTATCCGAGCAGCCGGTTCAGCAGACTTGATTTTCCCACATTCGGCGCTCCGGCGATCACCAGACGCACCCCGGAGCGAAGAATTGCCGACGCCTCTTTTCCGGAGAGCAGTCCGCCGATAGTCTTCCGCACCGATTCCAGTTCTCCGATCAGCACCTCCGCCGGTTTCCAGTCGAGCTCCTCTTCGGGGAAGTCCAGACGCGATTCGATTTCCGCCAGCGTCTGATAGAGCGTCTCGGCCATTGCGCGGACTTTCTCNNGCCGTTCCGCCAGTTTTCCTGCGGCCTCCGATTTTGCGGCGATCAGATCGGCCACGGCTTCCGCCTGCGTCAGATCGATTTTTCCATTGAGGAACGCGCGTCTGGTAAACTCCCCCGGTTCCGCGGACCGGCAGAGTCCGGAACGCAGCAGACGCCCCAGAATGGCCCGGGGCGCGTACTCTCCTCCATGACACTGGATTTCGACGACATCCTCTCCGGTATAGCTTGCGGGCGCGGGCATGTAGACCGCCATACAGCTTTCGCCGCGTTCTCCATTCTCCTTCAAGGCGTGCCCGAACGTCAGCAGCCGCGGGCAGTCCGCGGAAAGAGCTTTCCGGGAAGTCCATACAGTCCGAGCGGCCTCGAGGGCGTCCGGTCCCGAGATGCGCAGAATCGCCAGCGCCCCGCCCGGAGCCGTGCAGAGAGCGGCTATTGTTTCATTCTTTCTCATAAATTTTCCGGAATCTACTTGATTTGCTCACAAAGAAGAGTATATATTACCATAAAAAAGTGCATTTGTCAAAAAAATACGGAGATTTTTACATGCCTATTGTGAAAAAAACGTTGTCGGAAGTCTCTCCGGCGATTCGCGCTGCGTTCCAGAAGGCGCAGGATGTACTCTCCAAGAACAGCCTGGATTACGGAATCGAGCTGTTGAAGGAAATCACGAAGAAGGATCCGGGGTTCCTGGATTCCCGGATCATGCTCCGCAAGGCCGAAAAGACCAAGTATGCGCACATGAATATCTTCCAGAAGATTCTGGCACACATTCTCTGTATTCCCCCGATTCTGAAAGGCGGAGCCCTGGTTGCCAAAAAGCCGCTGGAGGCGCTCGGTCTGGCGGAGGATGCCCTTGCGATCAATATTGCCTCCCCCCTGGCATACGAACTTCTTGCAAGAGCCGGCCTTGCGCTGGAGGCCAACTTCATCGCGGTGGAAGCGTATGAGGCACTGGTCGACCGCAATCCGAAGAATGAACCCAATTTGAGAAAGCTGGCGGAACTCTATGAGGCGGATGGACAGGGGGCGAAGGTGCTCCACATCCGTCAGATCATCGCGGCGAAATATCCGGACAACCTGGAAGCGCAGGCGGCGCTGCGGGCCGCGGCGGCTCTTGCGACAATGGAACAGGGAAAATGGAACGAGTCCGGAAGCTCGGTGGCCAAGGCGGCCGCGGCGGCAAAGAAGAAGGGCGGAGAAAAACAGGTCCGCGACGACCGGATCATCCGTGCGGAAGAGGACGTCCGCGAAATGATCGGAGTCTACGAAAAACGGGTCGCGAACGGAGACGAATCCATCGACATGCGCCGCAAACTGGCCGAACTCTATCAGCGCGACAAACGGTACAGCGACGCCATCGAAACCTACAACTGGCTGGTCAAGAAAATGGGAACGCTCGACCCGACCATCGACAAGGCCATCGAAGCCTGCCGGATCGAACTGTCCGACCAGCGGATCAAGGAACTGCAGGAACAGCACGCGCCGCAGGAGGAGATCGACAAGGAGAAACAGGCGATCAACCAGTACCGGCTCGAACGCGGCGAAGAACGAGTCCGTCTCTACCCGAACGACACGCTCATCCGCTACGATCTTGCCGAACTCTACTGGGAATTCAACATGCTCGACAAAGCGCTGGAGCAGTTCCAGATTGCGCAGAGAAACCCGCAGAAGCGTCTTTCCGCCATTGTCTACCTCGGCCGCTGCTTTGCCGCGAAAAAGCAGTACGACATGGCTGTGGAGCAGTACGACAAGGCCATTGCGGAAATGCCGGTGATGGACAAGGACAAGATGAACGCCATCTACCACCTCGGCGTCACCTGCGAAGAGATGGGCAACACCAAACGCGCGATGGACTGCTTCAAACAGATCTATTCCGCCAACGTCAACTATCTCGACGTTGCCAAACGGATGGACGCCTATTACGCAAAACTCAATGCAGAACGCGAAAAATCGAAAACGGAAGCCGCTCCGCAGAGCTGATTGTTCCGTCCTGCATCCAGCGATCTTCTCCGCGGCGATCCGCAGGAGGAGATCCCCGAAAATCCATGGAACGCCTTCGTTTTCCATGGATTTTTTTTGCCCGGATCCGGACGGGCTTTTCCGGAGAGAAAACGGAAAACCGTTTGAAAAATGAAAGAGAACGGATATTGTATCCCGAAAAACCGCCAACCACAGGAGTTCCCGCAAATGGATTCGATCGACGTTTTGAATTTCGGCTCGCTGAATATTGACCATGTGTATCAGGTTCCGCATTTTGTCCGGCCCAAGGAGACCCTTTCGTGTACGGAATATGCCCGGTTTGCCGGTGGGAAAGGTCTGAATCAGTCGGTGGCGCTTGCGCGTGCCGGAGTCCGGGTCGCCCACGCGGGAAAAATCGGGGCGGACGGAGAATTCCTGGAGGAGACGCTCCGCACCGCCGGAGTCGACACGCGCTTTCTGATCCGGGGCCCGGAGGCGACCGGCCATGCGATCATTCAGGTGGACCGGGAGGGACAGAACTGCATCCTGTTTTATCCCGGCGCCAACCAGACACTCACCCGGGAGGAGATTCTCGGGATTCTGGGACAGGTGAAACCGGGAACCATTCTGCTTCTCCAGAACGAGATCAATGAAATACCGTTTCTACTGGAGGAAGGGAAACGGCGCGGACTGATCTGCGCGATCAATCCGGCGCCCTGCGGACCGGAGGTTTCGGACTATCCGCTGGAGCTGGCGGATCTTCTGTTTGTCAACGAAGTGGAAGGGGCGGAGCTCTCCGGCGGAGTGACCGCGCCGGCGAAGATTCTGGATATTCTGACCGTGCGCTATCCGGATACGGAAATCATTCTGACGCTGGGAGGCGATGGAGCCTGCCGGGGCAAAGGACCGGATCGCTTTCATGTGGCCAGCCCCGCGGTTCCGGTTGTGGATACGACCAGCGCGGGCGACACGTTCACGGGCTACTATCTTGCCGCCCGGCTTCGCGGCTGCTCTCCGGAGCGGGCGATGGAGACAGCGGCGCTTGCCGGCAGTCTTGCGGTCAGCCGGGCGGGAGCGGCGGCGTCGATTCCCGAAGCGGACGAGGTGTTTCCGCCCGAACACGGACAAAATACAGTGGACACCCCGCGCTGAAACAGGGAATCAGACCGATCGGATTTTCAGATCCGAGGAGAGGATCCGGACCGCGCCGCGCACCTGGAACTCCGCAGTCGGATCCTCCACGGCGGACCCGAGAACGGTGAGATCGGCGGAACGGCCCTTTTCCGCATCGACGATCCGGAAGCCGGGGCCGCGGAAAGTGGTTCCGCTGAAGAGGAGAGCGGTTTTCGGATAACGGTCGGCCAGATACTCCCAGCTGTTCAGAAGGATGGAGGAGTTTTCCAGATCCGAGTGAAGGATTTTCAGGACGTCGCAGGGGGTCCGGATTTCGGCGAGCGCATCGATCCGGTTCCGGACGCGGATATTTTCGAGGAGGATGCCGGACTGGACCGGCATGGGTGCGCCGGGATAGACGCTGCGGGACCAGTTGTCGTTGTCGAAGGTCATGGAAAAGGCGCGGGGACGCCGTTTTTCCAGCACGATGTCCCGGAAATGGACATTGCGGACACCGCACTGGAAGCCGTCGGCCTCCTGAACGAACTTCCACGGGATTCCGTCCAGGACCGAAACGCCGTCCGGATGACGGGGTGCGGTGCGGGAGATCCGTTCCAGTCCGTCGACGGGAAGATTGGCACTGTACAGTCTGCCGTCGCTGACGACGAGATCGGAACGGCGGATCGGCATTTCCGGCTGCCAGGTCGTCCAGGCTCCGCCGAGAAGCCGGCAGAAGAATCCGGTCGTCTCGCGCTGATCCAGATCATAGCAGTCCTCCACAATGCCGTCCTCGATCCAGCCGAACTGCGGATTCGATGTGACGTAATCATGGGCATTGAGCGCGATGGGATCATCGAACGTCCGGAAGATCCCGTGGCGGATGACGAAGCGTTTTCCCCGGCCGAGATGGACCGCGTCCTTTCCGCCTTCGATCCGGAGATTCTCCAGCAGGATGTTCTCGAATGTGCAGACCTGGATGCAGAAAGCCCGTCTGAGCAGGTCCGGGCAGACAAAGTCCCGGATCTCCAGATTCCGGACAAAATGAAAGCCGATCAGCGCATTCATTCCGATGATCTCCTGCCGGCAGAGATCGCATCCGTTCACCAGGAGATGCAGACCGCGGATACGGATATTCTCATCATACGTCCGGGAGAACGCGCCCTTGTTGATCAGGGTGTACCCCGACGCGTTTCTGCGGCGCAGGAAGACCCCCTCCCCGAACTCCAGAGAGGTGTTGCTTCCGATTCGGACCGGTCCGGAGAGATCGTAGATTCCCGGTTCGTCGATCCGGATTGTCCCGGCGCGGTCGAGCGCCCTCTGCAAAGCCGCCGTATTGTGCTCCGGAGTCTCATACGGACGGAATCCGCACTGTGCCGCATTCGTCATGATGTCAGGCCTTTCAATTTCAGTTCAGGAAACGGAAACGATCAGAAAACGTTTTTGGAATATACCCGTTCCTCCGCGCTTTTCAAGGAGCTTTCCTGCGGGAAAAGAGAATCGGCGCCAACGGGAAACTTTCCGTTCCGGGTTTGCAAATTCCGAAAAATTGTGCTATACTAACCAGTTTTCAAGAAAACAGGAATGACATGGCAGATCTTATCGATTTACATACACACAGCCTCGCTTCGGACGGATCGGACACCCCCGCACAGCTGGCCCGTCTGGCATCGGAAAAAGGACTCCGGGCCGTCGCGCTGACCGATCACGACACGGTCTCGGGACTCGCGGAGTTTCTGGAAGAAACAAAACGGTGCGGTATTTTCGGAGTGCCCGGCGTGGAGATCTCCTCCCGGCTGTTCACAAAGGAAATTCACATTGTCGGCCTGTTCATCCGTCCGGATACGCCGCGTCTGCTCGACCTGCTCGGCCGGATGCGCGAAGGCCGCGAAAAAAGAAACCGCGAAATCGTTCAGAAGCTCTCCGTTCTCGGCTATCCGATCGAATACGGAGAACTGGTCCGCTTTGCGGGCGGAGAGAGCATCGGACGGCCCCACATTGCGGCGCTTCTGCTGAAAAAAGGGTGTTTCCGAAGCATGCAGGAGGTGTTCGAACAGTGTCTCAAGCGCGGCTGCCGGGCGTATGTTCCGCGGGAACTGCCGGAGGCGGCGGAGGCGATCGAAACCATCCACGCGGCGGACGGACTGGCCGTCTGGGCGCACCCTGTCAGCGGGCAGTCCGGCGAACGGACCTATGCCAGGAAAATGCTCCGCCGACTCATGGAACTGGGACTCGACGCGGTGGAAACCAACTACTCCATGTTCTCCGAACACCAGACCCGGATGATGCACGAAATCGCGGACGCTGCCGGAATCCTGAAATCCGGCGGAAGCGACTATCACGGGACCAATCAGCCCGGGATCGAACTGGGAACCGGTTACGGATCCCTCGCCGTTCCGCTGGAATTCCTGGAACGGATGCTGGAGGTGCGGAAATGTTCCGCATGACCGCTGGAGAGAAGATGGGGGGCGGACGGCGGATCGCTGCGGGAATTCTCTGTATTCTGCTCTCTTCGATCAGTGCGGCTCTTCCGGCGGGAGCGCAGAACAGCGATCTTGCGCTGCCGAAAATCCGGATCGCCGCCGAGGGGGGAACCGCGGAGCTGATCCGGCCCGAAATCCGGAAACTGGCGGAGGAGATGCCGGAACATCAGATGGTTCTCTCCTCCAGTGCCGATGCGCTGGATGCGCCGCCTGTTCTTGCGGTCTCCACGCGGAAGATTCCGGGAGCGGAACCTGTTCCGCTGGCGCTGAAAGGGGCGGTTCTTGCGGTGAATGTCAAAAATCCGGTCGCCGGGCTGAGCTCGGGCGAGGTGCTCCGGATCATGAAAAACCAGTTTCCGCAATGGCCCGGGACCGATGTGCCGGTCCGGAACATCTACCAGCTTGCGGGGGCGCTTCGGGCAAAAGGAAAGCCGGAGAAGGAGAAGGGGAAAACCCATTTTGTGGAACTGGCCTCCATCCGCCTGGCGACCGAGCTGGTGAAAAACGACGTGACGGCGATCGCGATTCTTCCGCTGTCGTTTGCGACGGAGGGGAGCAAGGAGATCAAAATGCTTCCGGTGGAAGGAGTTGCACCGGATTTTGAACCGGTTCTCAGCGGGAAATATCCGCTGGTCCGGAAATATTATCTTTCGGTGGCGGGGGATGCGCCGGAGGCGGTGCGCCGTCTCGGGGAACGGCTTCAGAGCGCCCGCTTCCGGGAGCAGCTGCTTCGAAAGGGATTCATTCCAATCAGAAAGGACGGATTCAGATGAGTCAGACATTTTTTGTGACCGGCACAGGAACCGATATCGGAAAGACGTATGTGACGTCGCTTCTGGCCGAATATACGACCGCGCGGGGACTCTCGACCGCGGTGATGAAACCCGCGCAGACAGGGATGACCGATCCGCGGAACGGAGATCTCGGGAAGGTGAAGGAGAAAGCGCCGGGGATTCTGGATCTTCCGATGGAGCTGGCGTGTCCGTACTGTCTGGAATTTGAGTCGTCGCCGCACCTGGCGGCCGAGCTGGCGGGGGTCGAGATTGATCTGCAGAAGAT
>DDJH01000271.1:14199-14474 GCA_002338895.1 Lentisphaeria bacterium UBA1829 | reverse complement strand
TATCTCGCTGATCTCTTTTGCGGAGAGATCCATCAGTTTGAGCAGATGTTTCATTGTGCAAGCACCTCCTTGATGATTTGTATGGCCCGGCGCAGCTCGTCGAAGCCTATGTTGAGCGGGGGCAGGAGCCTCACCCTGGTCTTGGCGCTGAGCACGAGCACGCCGCGCTCCATGCACATGGCGATGACGTCGGCGGCTTTTTTGCCGTCTGGCTCTATGCCTATCATCAGGCCGCGGCCGCTGACGGAGCTGACGCCCTTTGCGCCGGTGAGCTC
>DDJH01000271.1:8013-14110 GCA_002338895.1 Lentisphaeria bacterium UBA1829 | reverse complement strand
GTGACGATGTCGGGCTTGATGCCGTAGTGCATGTAGCTGTACAGTTCTCCCGTGCGTCCGTTGCCGGTCTGCACCTCGTCGACTATGAGGCAGAGATCTTTCTCGTCGCAGAGGGCGGCGACCGCGCTGATAAACTCATCGGACAGGACGTAAACGCCGCCCTCGCCCTGTATGGTCTCTATCATGACTGCGCAGCAGGCGTTTTCGTCGGCCAGACGGCGGAGCTCATCGTAATCAATCGTTTCGGTCTCCTTGTTGACTCCGTACGGAATCACGTTGTAGAACTGGCCGCTGAAGTTCATCCGGTGTCCGTGGGTCAGATGGCCGCCGTGATCCAGGCTCATCGCCAGAATCGTGTCGCCCGGATTGATGAGGGCGAAGTAGGCCGCCATGTTCGCCTGCGACCCGGAGTGCGGCTGGACGTTTGCGGCTTCCGCTCCGAACAGACGGCAGGCGCGTTCGATGGCGATCTTTTCCACTTCGTCGACAAATTCGCAGCCGTTGTAATAGCGCTTGGCAGGATAGCCTTCGGCATATTTGTTGGTCAGAACGGAGCCCTGGGCCGCCCGGACCGCGCAGCTGGTGAAGTTTTCCGAGGCGATCAGTTCGATGCCTTCAAACTGACGTTGAGCCTCCTTGTCGATCCATCCGGCGATTTCGGGATCGCTGCCGCGGATGGCGGCGATATCATCGTAGCTGTCTTTTTCCAGCTGATTGAGTCGTCTTGCATGGCGTCCGCCGACGCAGGTGAATTCCGTATCCAGCCAGGTGTTGACGATTTCGCCGATATCTTCACGCGTGAGATAATCGGCCGGAATCACCAGAACGTTGGAGCAGTTGTGGTCGCGGCTGGCCTTCGCAAGTTTTGTGCTGTACGCCACGGCCGCGCGGACTCCGTGAAAGCGGTTCGCCACCACTGCCATGCCGATGCCGGAGCGGCAGATCAGGATGCCTTTTTCAATTTCTCCTTTGGAGATCGCGCGGGCAAGAGCGGCACCGAATGTGTTGTAATCGTCTTCCGGATCGAAAGCGGCCGGTCCGTAGTCGACGACCTCAAGACCTTTTCCGGTCAGAGCCGCGGTGATCTCCTTCTTGAGTTCGAATCCGCCGTGGTCCGCGGCGATTGCAATGCGCCTGTCGTTTCTGTTCCAGTCTGAAATTGGTTTCATTCGTAACATCCTTTCGTGGTGATTATGATCATTGTTTATTGTTTTTTGTGGTTTGACAGATCCAGAAAAAGATTTTCCAGCGCGCTTTTCATCTCCCGGAAGCACTCCTGATACACTTCTGTGTTTCCTCCGAAGGGATCCGCAATATCTCCCGACGGACCGGATGCAAATTCTCCGAGCAGAAACACTTTGGATCGGGCCTCCGGGCAGCGCCTCAGGATTGCGGCCTTGTGGGAGGCGGTCATCACGATGATCCGGTCGGCCTTTTCGATCCGTTCCGCGGTCAGGCTGCTGGCGCGATGTCCGGAAAGATCGACTCCCGCCTGTTTCATCACTTCCACCGCGTTGGGGGAGGCGGGGGATGCCGGAAAGGCGGAAAGTCCTGCGGATTCGCACTGAAGATCCGTCCTTTTCGCATCCCGGATGAGTTTTCGGAAGAATCCTTCGCACATGGGGCTCCGGCAGGTGTTCCCCGTGCAGACAAATAGGATGTTCATGGCAGATCCGCTCTCCCTTGANNCTTCGAAAAATTGCACGTCCTCTTTCAAAGATTTTGCGGAAAAATGGGACTCGGGGGCGGGGGTGTGCTTTCCCGGAAAATCTTCCGCGGACGATTTTTCTCTTTTCCCTTGCAAATCCGGATTCTCCGTGTACAATAAGAGAAGGAGAGCTGGCAATCCGCAGACTCAGAATCTGGAAAGGACCGGGAGACGCAAAGATGAGTACCTATCGCTGTCCGAACTGTAAGAAAGTGTTTGAAAAGGAGGATNNGCGAGTGCATCCGGAAGCGGACGGAGGAGAGTGCTCCGGAAAAGCAGAATCTCCGGAAAATCCTTCTCTGCCTGAAAACGCTCCTGCTCTGTGCGTTTCTTGCCTGGGTGTTCTGTTTTCTGATCCTGCCGCTCTGGATGGGGCCCGAACCCTCGGCGACGGGTCTGCTGCTCCTCGGGCCGCTCTGGTGCTGTGTGAGTGCTCCGCTGTTCCGCCTGTTCGCGGGAGAGGAATTTTCGGTTCGGACCGGGATCCTGGCTGCGGCGTTCTGGCTCTTCACCTTTCTGTTTGTTCTGATTCTGGCATTGGATGCGCAGTCCGGTGCGGTTTCCGCGGCCGAGCTGCTGAACTGGAAGACTCCTTTTGCGTTTGTCCCGGGCGGATATATCGCATACCGGGCCGGGTCGGTTGAGAACTGGTTGCAGTCGATTCTGTCCGCCCGAAAGGCATTCAAGGGGGGAGAGTAGGGGGAGCGGACGCTGCGGTCCGGGACGGGGAAGCGGAGAGGGAGAGCTCTCCGCTCCTTTCCGGAAAATGGTCAATGTGCGTGGTCGTGCGGCTCCTGGTAGGAGGTGCACCACTCTTTGACAAAGTGGGAGTTCCGGTCTTCGGTTCCGTCGCCGATGGTGTCGGAGAAGCGACGGGCGGAGGCGTGTCCGTCCAGATAGAGATAGTTTGCGCTTCCCCGGTGCCGTTCCGTGTTCAGGACCGCCCGGACCGAATCCGGCGCGGAAAAGCCCGGATAGGTCTGATGCGCAATGGCTTTGTCGTTCTCCTCGCCGCGTTCGGATAGAATGATCCGTTCGGAGGCGTTCCGGATTGTGGTCCGTTTCAAGCCGACCGTATACATCGCGTTGAACATGTAGCTCTGCGCATCGGCCGCGTCGTCGAAATAGCGGTCTTCCGGACACCGCAGGTAGGGGGAGCGGTAGCGGTAGAGTTCAAACAGCGGGGCAAACCACTGCGGATCGCCGGGAAGTTCCGCAATATGGGCAAAATTCCCGTCTTCCAGAAGATGGGTCACAGGGAACATCTCCTGATGATCGTCGGCATAGGCGTTCAGCGCCAGAAAGGTCTGACGGCAGTTGTTCAGGCAGTTGGCCGAGTGTGCCTTCCTCTGCGCCGCATTCAGCGCCGGAAGGAGGAGTCCCGCCAGGATCGCAATCACCGCGATCACCACAAGGAGTTCCACAAGGGTAAAATACAAAATGCGTTTCATTTTGATTGTCCTTCAAAATGCTGGGTTGATCGAAATTCATCTGTTGTCCGCCGGGAGCCGGACGGACGCAAAAAGGGGAGGGGATCAACCCTGAGGCGGTCCGCGTGTGGGGGGCAGTTCGATCCGGTTCGTGTGCGGCGGCCGGTCCGGCAGCGCCGTATGCTGCAACGGTCCTCCGTGTGACACAACGTCGCCGGATCCATTCCACTCCAGTGCGTGCAGAAGTCCCGTGCACAACGGACAGAACGATTCATCCGCCGCAACGGTCTGTTCCGTTTGCGGGAGATGCAGAACGGCTCCTTCATCGCTGTACGAGGTATCATGGTGATGGATGCAGGGGTGCAGCACCCCGTTCAGAGAGAGCAGTCCCGCGCAGATCAGCAGAAGAATCAGCGAGAACGGATTCCGTTTCATCGGCTCCCTCCTCCCATGAGAAATCCTGTGATGAATGCCGCCGCAAACTCCACGCGAAGAATATGCGTTCCGAAGGAGAGCGGTTCGAATCCCGCTTCGGCAAACGCCCGGATCTCCGATTCCACATATCCTCCCTCCGGACCGATTGCGAGAACAAGCGCTCTTCCCTCCGTTTTCAGCTCTCCGGCCGGACGGCCCGGATGGGCGATGATTCTTTTCGCGTTTTCCGGAAAGAGTGTCTCAGACTCCTTCAGAAACTCCTTCAGATAGCGGTAGAAACGGATATTCGGTTCCCTTGTGTCGAATCCCTGTTCCAGTCCTTCCCGGACTCCTTCCCGGATCTTTTCCGGAGAGAGCGCGGTGCTGTTCCAGTAGCTCTTTTCCACCCGGGCCGAATGCGTGAAAATCAGATCCTTGATTCCCGCCGAGACGGCAAAGTGGAGAACCTTCCGGAAACTCTGGGGACGCGGAAGCGAGACAATCAGACTCACAGGAATTCCCTCCGGCGGAGACATGGAAAATTCTCCCGCTTCCAGAACAGCCCGTCCTTTTTCCAACTCCAGCAGCACCGCATTGCCGATTTTTCCGTTCAGAATACCCGTCTTGACCGTGTCGCCGACTTTTGCCCGGAGAACGGTCCGGATATGTTCCGCACGTTCCCCGGTCACGATAAAACGACGTTCCGGCGAGAGCTCTTCCTCGGACTGGAGCAGAAGCAGATTCACAGATTTACCACATTTCCCCGGTTTCGGCATGTTTGCGGAGAATGTCGCGCTTCACCTTTCCGGAAAGCGTCTTCGGCAGGGTTTTGACGAATTCAATCTCGCGCGGATACTTGTACGGCGCACTGTGATGTTTCGCATGCTGCTGCAGTTCCCGGACCAGCGATTCCGTCGGCTCGTATCCCAGATTGAGAATCACATACGCTTTGACCTTGGCTCCGCGGATCGGGTCCGGCGCTCCGACCACCGCCACTTCGCAGCAGGCCGGATGCGACATCAGCACCTCTTCCACTTCCAGCGGTCCGATCCGATAACCGGAACTCTTGATAATATCATCGCTTCGGCCCACGAAGAACAGATAGCCCTTCTCGTTCATATAGGCCTTGTCGCCTGTGTAGTAGAATCCGTTGATGAAGCTCTTCTGGTTCTCTTCCTCGTTGAAAAGATACTTGTCCATCAGTCCGACGGGGCGGTGTGCCGGATCCACCTTGACGGCGATTCGGCCCGGTTCTCCCTGCGGAACCGGTTTTCCGTTGTCGTCATGCAGTTCGATGAACCAGCCCGGGGCGGGCTGTCCCATGGAGCCGGGCTGCGTCGGAATGTCGATGAAGTTGCCGACCATGCAGACCGTTTCCGTCTGTCCGTACGCTTCCCGGATGGTCAGCCCCGTTCCCTCTTTCCACAGACGGATCGTGTCCACATTGAGCGCTTCGCCCGCGCTTGTGCACTTCTTCAGTTCGGAAAGATCGAAACGCTTCAGGTCGTTGATGACGATCATTCGATAGACGGTCGGCGGTGCGCAGAACGACGTGATCTGATACTTCTCCAGCACCGGCAGAATCTCGTCCGGAATGAACTTTCCCCGGATGTCGTAAATAAAGACGCAGCAGCCGACGATCCACTGCCCGAAATAATTTCCCCACAGATTCTTTGCCCATCCGGCATCGCTCAGCGAGTAATGCAGATCGTTCTTGTTCAGTCCGTGCCACATCTCCGCGGTGATGCGGTGGCCGAGCGGATATGCGTGCGTGTGCTGCACCACCTTCTGCATTTTGCTTGTGCCCGACGTGAAGGCCAGAAGCAGCGGATCGCTGCTTTTGGTCCGCACCTGCGTCGGCGTCTTGACCCGGGTCCGGGAAAGGAGCGTGTTTTTGATCTCTTTCGGATAACTGATCCAGTCTTTGCGTTCGCCGTCCACGATCATGCGGAAGTTCAGCAGGGGGCAGTCGTCGAAAATCTCATCGAATTTATGTGCGTTTTCCTGGTCGCTGATGACGACCTTGAATTTCCCGTAAAGCAGTCTCTGGCGCAGATCCTCCGGGGTCAGCAGTGCCGGCGAGGAGCATTGGATGGCTCCCAGCTTCATCAGTGCCAGCGAGAAGATCCACCATTCCGGAATGCGCGGCAGCATGATGAACACGCGGTCCCCTTTGGAGACCCCGTGCTTGAACAGAAGATTGGCTGCCTGATTGGAAAGACGGCTGAAATCAAAATAGGTCAGTTTCCGTTCCCGTCCCTGCTGGTTGACCCAGATCATCGCCAGGCGGTTTCGTTCTTTTTCCGCCCATTTGTCAACAACATCATATGCAAAGTTATAATATTCCGGTACTTCAATTCCGTGTCTGCGAAGTTCTGCGACGGCTGCCAAATCTTCTTCAGGAAACTGGTTCACTTCCCCATTCCTTTTCTGTATATTGTCCGTAAAATAAATAATTGTCCGATTAATTTACCCTGAAAAAGGCGGATTGCAATCATCCCTCCGGAAAAATTTGCAAGTTTTTCCTGTTTCCCTGTCATTTTCC
>DDJH01000271.1:7437-7985 GCA_002338895.1 Lentisphaeria bacterium UBA1829 | reverse complement strand
GGGGACATCTCCGCTGAGAAGAATGCGTTTCTTTCCTTCCTGCGGATGAATCGTCGGCACTGCGGAGAGCAGCGCCCGGGTGTATGGATGCTGCGGATTCCGGCACAGCTCCTCCGCCGGTGCCGATTCCACCACCTTCCCGAGATACATCACCAGAATCCGCGTGCTGATATGCTCCACCACCGCCAGATCGTGCGCGATGAACAGCATGGCAAAATGATTTTTCCGCTGCAGATCCTGAAGCAGATTCACAATCTGAGCCTGAACGCTCACGTCGAGCGCCGAAACCGGTTCGTCCGCGACGATCAGCGCCGGATTCACCGCCAGCGCCCGCGCAATGCCGATCCGCTGACGCTGTCCTCCGCTGAACTGATGCGGATGCCGTCCCGCCAGTTCGGGGTCCAGTCCGACCAGTTCCAGAAGCCGTGCCACCTCCTGTTTCCGTTCCTCCGCATTCCGGTCCGTGTGCAGTCGAAGCGGCTCCTCCAGCGCGGAAAAAATCGTCATCCTCGGATTCAGCGATCCATAGGGATCCTGGAAGATCATCT
>DDJH01000271.1:0-7419 GCA_002338895.1 Lentisphaeria bacterium UBA1829 | reverse complement strand
CTTTCCGCATCCGGATTCTCCCACCAGCCCCACGGTTTCGCCCCGTTCCAGCGTGAAGGACACCCCGTCCACCGCCCGGACCGCGCGCGGCGGACCGAACAGATGTTCCGGCGGAAGCGGATAGTATTTCCGCAGATCCTTCACTTCGAGCAGCGGCATGAAAGACGTTCCTCCGTAAGTTGCACGATCGTGTCGAAAACGGGATCCTCCGGAAGATAGCTCCGGAGTTTCGGATAAAAGTTCTTCTCCTTCAGAAGGCGCCGGGACGTTGAAAATTCCATTTCGGACGCCCAGCCGAACAGACAGGTCTTGAAGTCGTTTTCATTCCGGACCATCCGATAGGAGGTCGGCTTCCCCGCAAGGACGGATTCGATGATTTCCGGAGCCACATCCGTCCCGCCCTTCCGGCTCAGGCTGATCAGCGAGTCGTCCTTCAGCTTCAGCTCTCCTGCAAAATAGCGGAGCACCAGCTCCAGGATCGCCAGCTTGTCCGCATCCCGGGTCAGACGGGCAAACTTCAGCGCGAAATCATCCAGAATTCCTTCCGGAATCGCGAGCTTGTTGTGAAATTCGACCGCTGCGGCAATCGTGATTTTCCAGGCGGGAGAGAGTCCCTTCAGAAGATCCTGCGCATAAAGGATCCGCACGCCCTCGTAACCGTGGTCGAAATTCGAGAGCGCATCATTGAATGTGCTGAACTTCCGGACCTGTTCAAAGCGTGCGATGTCGTGGAAGAGGGCGCAGAGCAGAGCGAGCTCCCGCTCCTCTTCGCGGAAGTTCTCCCCCTCTGCGATTCTCCCGGCAAAGCGGACCACGTCCCAGGTGTGGTCGAGCTTGCACTGCATGGCATCGACAAGCGAACCGTTCGCCGAACGGAAGGTGTCCACGTAGCAATTGAAACGGTCCGCAGAGTCGGAAAACGTCATTTCGCGTACTCCACCGAGCGGGTTTCGCGGATGATGGTGACCTTGATCTGGCCGGGATAGTTCATCTCTTTTTCGATCTTGGAGCAGATGTCGCGCGCCATGACCTGCGCCTGATTTTCGTTGATCTTCTCCGGCTGGACGACCACGCGGATTTCGCGTCCCGCCTGAAGTGCAAAGCAGGAGTCCACTCCCGGGAAGCTGTTGGCGATCGTTTCCAGCTGTTCCAGACGCTTGAGATAGAGTTCGGTCGTCTCGCTTCTGGCTCCCGGACGGGAGGCGCTGAGCGCGTCGCAGGCGTTGGTCAGAGCGGCATACACCGTGGTTCCCTCCACCTCTCCGTGGTGGGCGGCAACCGCGTTGATGACGTCTTTGGCCTCATTGTATTTCCGCAGAATATCCGCGCCGATGGCGGCGTGGGTTCCTTCGATTTCGTGATCGACGGCCTTGCCGATATCATGGAAAAGACCGATCCGGCGGGCCTTCTGCTCGTCGAGTCCGAGTTCCGCCGCGATGGCTCCCATGAATGCCGCCGTCTCAATGGAGTGCTTCAGCACGTTCTGGGAGAAGCTGAAACGGAAATGGAGGCGTCCGAGAAGCGGAAGAAGCGCTTTCGGAACTCCCTGCACGGAGGCGTCCAGAACGGCTTTTTCGCCATATTCGAAGAGTTCGTCGTCGATTTCCTTGCGGATCTTTTTGACCAGTTCTTCGATCCGGGTCGGGTGGATCCGGCCGTCGGAGATCAGTTTTTCCAGCAGACGGCGCGCGGTCTCCTTGCGGATCGGGTCGAAGCAGGAGATGACCACCGCTTCCGGCGTGTCGTCGATCAGAATGTTGACGCCGGTTGCGGCTTCAAGAGCGCGGATGTTTCTTCCTTCGCGTCCGATGATGCGTCCTTTCATCTCGTCGGTCGGCAGCGGGATGGTTGCTGTGGTGCGTTCGTAGGTGCAGTCGCCGGCGTAGCGCTGGATGGCGGAGATCATCAGTTTCTGGGATTCGCGTTCCGCTCTCTGTTTCGCTTCGTCGAGTGTGTTGCGGATCAGCATGCCGCATTCGTTTTCCACTTCGCCTTTCAGCTTTTCCAGGATCATGTTCTTTGCGGTTTCGCGGTCCATGCCGGAGATCCGTTCCAGTTCGGTGACCTGGCTGGCGTAGAGTTTTTTCAGGTCTTCCTCCTTGCCGGAAAGACGCTCTCTGGTCAGTTCGATGTCGTGTTCTTTCTTTTCGATGCTGCGGACCTTGGAATCGAGGGAGCTTTCTTTCCGTTCGAGATTCTCCTCTTTCTGCGCAAGACGTTTTTCCGCCGTCAGCTGTTCTTTTCTGCGTTCGCGGATTTCATCTTCGAAGGCCTCCTTGAGTTTGACCACGTCGGCCTTTGCGGTGACGCGGGCTTCGCGGAGGATCTGATCGGCCTCCTTCTGCGCATCGCTCTTGAGCTTCGCCGTTTCCGTCGCGACGCGGGATCCGGTTGCTTTTGCATAGGCGACGCAGGCCAGAAAACCGATGACACATCCGCCGGCAAGCGCGGCGGCAATCCATACACCAATCATAATTTCCTCACTTCATTTAAAAATAGTTCCGCACCCGGATTCCTCCGGACGCGCTGTTGTTTCGCAGCGCCGGACAGCGGCCTCCGTGACGATCATGTCAAGTCTGACGTCATGGAGTTCCGTCGGCAGCACAAGGCACTGCTGGCATTCATAGAAGATGCCGAGTGCTGTCGCGCATCCTCTCCCATTCAGGATTCTGTCATAAATTCCCCCGCCGCGTCCGAGTCGGTTGAGTTTTTCGTCGAACGCCACGCCGGGAACCAGATACAGTACGTTTTCAGTCTGGATATACGCGTCTGCCGGACGGGTGGAAAACGGTTCCATCAGTCCCCATTTGCCCGGAGCCAGGGTCGCCAGATCCTTTTCGTCCACAAGCGAGAGCAGATATTGACTTCCGTCCCATTTGGGCAGACAGGCCCGGCATCCCCGTTTCAGCGCGGTCCGGATCAGCGGAAGCACATCCGGTTCCGTCCCGTCCGTCACATATCCTGTGACC
Source organism: Lentisphaeria bacterium UBA1829 (assembly GCA_002338895.1). Taxonomy (GTDB): domain Bacteria; phylum Verrucomicrobiota; class Lentisphaeria; order Victivallales; family UBA1829; genus UBA1829. The sequence goes on along the minus strand of DDJH01000271.1, from coordinate 4,450 downwards.
AGTGCGGCGTTCCGGAACTCCTCCAGTGTCTCCACCGTGCGGACAATTGCCCGATCCGCTTTGCTCCGTGTGTAGGAAGACAGTCCTGCGCGGATTCTCAGATATTCCCGGCGCAATGCTTTCTTATCCATTGCAACGGTCCTTTCCGAGCAGCGCGGAACGTGCGGGGGGGAGGGGTGCGGAGCAGATGCGGAGCGGTCGTCGGAAATTTCCAGACAAAGACTCTTTGTTCAAAAAAAATCCACCGGTACGGATCATTCCATATCCGGTCCGATCATTCAGCTGTCCCATGATTCACCTTGTTCAGGCATTCCGGGACGGGTCAAGCTGCCGATTTTCTGTTCATTTCCCGATCAACGCTCTTTCCGTATTGTTGCGGATAATCGGAAAAACGGAACTCNNCCGCCGTAAAATGCCGTTTTGTTCCCCCGTCTTCCGGATTTCTGCGGATTTCGGGTTTTGCTGCGACTATATCAACGTCCGGGAAATCCCGGACTCCTTGTTTTCTTATAATACCCTGACATTTTGAAAATAAAAGTCCCGGAACGATTTTTTTTTGCAACTTTTTCAACTTTTTTTCCATCTCTGTTTTTTTTTGCTGTTTTTTCGGAAAGCGGTCTTGCATTTTTCCTATTCCGCGATATTTTATGCAACACCGGAAACGGCTGCCAGCTTAGCTCAGGGGTAGAGCTACGCACTTGTAATGCGTAGGTCCTCGGTTCAAATCCGAGAGCTGGCTCCATCTGTTTTTTTCTCCCGCCTTCCGATTCCTTTGCGATCCTTCCTGCCGAAAAAATTACCGCGGGACTTGATAAATCCGCATTTCGGGGGTATACTTCCCGAAATCGAATGACATCCTGCCGGAAAAAACGGCGGAAAAACACAGTAAGATAACTATTATACGGTATGGTGCGAAATATGAAACTGGGGATCATCGGCGGAAGCGGACTGTATGAAATCGATCACTTCAATGTACGAAACGGAGGGGTGGTCGACACTCCGTTCGGTACGACCCAATCCAGACTTCTGGAGGGGGAGCTCAACGGCTGTGAACTGGTCTTTCTCGCCCGTCACGGGGAAAAGCATCAGTATGCGCCCCATGAGCTCAATCACAGTGCGAACATCTATGCGATGAAAAAACTCGGCGTGACGCATCTGCTCAGCGTTTCCGCGGTCGGAAGCCTGCGGGAGGAGTATGCGCCGCGCGATGTGGTGATCGTCGATCAGTATTTCGACCGGACGACAAAGCATCAGCCGAACTCCTTCTTCGACAACGGGGTGGTGGCGCATATCAGTTTTGCCAAACCGGTCTGTCCCGAACTGTCGAATCTCGCGTTCCGCGCCGCGGAGAAGGCGATCCTCCGTCAGGAGACCATGCACCATCCCAGAGTGCATATGGGGGGAACGTATGTCAATATTGACGGGCCCGCGTTCTCCACGATGGCGGAATCGAGAATCTACCGGATGTGGGGGCTGGATGTGATCGGTATGACCAATCTGCCGGAGGCGAAGCTGGCAAGAGAGGCCGGAATCTGCTACGCAACCGTCGCAATGGTGACCGATTACGACAGCTGGCATGCCGATTTTGAACCGGTGACGGTCGAAATGGTGGTTGCCAATCTCCGGGCGAACACCGCGCTGGGGAAGGAGATCGTCTCTCTGGTCGCGGGCGAGTTCGGATCGCTGAAGAGAAGCTGCGATTGCGCAAAGGCGATGGCGCATGCGCTCATCACGTCGCCCGATGCGATTCCGGAAGAACGCCGGAAAGATCTGGAGCTGCTGATCGGAAAACAGGCGGAATGACAGGTCTTCTATGCGGAAACAGTGGAACTGGATCTGTCTGATCTGCGCCGTGCTGCTCCCCGTGGCATACTGGGGAACGGTGCGGGCAATGTTTATTCCGGAGGGGAGGGAGACGTCGGAGGATGCGTTCTGGCACGTCGCGGCCGGCCGGAGGTCTCTGACGGAGATGGTGGATCGGAAATTCCCGCTGACCCTCTCCGTCTGGCGCGATCACTATGCCGACAAGGAGCTGATGTTTCATCTGCTCATCAAAGGATGGGGAGCGGTGGAGAAGCTGTTTTCCTCCTCGCCGCTTTCGCCGCCCTTCACGGGGGCGTCGTGTCTGTTCATGCTGCTGTTCTTCGGAATGTTTGTGACGGCGGCGCACTCGCTTGGGACTGCTCCGCCGAAGATCCTGCTGGCGTCTCTGCTGTGCGGAATGCTGATCCCGAATTTCACCTACCGGCTGATGATGCTGCGTCCGCATGTGCTTTCGATGGCGCTGATGATGGGGGCCGTGGCGCTGCTGGCGCAGGGACCCCGCAGCCGCGCGGCGCGGTTCGGGATCTTCGGACTCGGATTCCTGTATGCGTGGAGTTATTCCAGTCCGCATCTGCTCTGTGTGACGGCGTTCCTGTTCGGGATCGGTTATTTTCCCCGGGAGAAACTGCGGGGATTTCTTCCGTTTGTTCTGTCGGTGGCGGGGGTGTTCTGCGGGCTGCTGATTCATCCGCAGAGTCCGAATACGTTCCTGATCTGGAAGGTGCAGGCGCTGGATGCGCTGCTGGCGCCGCTGGCGGGAAATTCGATTCAGCTGCCGTTTGCGCGGGAGCTGCTGCCGCCGCGGTTNNGTTTCACTGGCTGCTGCTGGCGCTTCCGGCGCTGGCGGCGGTGTATTTCTGTCTGATGGGGCTGATCCGGATCCGGGAGAAGGAGAGCTGGAAAGAGATGCCGCCGAATCTGCTGGCGCTGGGATGCTGCACGCTGTTCTGGACGGGGGCGATGTGTGTGGTTTCGATCCGGCCGGTGGAGTATGCGGTGCCGATGATCTGTCTGACGGGGTTTCCGCTGCTGGATCATCTGCGGGAGCGCGGTCTGTTCCGCTGTCTTTCGCACACCGGAGCGGTGTGGGGAGGGGTTGCGGCGCTGATTGTGCTCTGCGGGGTGTATACGACGCAGAACTGTGTGGAGAATCTGAAAATCTGGTGCAGTCCTTCGCCGCGGGAGCTGGCGGAGGCACTGCGGAAGCATGTGCCGGCGGGGGCGAAAGTGGTGAATATTGTCTGGAGCGATTTCCCGTACCTGTCGTTTGCCGCGCCGGAGTATGAGTATGCGTGGGCGCTGGACCCGATGTTCTCCTATGCGTACGATCCGGAAAGGACGGAGGAGCTGGGACGGTTTGGACGTGACGGCCGCCGTCGCCGTCCGGGAAAGCTCGCGGCGCTGATGGATGCGGATTACGCGGTGGTGGTGTTTGACACGAATGTGGTCGGCCGATTCCTGGAACGCAGCGGATGGCGTCCGCTCTACCGGGGGAAGGACGGCTGGCTCTTCCGTCTCCGCTGAGTGCGGGGAGACGGTGGATGAAAGAAGAGGGACAATGCGCAATTACCGGAAACAGACGGATGTCCTGACCGAACTCCGCGAGCTTGTGATCGCAAAGCGGATGGAGGGGATTTCGCGTCTGGACGGGGAACGGGGACTCGCCGCACAGTTCTCCGCCGGACGGCCGACGATTGCAAAGGCTCTTCTGCATCTGGAACGGGAGGGGTTGATCCATCGCTCCCGGGGCGGTGCGACGATTCTGCCGTTCCGCCAGAAGTACCGCTATGCCTATGTTGCCCAGGTGCACCGCATCAATGACACCTTTTACTTTCTTGCCTACAAGGATCTCTGGATGGAGCTGCAGAAGATGGCGGCGGAGGCGGGGATCCGGATCGAGTTTCTCCCATACGATCCCGATCACCCGGAGACCCGGCAGGAATTTCTGGAGAAGTTGAAAGCGTTTGATCTGGTGTTTTTCTCTCTGTTTTTCTCTCTTGATTTTCCGCCGGACGTTCTGCAAAGCTGTGAATGCCGCGCGATTCTGCTGAATGAAGTGGACGAGTGCAGAGGATTTCCGCTTTATGCTCTGGACAATTTTGAGACGGGGGCCATGGCGGCACGGATTCTGCTGGAACGGGGATACCGTCATCCGGCGCTGATTGCTCCGGGGACCAATACGGCATCTCTGGATTTTCTGCGCAGAATCAACGGGTTTGCATCGGTGATGCAGCAGACCGGGTGCGAGTTTGAACTGTTCTCCTCCTATATGAAAGTCGGAATTGAAGAGATGAATCTGATGCAGCGCTGCATTGGAGGTCTTCCCCGCTCGGGATTCGACAGTGCCTTTTTTCTGGACGACCGCTGGGTGATGCTCAGCGATCCTCTGATTGAAGCCGGGATGGTTCCGGAGTTCGGAATCCTTGCGTTTGACGGAACCATGACGGCGCGCTGTCACAATCCGCCGATCGACACGCTCTCCCATGCGACATTTTCTCTTGCCCGGAAGATTCGCGAGATTATTTTTCTCGAAGAGTCCGGACATTTCCGATACGATCCTTCCATCCGCTTCCGGCTCGCCCCCGATTACTATGCCGGAAAGACTCTCCGGACGCGGCCGAATCCG
>DDJH01000177.1:1230-3490 GCA_002338895.1 Lentisphaeria bacterium UBA1829 | reverse complement strand
ACCACGGTTCTGGCGCAGCAGCATTTCCTCAGTTTCTCGGAGCGGTTCGCGGAGTTCCCGATCGTCATTGAGACTCTGACACGCCACAAGATGGGAAAGGAGCGCAAACGCATTCTGGAGCGTCTGGCGGACGGTTCCATCGACATCATCATCGGAACGCACGCCCTGATCGGTTCCGAGGTCAAGTTCCGCGATCTGGGACTCGTGATCATCGACGAGGAGCAGCGGTTCGGGGTGGAGCACAAGGAAAAACTGAAGGCGGTCCGGTCGACCGTCGATGTGCTGACCATGACCGCAACGCCGATTCCCCGCACGCTGCACATGTCGATGACCGGTCTGCGGGATCTGAGTGCGATTACCACCGCTCCGGTCCGCCGTCTGCCCGTTCACACCGTGGTCGCGCAGAAGGAGGATTCCCTCGTGGCGGCGGCGCTCGCGCGCGAACTCGGCCGCGGCGGACAGGTCTTCTATATTCACAACCGGGTTCATTCCATTGAGGCGGCGGCGGAAAAGGTGCGTCTCCTGGCGCCGGATGCGAAGGTCGCCGTCGCCCACGGCCAGATGCGCGGAAGCGAACTGGAGATGATCATGGGAAAATTCATCGACGGCTCCATCGACATCCTGGTCTGCACAACGATCATCGAATCCGGAATCGACATCCCGAATGCGAACACCATGATTATCGAACGGGCCGACATGTTCGGCCTTGCCGAGCTCCATCAGCTGCGCGGACGCGTCGGCCGCTGGAACCGTCAGGCCTACGCCTATCTTCTTCTGCCGCCCTCCGGCGTGATGACCGGCGACGCGCGCGGCAGGATGCAGGCCATCCGCCGCTACACCCACCTCGGCTCGGGATTCCAGCTTGCCATCCGGGATCTTGAGATCCGCGGAGCCGGCAACATCATCGGCGCGGAGCAGAGCGGTCATGTGGACGCCATCGGGTTCCATCTCTACTGCCAGCTCCTCCGCGAGGCCGCGAACACGCTGCGGGGGATCCGCAATCCGAACCGGGTCGTCTGCGACCTCAATCTGGATTTCCTGGAGTATGCGCTGGTGACGGACCGGAAACATCTGGCCGCCAGCATTCCGCCGGGGTATATCGAGGATGAGCGCCTGCGTCTGGAGGCGTATCGGCGCCTGGCGACGCTTTCGGATCTGGATGCTCTCGCCGACTATCAGGAGGAGCTGCGGGATAAATACGGAAAACTTCCGCCGAATGCGGAGGCCATGCTTTCCACGGTCCGTCTCCGGATTCTCGGCTCGGAGTGCGGTTTCCACTCCATCTCCTGCCGCGACGGGAAGATCTATCTGGAAAAGGAGGGATCCCTCTACCGTCCCGGCGGCATGCTCCCGAAGCTGAATCCGCAGTGGAGTCCCGAAAAGAAGCTGGAAAGTCTGCTCGGTCTTGTCGAGTGTGTCGCCGCGCAGCTCCGTGAAAAGAAAAGTGCCGCAATGGACGGCTTCAGCAGGCAGTTCGGGGTGTAGACTCTTTTTCCGCTGATTCCTGCTTTTCCTTTCCGGTTCTTCCTTTCGGAAGGTGGACGCGGAAGGTGCTGCCCCGGCCGACGACGCTGGTCAGATCGACTCTGCCGCCATGTGCATGGACAATCGCCTGAACCATGGCAAGTCCGAGTCCGTTCCCCGGCAGATTCCGGCTCGCGTCGGCGCGGAAGAAGCGTTTGAACACCTTTTGCCGATCCGATTCCGGAATCCCGCATCCGGTGTCGGAGACGGTCAGAAGGATTTCGTCCTGCTCCTCCGTGATCTCCGCGGAGATCGTTCCGCCTTCGGGAGTGAATTTGGAGGCGTTGTCCAGAAGATTGGCGATCAGCTGTTGAATCCGCATCGGATCGGCGCAGAGGAGGGTTTCGCCGGGAGGAATGCGGCAGGTGAGAGTCTGTCCCTTCCGGTCGGTCACCATCCGGAAGAGCTCGACGGAGCGGCGGAGCAGATCACCGAGGTCAAAGAGTTTCTTATGAAGGATGCCGGCTCCCGATTCCGTTTTGGAAAGGTCGAGCATCTGGTTGATCAGGGTGAGCATCCGGCGGCAGTCCTCCGCGTTGTCGCCGAGAGTTTCCAGAAGCGTGTCCGGTGTCGGGTGTCCCGCGACAGTCACTTCGGAGCGGCCGAGCATCCGGGTGAGCGGCGTGCGGAGATCGTGCGCGATGTCATCGGCGATCGTCCGCAGTTCCTGCATCAGCGTTTCGGTGTTTTCCGTCATGGTGTTGAAGCTGGAGATGAGCTCTTCGATCTCCAGTCC
>DDJH01000177.1:0-1225 GCA_002338895.1 Lentisphaeria bacterium UBA1829 | reverse complement strand
GTAGTCGCCGGCCGCGATCCTGTCGGCCGCCTGTCCGACCTTCTCCACGCCCCGGATCATCCGGCAGGCAAGAAGCCAGGCGCAGAGCGCACTCAGAAGGAACACGCTCACTCCGACCAGAAGAAACGCATTGGCGATTTTCTCCAGATTTTCATCCGCCGCGTGCTGATTGAGTCCGACCACCAGGCAGTTTCCGTCGAAAAGCTCCCGGTACGCGATCCGGATCCTCCAGCGCGCACCCTGCAGATTGGAATACTGAATCTCCTTGCGCGGATGATATGCAAACGCCTGAAACGATTTCAGATTCGCTTCCGAAAACGGCGACTTCGCCAGAATTTTCCCGGTTGAATCCAGCAGCAGAAAATAGATCCGGTTGCCTTCCCCGTACGACTCGCGCGAGAACTCTTTCCGCAGCGTCGTGACCCGGTCGGGACCCTCCAGACGCTTCCTTGTGAATTTTTCCGAATTCAGCTGCGCCGTGATCTCCCACAGTGTCTCTCCCTGCGAGCCGAACAGGACGAATTCCGAATCGCGTTCCGTGTTCCGGAAGGCCAGAATCAGCTGGAACCCATCCAGTTCCTCTTCGATCCGGTCAAGAAGGAGTTTCGGAATCCGCCGGAGCCGCGTGACCGGGAGAAGCGAGGAGACAAAATCCTCTCCGGTCAGATACTCGTACTCAAATTCGGAGAGAATCCCGTTCAGTCTCCGGTCCGCCGTCTCCAGCTTTCCCAGATACAGATGAAGGTAGACGATCCCGAAGATCACTGCAAACGAAATCAGAAACAGCCCCGCATACAGAAACGCGGTCCGCGCCTTCAGGGAATAGAACAGCGGATGTCTATTCCAGGACATAGCCGAATCCCCGGACCGTCCGGATCATCTTCTTCTCGAACGGCTTGTCGATCTTCTCCCGCAGACGGAATATTCCCGCTTCGACAATATTGCTCTGCGTATCAAAATTATACTCCCACACATGCTCCAGAATCGTGGTCTTGGAGACCACTCTCCCGTGGTTGCGCATCAGATATTCGAGCAGCTGAAACTCCAGCGGCTGAAGGTCGATCGGCTGTCCGGACCGGGTGACTTTGCGCGCGAGCAGATCCAGCTCCAGATCGCCCACCACAAGCGTGGTCGGCTCCGCGCTCCGGGAGGCGCGGCGCAGCAGAGCCTGAATCCGGGCAAGAAGTTCCCCGAAGGAGAACGGTTTGGCCAGATAATCGTCGCC
>DDJH01000035.1:223-26387 GCA_002338895.1 Lentisphaeria bacterium UBA1829 | reverse complement strand
GAAAGAAAGCTTGCAAAATGATGACAAAAAGTGATACTCGCAAGGAGCAGCAGGGAGATTTGTTCAAACCCTTGTTGCGTGATATAGTTTCGCCACGCCATGCGATGGTTAAACTTGCCGATGCAATTGATTGGCAGAGTTTTGAGGACGGCTTGTCGGCAAGCTTTTGTGCAGATAACGGTCGTCCCTCCTGTCCAGTTCGTCTGATGGTCGCGCTGCATTATCTGAAATACGCGAGCGGCATGAGCGACGAAGCGGTTCTTGATGAATGGCTTGAAAATCCTTACTGGCAGTATTTTACCGGAGGAATTTATTTTGAACATGAATATCCGACCGATCAGTCGACAATGTCGCGTTGGCGCAAAAAACTTGCCCGGAGCGGGGCAGAAAAAATGCTCGAAGAAAGTCTGAAAACGGGGTTGCGTGAAGGGTTTATCAAGAAATCGGAACTGACCCGGGTGAATGTCGACAGCACCGTTCAGGAAAAAGCCGTCCGCTATCCAACCGATGCCCGACTTTACGACCGATTGCGTGAACGTCTGGTAAAATCCGCACGTAAAAACGGTATTGAGTTGCGGCAGACCTACGAACGAATCGGGAAAAAGGTTTTGCGCAGCCAAAGCGGTTATGCGAAAGCCAATCAGTTCAAGCGTGCGAGAAAAGCGACGAAACAACTGAAAACTTTTCTTGGCCGGGTTCTTCGGGACATTAAACGGAAAATGACTGATCCAGACATGGAGCTGCAGAAATTGCTCGAACTTGGCGAACGCCTTTTCAATCAGAAAAAAAGCGATAAAAAGAAGCTTTATTCCATTCATGAATCGCAGGTTGAATGCATCGGCAAGGGCAAAGCGCATAAGAAATTTGAATTCGGAACCAAAGTGGGTTTGGTGACTTCGGCAAAAGCGAACTGGATCGTGGGAGCGGAAGCGTATCCGGGAAACCCCTATGATGGGCATACTCTGAAATCCGCTTTGCAGCAAGCGTCAAAAATCCTTGGATTTGAACCGGAAATGGCGATTTGTGATCTCGGTTATCGTGGTCACAATTATGAAGGCAGGTGCGATGTTCAAATCGTGAATCGATTTCGAAAACGAGCATCGCGTTCTCTCCGCCGCTGGTGGAATCGGAGATCAGCCATTGAACCGGTGATCGGACATTGTAAAAGCGAACACAGAATGGATCGCAATCAACTGCGCGGCAGCCTGGGCGATGAACTGAATGTGATTTTCGCGGCGGCCGGATTCAATATCCGGAAACTGATGCGGGCATTCGCCCTGTTTTTATGCCGATTTTTCAAGCTTGCCTTGATTCAATTGGGAGACCAATTGAATCAAGGCCGCTCAAATAGGTTTGGAAAAGGAAGAGCGCGAGAAGGAAAGAACCTTTCCTCAAAAGGTTTTTCCTTCTCGCAACACCAACTAACCAACTAACCAACCAAACAACCAAAAACAAAAAAAAAGCACTCCGCAGAAAAATAATCTCTGCGGAGCGCAAGAGCCAATCAGTTCACACGTTTCACACGATCCGGCTCAACCTTCGAAGGGGGAAGCGGGAAGACCGGCGCCGTTGAAGAGATTTCCGTTCGGGTTGTCGGCCCAGGAGTAGCGGACGCGCATTGGGAACTTCACGCGGGCGGAGCGGACGACGACGGAAGGACCGTCGATGATCACGGAATCGGCGGGGAGAAAACTCTCATCGTTTCCGGCGAGATAGAATCCACGCGGCTCTCCGTGGAAGCAGAGACCATCGGCATAGTCGAACCGGACCCGGATGGAGCCGTTTTCCATGGAAATTTCACGGGGGAGCGGCCCGGAAGGGACGATCTCCTCACAGCCGTAGTCGTTATGGAGAGAGGCCGCCGCCAGACGGAATCCGACGGAACGCTTGTCTTTCGGATGAATGTCCTCCGCCTCTCCGCAGTCGATAATCACGGCCATGTCGGTGTTCGGGACGCGCCGGCATGCGAGGCGCTGGGATTCGCGGAGGACCGCCCATGTGCTGCTCTCCTCATACTCCATCTCCGTCCGGAAATTGGCGAGCTGGACCAGATGGAAGGGGAAGTTTCCCTGCCCCCAGAAGAAGCGCCAGTCGCGGATCAGATCGGCCATCTGGCGCTGATAGCGGGCGGAATCGACGATGGAATGGGCATTGCTTTCCCCCTGATACCAGATGGCGCCGCGGATCGCATAGGGGATCAGCGGACGGATCATGCCGTCAAAGAGAATCGACCAGGTGTTCGGGACATAGGGACCGCCTTTTGTGCGGATGTCGGGCGGACGGACTTTTCCGAAATCGACCTCCACGCGGAACTTCCATGTTCCGGCCAGCGAAATGGCCGCGGCGGGATCTCCCTCCGGATAAAGGCGGTACAGTTCCGGCTTTCCGTTGAACGAACCGTCGAACAGGAACGAGAAGGCGCGGATGGCGATCCGGTTTTTCCCTTCGCGCACGAGATTTCCGGGCACCGTGTAGCGGCGCGGAGTGCACCAGAAGGCCTCGTCGAAGCCTTTTCCGGAAGCGCCGATCTCGACGCCGTTGAAATAGGTGACATCGTGTTTGTCGATTCCGCCGAGCTCCATGACCAGTTTTTTTCCGGCCCACTCCGCGGGCAGATCGAATTCACGCCGGATCCAGACGGCGCCGTTTCCGGCGAGTCCCTCTCCGGTCCAGGATCCTGGCACGCCGAAGTCAATCCAGTCGGAATCATCGAAATTGTTTTCGGCCCATCCGAGCGTCACGCCCTTGTTTCCGGGATCCCCTTTGACCGAGGAGCCGAAACGCGAGGAGGATGCGCCAAGCGTCGGATCCTGCCAGATCGGATCCTGCACAAGACGCTGCTCATACTCCCGGAGGAAGGGGGCAAGTTCCGGATCGCAAGCGAGAGTGTTCCGGCTGGTCCATGCCTCGATGATGGTTCCGCCCCAGGAGCTTGCGATCAGGCCGACGGGGACGCCGAGTCTCTCGCGGAGTCTGTACCCGAACCAGAGGGCGACGGCGGAGAAGCCGGGCACATTCTGATCGGTGGACTCCAGCCACTCTCCGGAGAAGTCGTTCTGCTGAGCGCTGGTTGCGGATTTCTCGACGGTGATCATCCGGAGCGTGGAGGGGTCCGGATTGATCCGGCGGAACTCCTCCAGCTGAAGAGGAGAAGTTCCCATGCAGAACTCCATGTTGGACTGACCGGAAGCCAGCCAGACCTCTCCGAACAGAATGTTCTTCACCTCGATGCGGTCGCCGGAGTTTGTATTTTCGACCGTCAGGACATACGGTCCTCCGGCCAGATCCATCGGGGGCAGACGCAGCAGGAATTCTCCGGAAACAGAACTCACGGCATATGCGCAGTTTCCGGCGAGAGTCGCCTTGACCGCGCAGTTGGGTTCCGTCCAGCCCCAGACCGGAACCGTCTGGCGGCGCTGAATCACAGCACCGTCCGAAAAAAGTTTCCCCAGTTTCATGTTTTATCCTTCCTTCCATTGTATTCTGATTGGGAAATGATGGGAAATAATATACGCTCCACCGGGAGGAAAAACAATTTTTTCAGGAAAAATAAAAAACTTTTTCCACCCCTGCTCTGGATTTCCGGAAAAAGAACCTGTATAATACCTCGTTTGGAAAACCGGAGGAGACATGGGAACAAACGATACGGACTGGAGATCCATCATCTGCCGGGGAATCGAATCCGATGAACTGGATTACAAGGCGGCGCAGAACTGGAAGAATCTCTCGCGGGCGGGGAAGGCGAAATTTGTCCGGCACTGCATCGCGATGGCCAACACCAAGGGGGGCTATGTGGTGGTCGGCGTGGGAGAGGACGCATCGGGGCAGCCGGCCCTCTTCACCGGGCTGACGGAGGAGGAGGCGCACTCGTTCGACCCGACCGACGTCGGCAACTTCATCAACCGCTTCGCCGATCCGGCGGTGGACTTCACGCTGGAACGGCCGGTGGTGGACGGCAAACGCTATGTGGTGTTTGTGATCCGGCGCTTCCGGAATCTTCCGCATGTCTGCACCTCCTCGTGCGAGAACGAGCTTTCGCTCGGGACCTTTTACATCCGCACGCAGGACGCCTCCAGCCGCCCGGCATACCGCTCCAGCGAGATCCACGCCCTGATCCAGCGGACCCTCCGAACCCAGCGGGAGATGCTCGGCCGGATGATCCGCGGAATTCTGTATGAGGATCATACGTTCCAGAACGAGCATCAGCAGCAGTCGCATTTTCAGGAGGAGATCGGGCACTCCAAGGAGTTTTTCCGCAAACGCAGAGTCAATCCGTCCGGCCGGAGTTTTCATCTGGCGTTCACGGTGACCCCGCAGCACTATGTGGCGGAGAAGTTCAGTCTTTCGGAGCTGCGGACCCATCTTCAGGAGGCGTTTATTCTTTTCCCGGATGCGGTGTTCATGCAGCCGGAGGAGATCCGGAACGCCTATTTCACCAATGTCTCCCTCCGCCACTTCTCCTCGGACCGGCAGAGGCTGTGGCAGCTCTATCAGTCGGGGCTGTTCTACTATGCGGGGCTCTTTCCGTTCCGGGAAGGGATCTCCTATCCGTTCCTGGTGAAATTCTTTTCGGAGGCGGTCAAATTCACGGCGCAGCTGTATGATTTCATGGGGTACTCCACTGAACTGATGACCTTCCAGCTCTCCATCCGCGGGGTTGAAAATGCGCAGCTGACGGATATACCCGGAGGAGGCGGAGATGATTTTGAATTCATCTGCCGGATTCCGGAAATCAGCCTGAAACTGGAGCGGTCGGCGGCGGATCTTTCCAGCGCGCCGGCGGAACACGCGGTCACGCTTTTAAAGAAGGTTTGCGAACGCTTCAATCTTCCGGAGGGGCGCCACAGGAATCTTCAGAAGCAGGTGATTGCGATCCTGACGCGCAAATAAACAGGGCCGGAGGAGGGACACTCTCCGCCGACGGTCAGGAAGTGGCGGCGGAGAGGGATCGGCGGAAACGGATCGTGAAGGTGGTCCCGCCGCCCTCGGTATCGGAGACCTCGATCGACGCGCCGTGCGCAAGGACAATGGCATGAACCATGGAAAGACCCAGACCGTTTCCAGGCTTGGTCCGACTCTCGTCCGCGCGGAAGAAACGTTCGAAGATGTGTTTTTTGTCGGCGTCGGAGATTCCGACACCGGAGTCGGCGACGCGCATGATGAGCGCATCGGGCTCCTCGGTCAGGGAGAGGGCGACCCGGCCGTTTTCCGGCGTGAATTTCACCGCGTTGTCCAGCAGATTCGAGATCACGCGCTGCAGTTTGAGTTTGTCCGCATCGATCATCACATCGTGGTCGGGGAGCGAGAGAGTGAACTCAAGATTTTTCTCTTCCGCCTGCATGGAGAAGATCTCATAGGCCTGCCGGAGCTGGGCGCTGAGAGAGAATGTGGAGGTTTTCAGCGCTTCGAAATTGTTTTCGATCCGAGTGATCTCGAGCATGGAGTTGATCATGGCGATCATGCCGGAGCTGTCCTCGGCGATGTCGATGATGGCCTCGCGGTAACTGGCAAGGTCCTGCGGACCGCTGATGGTGATTTCCGCAATGGTGCGGATGCGGGTCAGGGGAGTGCGGAGATCATGGGCGACATTGTCGGTCACATCCTGCAGTTCGGTCAGCAGATGTTCGGTATTGGCGGTCATGGCGTTGAAGACGGAGACCAGGTCGTCGATTTCGGCTCCGTCGTTCTTCTGTTCGACACGCTGCGAGAAGTCCCCTTCCGCGATCCGGGCCGCGGCATCGCTGACCCGCCGGATTCCGCTGACGAATCCCCGGGCGATCAGCCATCCGCAGATCATGCCGGGCAGCAGGATAATCGCGGTGACCACCCAGAAGAGCAGAGCGAACTCCTCCAGATTCTCCCGGGTCTGACGCAGGGTGTAACCGATCCGGACCGTTGTTCCGTCGTACAGAGTCTCGGTGATCACGCGGAAGGCGCCTGCCGGGGTGTTCAAATTGACATACCGTTCCTCGCCGCGCAACCGGCCGAGAGCCGGCCGGAAGAGATCAATGTTCGACGATTCCGCAATCGTCTCTCCATCCGCCGCCAGGACGGAGTAGAACACATTCTGACTTCCGCTGTACAGCACCCGTTCCACGATGGTCTTTTTCACCACCGCGAAATTGCTCTCCTTGTTGATCTGCTGGGAGTAGAGATTTTTCCCGTCGTAGCGCAGCAGAAACAGATCGCCGCCCGATGCGCCGATCAGATTGTAGTGCACCTGCCCGAGAGAGGGGTTTTCAAACGCGATCAGCGGACGCAGCCCCGGGAACTTCTCGTAATAGGCATCCAGATGGGAGACCGGGATCCGCATCAGCGGGATCTCGCGCCCGAGTCGTTTTGCCCGTCCGCCCGCGAGATACTCCATGCGGATGGTATCGGCCCAGTTGCGCAGGATGCGATCCATCCGGGCGTCGAGATTGCGCTTCTGATACGCGAAGGTCAGCAGGAAGCAGACCAGCGACGACAGGATGAACAGAACCGCATACCAGAGCGCCACCCGGAATTTGACCGTTCCGAAAAAACCTTTTCTATTCCATGACATAACCGAATCCGCGTACGGTGTGAATCAGTTTCCTCTCGAAGGGCTTGTCGATTTTCTCCCGCAGGCGGCACATCCGAGTTTCCACGATATTGGTCTGGGGGTCGAAATTGTACTCCCAGACATGTTCGATAATCATGGTCTTGGAGACAATTCTTCCGGCATTGCGCATCAGATACTCCAGAAGCATATACTCCTGCGGCTGAATATCGATTCTCTGTCCGGCGCGATGCACCTTGTGGCTGAGCAGGTCGATGGTCAGATCCGCCACGGTCAGCGTCGTCGGTTCGACCTGGCTGGACGCGCGGCGCAGCAGCGCCTGGATCCGGGCGAGCAGCTCGGTGAACGAGAACGGTTTGGCCAGATAATCGTCGCCCCCCGCCTGAAGGCCGCGCACCTTGTCCTCCACGGAATTTTTGGCGCTGAGCACGATCACCGGCGTGGTGATTTTCGCTTCCCGCAGTTTCTGGATCACCGTGAAGCCGTCCATTCCGGGCAGCATGATGTCGATGATGGCGACGTCGAACTCTCCGGTCTGCATTTTAAACAAACCGTCCTTTCCATCCGGAGCCACGACGGTGTTGAATCCGGCCTGCTGCAGTCCTTTCGAGACAAAGGAAGCCGTTTTCGCATCGTCCTCAATAATGATAATATTCATCGGCGGAGATCCTCCCTGGTTGTGCTTCTCTCTTTTCCTTCTTTCAATATATCATTGAAACGGGAAAATGCAAAATTCCGTCTTTGAGGAAAACGGAGAGTTCAGGCGTCGGCGTTTTTTTTCCGAGAGCGGAGATTCTTCCGGATCCGGCGGCGTTCCGGATCGGAGTTGCGTTCCCAGAAGACGCCGTCGGCATATCCCTGGATCCGGGGGAGCTCCCGGGCCGTTTCCAGACGTTTCAGAGCCCAGCAGCAGTATTCGTCGTTAAGTTCGATTCCGCAGTAGGAACGTCCGAGCTTTGCGGCGACCACCGCACTGGTCCCGGATCCGAGAAACGGATCCAGCACCAGTCCTCCTTCCGGGCAGGAAGCCAGGATCAGCTTGGCAATCAGTTTTTCCGGTTTCTGGGTCGGATGCCCCGTATTCTCCGGCATCGACCAGAACGGGATGGTGATGTCGTCCCAGAAATTGGAGGCGCAGGTCATGCGGAAATTCCCCTCCTCGGTCTCTTCCCAGTCCCGGGGAACTCCGCCCTGTTTATAGGGGGCGATCACTTTCCGGCGGACCTTCACCGCCTCCGGATCGAAGTAATACTCCTTTCCGACCGTGGCGAACCAGATGTCCTCCGTGCAGTTCTTCCAGTTCCGCAGGGATCCGCGTCCTTTTTCCCTCTGCCAGGAGATGCGGTTCCGGACCGTCAGAAATTTTCCGGCGGCCGCATAGAGCGCTGCGGAGCACCGCCAGTCGCCGCAGAGATACACCGACGCCTCCGGCTTCAGCACCCGGAGCAGAATCTTCAGACAGCGTTCAATATACTCCTGATACGCACCATCCTCCATCCGGGCGAACTTCAGTCCGTTGAAATTTTTTGCCAGATTATAAGGCGGATCCAGAATCAGCAGATCCGCCGAGCGCTCCGGCAGAAACGGAGCAATCTCGAACAGATCCCCGGCGAACACCCGGTTGACGATCTCCTCCGCGGAGAGCGGGGAACGCGGGGAACGCAGCAGACTCTGCAGCCGGACTCTTTCCTCTCCGGAAAGAGAGAGCGTCCGGTTGCGTTCGGATTTCTGGGCAGCCATCACTTCTCTCCAAACACGATCATTCCGGTATCCTTCAGCCGATCCAACACTTCGGGAATGTAGCATCGTTTTCCTTTTTTGCAATCTTTTCCCGCACTTTCTCCTCCCGCGATTTGAAAAAGCGGGGAAACGGAATACACTATCATGAAAAAGAGTTTTCTTAAAGAGTTTTCTTAACAAGGCTTTCCATACGGAATCAGAAAGGAACAGAAAATGCGTTTTTCATCCATCGCCACACTGACACTTTCCGCTCTTCTGCTCACCGGAACAGGCATGGGAATCCCTGTCTTTTCCGCGGAAGACGGCAAAGCGAAAACAACCGAATCGGAATCGGCGGCATCCTACACCTTCTCCGTCCAGACCAACCGGCCGGACGCGATCTACAAACGCGGCGAGAAGATTCTCTTCACCGTACAACTCCTGAAAGACGGGAAACCGGTTCCGGGAATCCGGGTTCAATACCGCCTTTCCCAAAACGGCGACTGGGGAAAAACAACCATCGTGGACTCCGGGAAACCGATTGTCGCCGAGACGAAACTCGACAAACCCGGCTGGGTCAGCATCGAGGCCTACATGCTCGGGGAAGACGGAAAACGAGTCAGGAATCCGAAAAAACCCAGAGAATTCCTTCGCGGGGAAATCGGAGCGATGGTCGATCCGCTCGGAATCCGGGAATCGGCTCCCGAGCCGGCGGATTTCGACGCCTTCTGGCAGCGTCAGCGGGAGGCTCTGAACCGGGTTCCGATCCAGGCTGAACGCAAGGAGATTCCGGTTCCGGAACGCTTCAAAGGCAAAGTCGTCGGCTATGATGTGAAAGTCCAGTGTGCGGGTCCGAAACCGGTTTCCGGCTATCTGTGCATGCCGGCCAACGCCAGGAAAGGATCGCTTCCGGCGGAAGTGACCTTCCATGGAGCGGGGGTCCGCAGCGCAAATGCCCGCTTCGGGAATGGACTCCGGGCAATCAGCTTCGACGTCAACGCGCACGGCATCGAGAACGGAAAACCGAAGGAGTTCTATCTGGAGCTGAACAAAGGGGAACTGAAAAACTACCGCCATCAGAACAAGAACAACCGGGATGAATTCTATTTCAAAGGCATGTATCTTCGCGTGATGCGCGCTCTGGACTATGTGAAGAGCCTGCCGGAATGGGATGGGAAAACGCTGATTGTCCGGGGAGGAAGTCAGGGCGGCGGCCAGTCGATTGTCGCGGCGGCGCTGGATCCTCAGGTCACGCTCTGCGCCGCGGGAGTTCCGGCACTGGGGGATCATGCAGGACGCCTTGCGGGACGCCGTCCCGGATGGCCCCAGCTCGTCAACCGGAAGAATCCCTCCGGACCGGATCGGATGGTCATTGAAACGGGCAAGTATTTTGACAACGTCTACTTTGCCAAACGCATCCGCTGCGAAACGTGGTTCAGCACCGGATTTGTGGATTTTGTCTGCCCGCCGACCTCCGTCTACGCGGCGTACAACAACCTGCCGAAAACGATCCGCAAGCAGATTCAGACTACGCCGACCGCCGGTCATAATGCGCCCGGCAATCTGATGAACAAACGCTGCGGAGAAATTCTCCGCAATGCCGCCCCGAAGAAGTGATCATTTCCCGGGGGAATTCTTTGTCGGAAGGGAAAGCGCCGGATCCGGATTCGGGTCCGGCGTTCTTTTTTCTTCTCCATACATTCCGCGCAGCGGCAGTTCGGGCGCGCGGGTCGAGTCCCGGAACTCCGCACCGCGGAACACGCCGAGATACTCCGCCTGACGGAAGAACTCTCCGGCCGGGATCTCCTTTCCGCCGATTCGCAGGACTTTTCCGTTCCGTTCGACCGGCAAAATCCGCATGGCGACCGGATCCGCCAGATAGGCGGAAACGCCGTCGGCAAAGAGGAACAGAGGCTGCTGCAGATCCGGAACTTTCGTCAGACCGTACAGATTGACAACCCGGCGGCCGTCCATGCGGTCCGGGGGAAATGCGAGAGTCCGTGTTGAACCATCCGCTCCGACGACCTTCAGCGTTCCCTCATACCGTTCAAAAACCGGATTCAACAGGCGCTGGCAGACCGCGATTTTCCGGATACCCGCCATCGGCACGGCATACTCCACGGCCCAGGTCTCCTTCACACGTCTCATCTCCAGACATCTTCCGCCGACCCAGATCGTCACACCGACCAGTCCGAGCAGGAAGTAGCAGAGGATGGCGCGCACCGACGGCGGCGGCCCTTCCAGTCCGACCCGCCGGGAAATTTTCACGGCCAGAAACGCGGCGAACACTCCGGCGATCAGCGGCAGCGTGCAGAATGCGATCAGAAACAGCGGCAGGATGGAGAGAGGAAGACGGAGAATCAGCAGAAGCAGAAACCCGACAACCAGAAGCAGAACCAGTGAAAGACATCCGGTCCCCGAAGCCCGCAGCGCGATCAGATTCCGGTTTCTGGACCTCCGGTATTGCGGAACTCCCCAGAGCAGAACGGTGACACATCCCAGAAGAAGAAGGAAAAACAGCATTTGGCATTCTCCAATTTTTTAGAATTTTCTGTTCATCATAATATCCCGGAAATCGGGAAAATCAATCGCCGGGGGAAAATATTCCGGAAAAAGCCGAATGCGGGAGCGATTCCGCGAGTTTCCTATCTTCTTCAGTACGAATATTTTGAAAGAGGGGATTGAAAAAATTCAAAGCGGGTGTATCTTACCGGAATAAGTCAGAGAG
Source organism: Lentisphaeria bacterium UBA1829 (assembly GCA_002338895.1). GTDB lineage: Bacteria > Verrucomicrobiota > Lentisphaeria > Victivallales > UBA1829 > UBA1829. The sequence goes on along the minus strand of DDJH01000035.1, from coordinate 15,399 downwards.
AGATTTTTTTATATTTTGTCGGAATGGTTTTACGGATTCCAGGAAGGGACGGGGTCCGGCAGTTGGGTTTTTATTTTTATCTGGGAAAAGGAGACACCCTATGTATGACTCACACCTGTTGAGAATCGGAATTTTTTATGACGGCAACTATTTCTATCATGTGAGCAACTACTACTGTTATGCACACGAGCGCCACTCGCGGCTCAGTATATCGGGTCTGCATGACTTCATCCGCCGTCTTGCGGGACGGCTGGAAGGGGTGGAATCGAAGTTCTGCCAGATTGTGGATTGTCACTACTTCCGGGGCCGTCTTCCGGCGATGGAGGCCAACGCGCGCCAGATTCTGCTGAACGAGCGGATGTTTGACGATATTCTGATGCGGGAAGGGGTTGTCACGCACTATCTTCCGGTGACCCGCGGAGGGGAAAAAGGGGTGGATGTATGCCTTGCGCTGGAGGCGCTGGAGCTGAACATCTTCAAGAAGTTCGATGTTGTGGCGCTGATCGCCAGCGACGGGGACTATGTTCCGCTGGTCCGGAAACTGAACGCGCTCGGGACCCGGGTCATGGTGCTCGGCTGGGATTTTGAATATGTGGACGACAACGGCAACGAACGCTACACCGCCACATCCGGGAAAATGATGAACGAAGTGACCTACCCGGTCTGGATGCACAAGGTCATCGACGGACAGGACAACCGGTTCGACGCCAGCGAGATCAATGCGCTCTTTGTTCCTTCCGGCTCCCGGGACGAATCCAGACATTCGAAAGACGAATCGTATTCGCACCCGAATTACGATGAAGTTCAGCCGGATTCCGCGCGCGGAGCCCATTACGACGGAAGCGATCCCGATCAGCCGATGCAGACCGTCGTTCCGCCGACGCCGCACGGGATCCGCAAATGCAGCCGGATTCTCCAGCTGAAGAACGGATATGGATTTCTCTCCAATGAGCCGTCTCCGAAGAATCTGTTTTTCTTCTGGGAGGATCTGGAAGGGATCGACTTCAACGAGCTCAATGTCGGCGACATGCTGGAATACGAGGTCGGCGAAAATGAACGGGGTGAATGCGCCCGTCACATTACGCGGGTCTCCTCCCAGACGGAGACGGTATAAGGGATCCGCCGCATGAAGGGGGTCGGACACAAACTGATCGTTCAGGTCGGCGATGCGACCATCGACATCGTCCGGGACTCCCTTCATCTGATTCTGTTTACCGGCGAGACGATTTCGGAGTTTTTCTCCGCGCTCCGCCATCCCTCGCGGATCCGGCGGAAGGAGACCCTGTACTACATGAATCTGTGCGGGGCGAACGCGTTTCCGGTCAGTTCGCTGATCTGTCTTCTGATGGGTCTGATTCTCGGCTACCAGTCGGCGGTTCAGATGCACAAATACGGAGCGGACTCCTTTCTTCCGGCGCTGGTGGGCTGCTCCATCGTGCGGGAACTGGGGCCGCTGATGGTGGCGGTGATCGCAACCGGACGGGCGGGATCGGCCTTCGCGGCGGAGATCGCGACGATGAAGGCGTCGGAGGAGATCAATGCGCTTCTGACAATGGGATTTTCGCCCTGGCGCTTTCTGGTGATTCCGAAACTGCTTGCGATGATCTGCATGATGCCGCTTCTGACGTTCTTCGGAGATCTTTTCGGGATCATCGGGGGGATGCTGGTCGGGACATTCGAGCTGGACATTCCCGCGTCCGCGTACTACACACAGACCCTCTACTGGGTTCCGCCGCGTTTTTTCATCGAAAGTTTTGTGAAGAGCGCGGTGTTTGCGGTCATCATCACGGGAATCTGCTGCATGCGGGGATTTGACGCGCAGGAGGATTCGCTCGGAGTCGGACGGGCGACGACCTCGGCGGTGGTCACCAGCATCATCTGGATCATTCTGGCGGACTCGATGATGGCGCGGATGTTCAATCTGATTTTCTACGGATCGGCGGTGTGAGATGGCGGAACGGGCGGCAGTGCAGGTGCAGAATGTGGCGGTCGGATACGGAGAAAGGATCGTGCTGCGGAATGTCTCGTTCGAGATCCGGGAAGGAGAGATCGTCGCGCTTCTGGGCGGCTCCGGATGCGGGAAGAGCACGATGCTCAAGGCCGTCATCGGACTGCTTCCGGTCCGGGAGGGCGAAATCCTGATTGAGAATGAGAGCATTGTCCGGGCGACCGGGGAAAAAAAGCGGTCGATCATGCGCCGTTTCGGTGTTGCGTTTCAGGGGGGAGCGCTGTTCCGCTCCTACACCATCGGGGAGAACATTGCGCTGCCGCTGGAGGAGTATACAGATTATTCAAAGGAGGAGATCCGGCGGATCGTCCGCGAGAAACTGGAGATGGTGGATCTGAAAGGGACGGAAGAGATGATGCCGGCGGATCTTTCGGGGGGAATGGTCAAACGGGCGGCGGTGGCGCGGGCGCTTGCGCTCGACCCGAAAATCATTTTTCTGGACGAGCCGTCGGCGGGACTCGACCCGCTGAATTCGGCGAATCTGGATGATCTGATTCTGAGCATCCGGGAACGCTGCAATGCGGCAATTGGGATTGTGACACATGAGCTGGACAGTATTTTTGCCGTTGCGGACCGGGCGGTTTTCCTGGACCGGGAGGCGGGAACGGTAATTGCGGAAGGACCGCCGGCGGAACTGCGGGACCACTGTCCGATTGAAAAAGTACGGATTTTTCTGAATCGCGGAAGACGAACTTAAGGAGAGGATGAACCATGGACACGAATCTGGAAACGGATAAATTCAAGCTGGGGTTGTTTGTCACGATCTCATTTCTTCTGCTCTGCATTCTGTTCCTTGTTTTCGGGCTGTTTGACTTTGTCAACACGAAGGTTCCGGTGTTCACGCTGTTTCAGGAGAGCGTTCAGGGACTCGAGTCGGGAGCGCTGGTCAAATACCGCGGCGTGCCGATCGGAAAGGTGACGGACATCACGCTGTCGACCTCGAACAATCTGATCCGCGTGGATATGGAGGTCAACCTCAGCAAGATGAGTTCCGATCCGGTCCGCGGGCGCCGGGCGGAAACGATCAACGAACCGGAATTCTACATCTACATGGAACGCGAGATCCGGAACGGGCTGCGGGCCAGACTGGAACTCAACGGAATCAGCGGATTCAAGTATATCGAGCTGGACTATCACGACTCGGAACTCCCGCTCGACACCAAAGCGGAAACGGCTCTGAAACCCGGTCTCCGTCAGGAAGGGGTCTTCTACATTCCCTCCGAGCCCTCCATGCTCACCGGACTGCGGGCCGGAATCACGGAAACCATTGCCAAGATCGCATCCATTGACTACAAACTTCTCAGCGAACGTCTGGAAAACGTGCTGAACACCGCAAACGCCCTGCTGTCGGATCCGAATCTGAAGGTCATGCTGGCCAATTCGGAAAAGCTGACCGGTGAACTTTCCAGGACCGTCAACTCTCTGAACGCGGTCTTTACGCCGCAGCGTTTTGAAGAGCTCTCCAGCAAGACGGCCGACGCTCTGGAACAGATTCGGGAACTCTCCCGGAAAATGGATCGGATCATGGAGGAATCGAAGATCCCGGAAACCTCGGAATCCTTCCGCAACGCCGCGATCTCCCTGCGCGATTCCGAACGGGCCTTCAACGACACCATGTCAAAATTCAATGACACGCTGGATGCGCTTTCCGAACTGATTCAGACTCTGGACGACAATCCCTCCTCGCTCCTGAGCGGGAAAAAATAAGCCGTCCACCACCTCTCCTCCCCATCCCTCTCTTTCTCTCTCGAAGGGGATGGGCTTGCCGGAGGGATTTTTTCAAAGCGTCATCTGCTCCGCCTTCGGCGTCCAGAGGATCATGTCCGCGAAGCCGAGCGGGAACAACCGGAAGTTGTGATACCGCCGGTTCAGCGCATTCAGAGAGAACGGCGCGAAAAGGAAGATGTACGGCTGTTCCTCATGCACCAGACGGTGGAAGCGATGATAGAGCTTCTGACGTTCGGCGGGGTCGAAGGTCACGCGGATCTGTTCGATCAGGCGGTCGGCTTCGGCATTTTTGAACCGGATGTGGTTGCTGGAGCCCTCGATATCGGCCTGGCTGGAGTGCCAGAGCTGAAACGGATCGGGGTTGAGACCGCCGCTCCAGGCGAGAGCGCACATGTCGAAACTTTTCTTTTCCAGACGCTGGACACAGACGGACCATTCCAGTCCGAGGAGTTCCATCTGCACGCCGGCTTTCGCCATCTCCTCCTTGATGATGGGGAGCATCCGCTTGTAGGTTTCGTTGGCGTTGGGATAGACAAGCGTAAAGCGGAATTTGAGACCGTCGCGTTCCAGGATTCCATCGTTGTCCGTATCGCGCCATCCGGCCTCGGCGAGCAGTTCACGGGCACGGGCGGGGGAGTACGGATAGGGGGCGATGCTCTTGTCGCAGGCGGGGCCTTCCGGAAAGAACGGACCGGACACCGGACGGGCAAGACCGTAATAAATATCCTTGACGATCCGGTCGCGGTCGATCATGTGGCTCAGGGCGACCCGCGTTTTCGCATCGCGGAACAGCGGATTGGAGAGATTGAATCCGAGATAGTTGTACACCAGCTGCAGATTCCGGATTTTCCGCAGGAACCCCTTCTCGCCGAATTCCGGGGAATCGGTCCGGTGGATCCACTGATCGGGAGTCAGCGGAGACGTGTCCAGATCCTTCGACAGCAGCGCCTGCAGCCGGGTGTTCGGATGCTGAATCACGTCGAACGCCAGATTGCGGATCGGCGGCATGACGCCATAGCGGCGGCCGTAATACTTCTCCCAGCGGGTCAGCAGAATGCGGTGCCCCTTGTCCCACTTGACGAAGCGGTACGGTCCGCAGCCGACGAGAATCCGGTTCCGTTCATGATCCTCATTGAAGCGAACCGGATCGAACGGACCGTCGTACGCATGATAGAGGTGGCGCGGAAGCGGAGAGAGGGAGAGCGTCATGTCCAGCGAAAGGAAATACCGTTTCTTCCAGACCACTTCGAATTCGCGGTCGCTGATGACGCGGATCGAATCCAGATCGCTCAGGTACGTACGGATCGGAGCGGCGTCCACTTTCGGATTCTTGACCACATCCACATAGAATTTGAAGTCCTCGGAGGTAACGGGGACATCCTTCCAGACCTTTCCGGAAACCGGATCGGTGAAATCGTGCCACAGAATCCCCTCGCGGAGTTTGACCCGGATGCGGAGTCCGTCCTCGGAAACGGACCAGGACTCGGCCATCTGCGGCTCGAATTTGTTCAGATCGGCATAGTTGCGCACGGCAAGAGAATCCATGACGCGGGGCATCAGATCCTGTCCGAGCGTGGCGTCGTTGTTGATCAGATAGTTCATGTTTTTTGTATCCGCCGCGATGGAGGCGATGTACCGGTCGCCGGGAACCGCGTTCGGATCGAAGAACTCCGCGTTCGCCATCGGAACGGAGACGGCGGCGGTGGAACGGTCCTCACTCCTCTCCGGAGCGGGATCCGGGGCCCGGAACGGTTCGGAAGAGATTTTCTCATTCAAAGCCCGAACCGTCGCATGAAGATTTTCCAGTTCAAAGCGCGTCCGGTCCAGTGCGGTGATCAGCGCATAGCCGATCAGCACAAATGCGATCAGACACAACGTCAAAAGAATATCGGCATACCGTCTGTTGTTCATAGTGTTCTGTTCTCCTCATTCCTCCCGGATCCGCAGACGCACGGTATAGGATTTGCTCCGCCGGCCCTCCGGCGGTGCGATACGCATCGTCTGCAGTTTTTTCAGCAGCTGGGCGACCGAGGCGTCGATCGCGGGATCCCTGGACCGCTGCGCCGAACGGACCGCAATTCCGCCGCGTCCGTCGATCTCGAACGCGATCAGGACCGACTCCGGCGACGCGCCGGACGAAATCTGCGGGTCGATCCAGTACCGGTCGATCAGCCGGAGCAGTTCGGAGAGAGTCGGGTCGTAAATTCCGCCGGTTCCCGCCCCGGATGCGCGTCCCCGTCCGGTTCCGCTTCCGGCACCTCCGCCCGATCCGGCGTTCCGCATCTGCGCCGCCAGATCGCGCAGCATTTTCTGCCGCTGCGCCGCCGCATTGGTAGACCGCGAAGACGAGGAAGATGTTCCCTTCCGGGAACTGTTCATGCGTTTTCTGTTCTGCGCCCGCTGTCTCCGGATCTGTTCGACCATGTCGACCGGATTCCGGCGTTTGACCGGAGCCGGTTTCGCCTTCGGCGGAGCCGGCGTGGTCTTCGGGACCTCTTTCCGGACGACCGGACGCTCCTGCGGAACCGGCTTCGGATACCGGATTTGCGGAACGTCCGGAATATCCGGGACATCGGGAATGGAGTTGTCGAGCGGTTTCACATCCGGGAGCGGCGGAGGTTCCGCCGCCGTTTCCGTCCGTTCACCGGCCCCCGGAGCGCCTCCGCCCCCCGGACGCGGATTGGCCGAGGGGAAGTCCACCAGAGAAACCGAGATCACCTTCTCATCCGGTTTGAGCCACTGGCGGAAAAAATACCACAGCGCAGGCAGAACGAAAATTCCCACATGAAGCAGAACGATCACCGTGAAGAGGACGTGTTTCAGTCTGCGGCTGATGAAGTCCTTCTTCAGTTCGGGGTAGAGCTGCATTGGCTTTACGAGACCCTCCATGCGGCGTTACTCCTCGGCGGACGTGATCAGGGAGAGATCGTTGAAGCCGGCGTTCTTCACACTGCGGAGCACGTCGATCACGGCGCCGTACCGCAGATCGGCATCGGCGCGGAGATAGAAACTGTATTTTCTTCCGCTGTCACGCAGAGCGGTCAGGCGCTGCACCAGTTCCGGCATGGTCACCACCTGGTTTTCAAAGACGACATCGCCGTTTTTCCGGATGTTCACCACCTTGGAATTTTCATCCGGTTTGATATCCGCCGCGTTGTAGGCCGGCGGCGTCACATCCATGCTGTACTCCAGCAGCGGAGCGGTAATCATGAAGATGATCAGCAGAAAGAACAGCGTGTCGATCAGCGGTGTGACATTGATCTGATCGAACGGAGGGTTGCTGAACCGATGGCGCGCCATTTTCAGCCCTCCTCATCCCCGTATCCGGCCGTCGGGGGCCGCTGGGGGATCGGAGCGGAATAGCCGCTCGAAGGATAGGGGGCTCTTCCCTGGGCGGAATAAGGATTCGGAGCGGTCGAAGGGGCCGGAGCCTGACCGGGGAATCCCTGCTGGGAAAACGAAGGGGTCTGTTCCTGCGGAGCCTGCATGGAGGCCGGACGCGGCGGAACGGTCCCCTGCTGTCCGCCTTCCGGGGACGGATACATGGACTGCGCCGGGCGCGGCGACATGGCCCCCTGCCCGCTCTCCTGAGAGGGGTAGACGGGTTGTGCCGGACGGCGCGGAATCGCCCCCTGGACGCTTTCCGGGGACGGATAGGCGGACTGAACCGGACGCTCCGGAACCACCTGCGAACTGGAATAGGAGCGGAGCGCTGTATTTTCCGCTTTCTCCCGATGTTCCTCTTCCGCCGCCGCGAGTTTCAGTTTGTTGGCGAACTCCTCGACCTGGTTGTCCATATAGACCGTGAGCTGTTTGATGTAGAAGGCGATCGCGTTGTAGCCGATCAGCGAGGGGATGGCGACCAGCAGACCGAGAACGGTTGTCAGCAGAGCGCCGGACACGCCCGGAGCGAGCGTCTGGATATCGGGTTTTCCGGCCATGGCCATCTCGGTGAAGGCGAGCATGATGCCCCAGACCGTTCCGAACAGTCCGAGGAACGGGCTGATGCTGACCGCGGTCATCAGGACGATGATCTTATCCTCCAGTTTGACGATCTGATCGGCGACCGTCTCCTCCATTGTGGAGCGGACCACTTCGATCTCCAGTTCGGAGAGGGGCCGGGAACGGGAGATGGTTCCGCCGGTCTCATCCCCGTTGATCTGCGCAAGACGGGCGAATCCGCTTTCGTAGACACGTGCAACCGGCGACGAATCGTTTGCCGCGCGGTTCCGCAGCGCCATCACGTTTCTTTTTCTCCGGAACTCCTCCAGGAAGCGGCGGGAGCCTTTGTAAGCGCGGCTCAGTCCGATCCCCTTTTCCAGCATCAGAGTCCATGTGGCGATGGACATCAGGGTCAGCAGGATCACGATTCCCTGTCCCATCAGGTCCGAATGGTCGAACGCGTAGTAAAGCGACCCGCTGGCGAGGGGCGGAAGCGAAAAAGAGGAAAAAATCGGGCTCATTCGCGGAAAAACTCCATTTTTGCTGTTTAAAAAGTAAAATCCTGTGCTAATTTAATGCATTTTGCATTGAATGCAACTTGAAGAATCAAAAAATCCGGCATATAGTTATGAAAAAAAGAAACTGCAGGAAGGAGCAGAAAAAGATGAATAAGCCGTTTCCGGTTCTCGGATTCGATATTGGCGGAACCAAGATCGCAATCTGCCTGGCGATGAGCGACGGAACTGTCGTTGCATCGGGCCGTGTCGACAACAAAATGAAGAAGCCGGACGAGGTTCTCCCGCAGGTGGTGGCCGAAGGCGAACGCATCCTTGCTTCCGCCGGCGTCACGAAACAGCAGCTCCGCGCGATCGGGATCAGCTCGCCCTCGCCGATGGACTTTGAAAAGGGACTGATCTGCAACCCCTGCAATCTCAACGGCTGGATCGACGTGCCGATCCGCGACTACCTCGGCAAGGCGTTTGAAACGGAAGCGTTCTTCGACAACGACGCAAACGGCGCAGGTCTCGCCGAATGGTTCTTCGGCGCAGGCAAGGGCACACAGGATATGATCTATCTGACGATGAGCACCGGAATCGGCGGCGGCATCATCGCAGGAGGCAAACTGCTCCGCGGCAAACACAATCTCGCCGGCGAAGTCGGGCACATGAGCCTGGATGGAAACGGTCTCAAATGCAACTGCGGTCTGATCGGCTGCTACGAGGCCTACTGCGGCGGCGTGGCAATGGCAAACAACCTCCGCCGGGAACTGGCGGGAAAGCCGGAGAGCATGATCGTGCAGCTGGCGGGCGGAGATTATGAGAAAATCGATGCGATCTGCCTGGAGAAGGCAATCCGCGCCAAAGACGCCTATGCGCTGGAGTTCTGGGACCGGGTCATGGACCGGAACGCTCAGGCAATGGGTGCGCTGATCAATATTTTCAATCCGGAAATGATCGTTCTCGGAACGATTGTCAAGAGCATGGGACCGCTGTTCATGGATCCGCTGATGGCGAAGCTGCCGAAGTACACCTGGCCGCAGAACATCGCCGCGTGCAAGTTTGCGGTGACGGGTCTTTCGGGCCGGAGCGGCGGCGAGCTGGCGGGAGCGGCGATCGCGCTGAACTTCCTGTATGAGCGCGGCGACTGGAAGCTGCCCTGGTAAGGGAAAGACGCGGAGATGTCATGCGAGCCGATCTGAAAAGCAAATATTCCTGCAAACGGAAACGGGACTATGTCACCATCTCCGCGGTGCTGATGTTCGCCCTGATCGTACTGTTCGAGCTCTATCTGATCTTCTGGCTTCCAATACAGCTGAGGCGGGAAAATGCGATGATTCTGCATGTTTCCCGCCAGAGGGTTACGGAATTTGCGGATTCTCTGCGCAACAGTTGCAACGCATTGAAGCGAAAGGACTCTCTGGAGAAGGGGGAAATTGCGCTGATCCAGTCGACGCTGGACGTGCTGGCGATCTACATCCGGGAGAACCAGGAGCATCTGAACATGGCCCAGCTGAAGGAGCTGGAACAGACGCTGAACCGGATCGCCGGACTCGTTCAGAACTGGAAAGACGGGCGGTTTGTCATTCGGCGGGAGAGCTTTGACACGCGCTCTCTCCAGAGGAATCTGGAGGAGAAACTGCGCCGGTTTGACAAGCAGCTCCCGCAAAAGCTCAATTGAGGGAAACAGGTATCATGCAGATAACAGAGCAGCGGCTGAAGGAGATTCTCTCCCGGGCCGGGAAACTGAGGATCGCGGTTCTCGGGGATCTGATGGTTGATGTGTATCTGATCGGGTCCGCCAGCCGGATGTCGCAGGAGGCGCCGGTTCCGGTGCTCCGGGTCCGGAAAACGGAACGGCGGCCGGGGGGAGCGGCGAACGTGATGCGGAACATCACATCGTTCGGAGCGAAGGCGATCGCATTTGGAGTGATCGGCGAGGATGCGGCCGGCGAGGAGCTGCGGCGCCTCCTGGCGGAAAGCGGAATTGATGCGACACGCCTTGCCGTGGACCGGAAACGCAAAACCACCGAAAAGATGCGGGTCATGACCGCCAATCAGCAGATTGTGCGGGTGGATTTCGAGGATGTGTTTCCGGTCTCCAGGGCAGTTGCCGCAAAAATGGAGAAACAGCTGGCGGCGCTGATCCGGGAACGGAAAATCGATGCGGTCATTTTCGAGGATTACAACAAGGGACTGATGGACCGGGAGACCATTCAGCATCTTGCGGATCTTGCACGGGAATACGGGATTATCACGGCACTGGATCCGCATCCGGGGCATCCGATGGAGATTCAGAATCTATCGGTGATGACGCCGAACCGGTCGGAAGCGTTCGGGCTGGCGGGGCTCTACTGTTACGATGCGGTGTCGCCGGTGGAGCAGGATGAAAATCTGAAACATGTGGCTTCGCGCATTCTCAAGACATGGAATGTGGAGTCGCTGCTGATCACTCTCGGCCCGCAGGGAATGGCTCTTTTCCGGAAACGGAAGGCGCTCCATGCGATTCCGACCAAGGCGAAGGAGGTCTTCGACGTTTCCGGAGCCGGAGACACGGTCATTGCGCTCTACACGCTCTGCCGGGCGGCGGGGGCCGATGACCAGGAAGCCGCGGAGATTGCGAACCGGGCGGCGGGAATCGTGGTCGGGAAGATCGGAACCGCGGTGACCTCGCCGGAAGAACTTCTGGCGGTCTTCCGGCAGGACGGAGAACGGAAATGACGAAACGGGAGGCGATCAACGAGGTCTACGACCGGCTGATGGCGGAATACGGACCGCAGCGCTGTGCGCTGGATCACCGGGATCCGCTCCAGCTTCTGATTGCCACGATTCTCTCGGCGCAGTGCACGGACCGGATGGTCAATCAGGTCACGCCGGAGCTGTTTGCGAAATACCGGACGGCGGAGGAATTTGCGCAGGCCGATCCGTCGGAGCTGGAACAGATCATCCGCCGGTGCGGCTATTACCGGGCGAAGGGCGCCAACATCATCGGCGCATGCAGGAAAATTGCGGAGGAATTCGGAGGACGGGTTCCGGAGACGATGGAGGAGCTCACGTCACTGCCCGGAGTCGGCCGCAAGACCGCGAACGTGGTGCTGGGAGATGCGTTTGACGTGCCGGGACTTCCGGTCGACACGCATGTCAAACGGCTGGTCCGGCTGATCGGACTGGTCCGGCAGGAGGATCCGGTGAAAATCGAAGCGGAGCTGTGCGCGCATCTGGATCCGGGGCGCTGGAGTCAGTTTTCGCACCTTCTGATTGTGCACGGGCGGACGGTCTGCAAGGCGAACCGGCCGGCGTGTGAAGGATGTGTGCTCCAAACGATCTGCAAATACGGGAAGAAGCATGTCGTTCAAAAATAAATTCCGTCAGATCAAAAAACTTCCGGACTGGTTTTACAAGCCGATTGTATGGATTCTGCTGCTCTGGCGGGCGACCCTGCGGAAAGAGCTGATTGATGAAGAACAGGAGCTTTCGGATCCGCATCCGCCCGCGGTGGGGGTGGCGTGGCACAACCGGCTGCTGTTTCTTCCGCTTCTTTTCCCGCGGCACGTGCGGAAGATGACCTGTGCGGTGGTCAGCGCCTCGCGGGACGGGCAGTATATTGCGGATCTGGCCGGACAGATGGGGGTGCGGAGTGTGCGCGGATCCAGCAGGAAGAAGGGATTTTCCGCCCTGCACGGGGTCCTGCGGGAGATCCGGGAGGGGAACTATGTGTGCTTTACGCCCGACGGTCCGCGCGGACCGCGGTACCGGATGAGTCAGGGACCGATTTATGCGGCCAGCCAGCTGGGGGTTCCGATCATTCCGCTGGCGATCAACTACGCCTCCCGGTGGGAACTGAAGAGCTGGGACCGCTTCCAGATTCCGAAACCGTTTTCGCGGGTGACGCTGCATCTTGGCAAACGGATCTCCATTCCGCCGGATCTTTCGGCGGAGGAGCTGGAACAATACCGTCTTCTTGTGGAAAAGCGCCTCAACGAGCTTTCTCTTTCCGACGGCGAATCCGCGGGATGACGAAGGAGGAGACCATGCACATTGCTCTGATCTGCACGGGCGATGAGCTTCTGAAAGGAGCCACCGTCAACACGAATCTTGCGTTTCTCGGCGGGAAACTGCTGGAGATCGGGATCATTCCGGAGGTGTCGCTGGAAATTCCGGACAGCCGGGAGGCGATCCGGGAGGCCCTCGACTACGCGTTCTCCAAAGCCGATACCGTCCTGCTCTCCGGAGGACTCGGACCGACCGACGACGATCGGACAAAAAGTGCGGTGGCGGAGTGGTTCGGCGTTCCGCTGCTCCGCCGTCCGGAAGCGGAACAGACCGTCCGGGACTACTGGAAAAACCGTCATTCGGGAATCGCGCCGATCCACTGGATCCGTCAGGCGGAGATTCCGGAAGGAGCGCAGGTGCTTCCGAACGGATTCGGTTCCGCGCCGGGAATTCATCTGAACCGGAACGGAAAGACGGTTTTTCTTCTGCCGGGACCGCCCTCGGAGCTGCAGCCGATGTTTGAACGCTCGGTGCTGCCGCTGCTGGCGGAAAGAGAGGAGAAGGAGGAAAGGAGAGTCCATACGGCGCTGTTCCGGATCGTCGGGATTGGAGAGTCGGAAATTGAGGATCGCCTGGAAGTGCAGCTGGATCCGGAGGTCTCGGCGGCGTACTGCGCATCTCCGGGGATGGTCAAGGTGTTTCTGACCTCGGGCAGCAGAGAGAAGCTGGAGAAGATGAAAGGAATTGTCCGGGATCTGTTTCAGAAGGAGTGCCTGCCGGACGGGATTCTCTCTCTGCCGCAGGAGGTGCTCCGCCTGCTCGGGGAGCGGAAGATTCTGCTGGCGACGGCGGAGTCCTGCACAGGGGGGCTGATCGCGGAACAGCTGACGGAAATTCCCGGCTCGTCGGAACACTTTCTCGGCGGCGTGGTCTCCTACGCCAATGATCTGAAGATGCACTTTCTCGGGGTTTCCCGGGAGACTCTGGAACAGGTTGGCGCCGTCAGCCGGGAGTGCGCCGAACAGATGGTGAACGGCATTGCGGAACGGACCGGCGCGGATGCGGCGATCTCGGTCACGGGGATCGCGGGTCCCGGCGGCGGAAGCCCGGACAAACCGGTCGGACTGGTCTATATCGGAGTCCGGCTTCACGCGAAGGTTCTTGTGCTCGAATGCCATTTCCCGGGGAGCCGCTCCCAGATCCGTGCACGGACGGCGGCAAAGGCGCTGCATACACTGCGGACTCTTCTTCTGGAGTCCGCGGAATGACGGCGGCCGGGCTGTTCCCGGCGCCGGAGCAGGCGGATCCGGAAGGATGTCTCGGCTACACGCCCGACCTGAACGTGCCGATGCTGATCGACGCGTATACGCACGGAATTTTTCCATGGCCGATCCGGGAACGGGAGATTCTGTGGTTCACCCCGCCGGTCCGCGGCGTTCTTTATCCGGAGAAACTGCATTTTCCGCGGCGACTCCGCCGGTCGCTCCGGAAGAGCCGTTTCCGCCTGACCATTTCCGAATGCTGCGACGAGGTCATCGCCCGCTGTTCGACCATCGGCCGCAAGGGACAGGACGGCACCTGGATCACCGGCAAGATCCGTCGGGCCTACCGGGATTTCCACCGCGCAGGCTATGTCCACAGTTTCGAAACCTGGAACGAACGGGGAGAACTGGTCGGCGGGATGTACGGAGTCAGCCTGGGCGGCGTGTTCTGCGGGGAGAGCATGTTTCACCGGGAGACCGACGCCTCGAAATTCGTTCTTCTTTCCGCCGTTCTGACCCTGAGAAACTGCGGAGTCCGACTGCTTGACACCCAGGTTCCCAGTCCGCTTCTCCTGCACTTCGGCGCGGAGGAGATCCCCCGGGAGCGATTTCTTGCGGAACTGCAAAGGAATCTCGGGGACCCGATCCCGGCGGAAACCCTGCGGGCGGGAATGGTGCTCCCGGAGGAGGTGGAGGAATGATCCGGATCGCCTCATCGTGGAAGACGCCGCTGATCCTGTTTGCCGGAGCGTTTCTGGTATTTGCTCTCTACGGCCTGCGGGGAATGATGGAGCCGGAACTGCTGATGCGGATTGATTCGGCGACGTATCTGGCGCCGGCGCGGTCGCTGCTGAACGATTTTTCCTACAGTTCCCCGGGAGGAATGCCGACCGCGCTCCGGGTTCCGCTCTATCCGCTTGTTCTTGCGCTGGCGCTGGCGGCGGGAGGGGGAAGTCTGGCGTTCTGTGTGATTGTGCATTGCGCGGTCTCGGCGCTGGCGGTTCCGCTGCTGTATCAGGCGGCGCTGGAGTTCTCGGGGAAAAGACGGGTGGCGGTCACGGCGGCGCTGATGATGATGTTTTCGCCGACGGAGATTGCCTTTGCGCCGATGTTTCTCTCGGAAGGGATGTTTGTGACGCTGGTGACGCTGGAGCTGCTGTTCTTTCTCCGGTTTGTCCGGCAGAGGAAGGACGAGGAGCTGTTTCTGTCGTCGGCGACGGCGGCGTTTGCCGCGCTGACCCGTCCGCTGAACGTCCTCTGGATATTCCCCGCGCTGTTTGTCTCGTTTTTTGTTCCGGGAGCGACGGGAAGGCGACGGATTCTCCGGGCCGTCATCGCATTTGCGCTGTTTGTACTGATTCTTGCGCCGTGGGTGATCCGGAACGCACGGATCGGCTCGGGATGGCGTCTGGACGAGGTTTCCGCCGACTCGCTGCGTCACAACGCCTCGGTGGTGGAGAGCCGGGTCAACGGCATTCCCGCGCAGTTTTACCGGGAGCAGTATGCGATCACCTTCGAGAAGGAGTTCTCCGACCGGAAAAAATATCCGGACCGGGATGCGTGTCTGAGTTACGAGGAACGGTATCTGAGCGCGATTCTTCTGCGGCATCCCGGGACGTACTTCCTGCTGTTTTTCAATCCGTCGAAACTGGTTCCCGACGTTCCGACGTTTCTGGAGAATCTGAAGCTGACCACCGGCGGACGGGGGACCTGGGATGTCATCATCAAGGATGGTCTTTTTGCGGG